>CACXGO010000001.1 GCA_902767245.1 uncultured Erysipelotrichaceae bacterium
AAGAGAGTTTTTGTAATAAAAATTCTTAAGTATCTTTCTATCATTTTATTACTTCTAATCTTTATGATTATTGTAATAAAAAAATGACACTTAATTTAGAAATAAATTAAATGTCTGTCAAAACACAAAAGGTAGACATTTAGATATCTAAATGTTCTCCCACAATTGTGGGCTACCTACAAGGTAATTATATCATAATAACGAATAATAAGCAAATAAATCTATTTAGAATAAAAGATAAATAGATTTTTATTTTTAATAAAAAGAATTAAAAATTTTGAAAAAGAAAATGAGCAAATTTAAGGATTTACTCATTTGATAGTAGGTTTTAGATTTAATATAATGTCAAAAGAACATTTAGAAAAAAGTGTCTACCTTCTTAATAGAAAGGAGGTTTGACTGCATGAGAATTAAAACTTTTACCTTAAAGTTTTTGAAGCTCCTTGCTCTCATTTTATTACTTCTTACTAACCTAGTAATTGTATTAAAAAAATGACACTTAATTCAGAATTGAATTAAATGTCGCAACAATTACTGTAGACATTTAGATATCTAAATGTTCTCCCACAATTGTGGGCTACCTACAAAATAATTATATCATAATAGTGAATAATAAGCAAATATATATTATTCATGTTATAATTATTAAGGTGATAGTATGACAACTGGATATGAATTAATGGCAGCTATAACTAACTTGGTAATATTTATTACAAGTGTAATTATTCTATTTAGAATAAAAAATAAAACATGGAATTTATTCTATAAATTTATATCGATAGATGCATTCCTAGGAGTAATTATTCATGGAATAGAAATGAGTAAAACTATAAACGATTTATTATGGGTAATACTATTAATGCTATTTACAATTACATTTAATACTTTATTATATATATTTGTTACTCAAAAATTAAAAAAAATTACTATTTTATCAATATTAATAAGTATTATATTAATAATAGAATTATTGTTAGATTGGAATTATATAATAACTTTTATTATATATGCAATCATAATAGTATTAATAAGTATTTACTTTATGTTTAAAAATAACTATCGAAATAAATTTTATTTTTTAATCGGAATAATCATTCAATTCATTGGAATAATTCCAACATTCCTAAAAATAGGAATTGGTAACTTTAATCATAATTGCATAACACATACATTTACTTTGATAACAATTATTATATTTTATATAGGAATAAAGAAAACGGATTAAAAAATCCGTTTTTATTTGCTATATTTAGCATCAACTCTTTCATAAATAATACAAACATCATCTTTCATTCTAGCATTTGGCCTATCACATACAAGTCCATCAGACATTTCTTTAAAATCTTTAAGATTAAGGCATCTTCCATCTTTAGTAAGAGTATAACCGGTTTCACAAACACGTTCTTTTTCTGCTCTACGTTCTTCATAATATAAACAGGTTTTACCATTCAAAGTAAATTCATCATTGCATTTATATGATGTTGGTTTTACATAGCTCTCAAGGTAACACTTATAACCTCCTTCTGGAATATTGTCCCTAGGATCAATAACTTTACCCTTTTTGCATTTCCAGTCAGAGTTAACCATGTCATTTATCTTATTAACACATTTACCTTTATAAACGACGTCTTTTCCAAGACATCCACCATTAATGGTTGGTTTAGTTGCTAAACACTTATGTTCATATAAAGTTCGACCACTATCCATACAATATTCAGTAGCATCACCTGCATATGTTTTTACATGACATTTATCAGAAGAAGAATCATATTCTCCTTCTTCACATACACCTTCAGCTTTATAAGATTCGCTTCTAACACACTTACCATCTTTTAAGGTGTAGTCGCCATAACAAGTTTCTTTCTCAGTTTCTGAAAAATGACCATCTCGATAACATTTTCCATTATATTCGCTATAACCTTCTGTACAAACTTTACCTGCTTTTGGTTCTTCTCTACCAATCTCTTTAAAACAAGAGTCACCATCTAAAAAATAGCCTTTATCACAATATCTACCAATCTCTTTAGCTTCATGAAGATTACGTACTGAACTTTCAAGTAAATAATCAAGTTCAATAGCATTGTTTTCCTCAATGATTGAATTTATGTAAGCGGCTTTACAAACACTTATATTTTTTTCTTTAGCCAAATTGATATCCTTGTCATTGATTTTATCAATTGAAGTAATTAAAGTGCGAATATCTCGATTTGAAAAACTACCATGAACTTTTTCTTCAATCTTAAAAACATTAATATCACCAGTTGTGCAAAGAAAAATAGGTAGATCATCGTCATAGGGAATAAGCTCTTCTTCTGCTAATCTATCTCTTATAAAATCGATTATTTCATCAAGTTCACGGCCTTTTAAACTTGGATCAACAATTTCCTTTGGGTCTTCATTTAAAGCTACCATTTCATTAACTACATAATATTCATCAAGTTTAAGCTCAATAGTAGGATTTATGTCTAAAATGGCGGTTCCAATAATAGAATTAGGTTTTTCAATAATTTCTCTATCTTTAAAAATAACATTAACAATAATTGCAGCAAGACTTAAAACACCTGTGACAATTGTTAAAATAGTATAAATTTTAACATATTTTTCAATTTCTTCTTTTAAAATTTCATTTTCACTTTTTAATTTTTTTCTTGTTATTAAATAAACTACAAGTGTTGCAATCAAAAGTAATATTGCCAAAGAAAATAAAATGATTTTTAGTATTTTCATATTTTTCACTCCTATATTAATTATAACATAAAAAAACTAGTCACCTAGTTTTTTAATATTATTTATTCACTTTAATTCTACCATCTTAGCAAATGCATCATTTTCGTGTTCAACATAGATAGTCAATTTAGCATTTTCATCCTCACTATTTTTAATACCTTTTTACTCATAAACGCCTACCTAGTCTTTTGTCGACATACAATTGTATAATTATTTAATTGTGCTAGAAACACCATTTTTTGGTAATTTCTATATGCTTCTAATGATTCTGGGCTATTATGATTAAATAGTCTTTTTTCAGTATAGTAAATCTTACTTTCACTATCTTCTGAAACAACTACTTCAATTTCATCACATGACATTTTTTATCCTCCTTTGCATATTTTAAATATTCTTGAAACACTAAATAATGACTTTTTTTAAATATTCCTTTATTAAATAAATTATCAATTTCTTCTTTGGTTGCATAAATTGCATCACTTACTTCATCTTCCTGTAAAACTAAGTCTTTTAAAGAAACATCTTTTTTTAAATAATACAAATCACAGAAAGAATCTTCATCTTTAGTGGTATAAAACAAAGTCGGATTTGGAATATCAATACCTAATTCTTCTTTAACTTCTGTTTTTATTCCTTCTAAACTACTTTCTCCAGCTTTAGGATGTCCACCAGTTAAAGCCCATTTACCATCTTTATTTATGCTTCGCTTTTGAATTAAAAACTTCCCTTCAATATTTTGCATAACAATTATTACAACTAAAATGTGCATCCCTTTTGGAATATCTTCACCTTTATAAATTGTTCTTCCTGTAAATCTTCTTTCACCATCATATAAGTCTCTTTTTTCCATTTTATGTCACCTTTTCTTTATATGAGTTTCTCCAATTATTTTAACATCAGTTGGTAAGACTTTATAATTAGAAATAATTCTTTTTAAATATTCTAACAAATCTCTCAAATCAGCTGAAGTCTTAGTATTAATACCACCAACATAACCAAATTCATCAACGATTGGTTCATTTAATTCTGGTAAAACAGTAGTTACAATTGGATGACCACAAACTTTAGAATATTCATAAATGGTGTCATTATATTTATCATAAAATTGCTTGAATAATTCAAACTCTTCCGCACTAATTCGATCTAATCTTTGCAAATAAAATGCTAAAAAAACACCAATATCTGGATCATTGGTAAAATGGGCAGTAATGTAGTTTTCACTAATTTTATCTGCCAATCTACATTGTTCGCCTTCTGTATCAATGTTTTTTAAACCATAAATGTCTCTAAATGCATTAGTAATAGCGCCATCATGACTACCCATTCCATAATTAAATGTATAACCACAAACGGTTTGATTACCTGTTATAAGTAAAAATGCTAGTTTTCTTTTTGATGTTTTGTTTGAGTTTAAAAAATCATCCATATTAAAAGCATCAACCATTGGTTTAATACTGTAATTTAATCTTTCCATAAAAATTACCTCTAAAATCATTATAACATAAATAATTTTTAATATTTAAGACATATTATAAATGAAAGGATGAAATTATGAAAGAAAAAAATGAACTTTTATTACATATTTATAAAGATGCTGAAATGGGGGCATATACAACTTCAAAATTACTTGAAGATTTAAAGAAAAAAGATAATAAAATTAAGAAAGCTTTAGAGGATACTTTAAAAGATTATCAAAAATTTGCAAGCATTGCTAAAGAATATTTAGAAAAAGATAATGCCGAAATAAAAGAGAATGGAGCATTTAGTAAAATGATGGCGAAAATGGGCATAAATAAAGAAGTTGAAGCTGATAATAGCGATGCTGCAATGGCTGATATGTTAATTAAAGGAATATCAATGGGCTCAATCGAGATGACCAAAAAAATTAAAGCTTATGAAAAAGAAGTCACCAAAGATGAGTTGAATTTTGCTAAAAGCTTTTTAAAATTTCAAGAAAAAACTATAGAAATCTATAAAGATTATCTATAGTTTTTTAATAATCAGTTTGGACATAATACCAATTTTCTTTTAATTTTTCAATACTAACAATTCCAGTTTCATTATCCTTTATTAATTTTTCACCACCAGTTGAATAAATTAATTCTACAGAACCAGATAACATTCCTCGGAAAATCCAAAAAATTATAACTTGACCTTCTTCGTCATTTTTAGTAACAAATACTTGTCCAGTATTAGAAAGACTTTTATAATTATCAGGCAAATCAACATTCCCTAATTCGTCATGAGAAAACTCGTCGTTTTTGACTTTTTCAATTATTTCAAGCATTTCTTTTTCATGAAATTTTAAATCATACTTTGTTTTCATAAGACGAAAAGGAATTATAAAATGCATGATTAAAGCAAATACCGAAATTACACATGCTGTTATATTAATCCAATTACAATTTTTTGGTATTCGACTAAAAGCATACCATATGGCACCTGAGACAAGCGGAAGAACAATTATTGTTGGTATTGGGAAAAAGATTAAAATCGAATCATATATTTCATCTAAAAACCAAAAATATACAAATCTTATGATAAATGCTAAGATTGCAAAAATTAACGCTAAATACTTTTTCATTTTTCCCCATTAAATTATGAATGTTAAAATAGCTGTAACTAAATTAGCGACTAATGTATATATTAAAATCTTAGTTTTACTAATTTTTAAATTTTTAATATAAAACAAATATTCTAAACCCACAACAATTAATTCAAAACCAATAAAATACCAAATGTAATTACTTACAGTAACTAAATACATCATTGCTAGTTGTAAACAAGCATTTGTAATTAAATTAACTACAGCAATAAAATAATATTTTCCAGTTTTAAATAAAAATGCAATTAAAGTTTCAACCACAATTGTTAAAGCAATAATTTTAATAAAATTCCAGACACTATTTTTATCTTCAGTTTTACTAATTACTTTCATGTCATTAACATCAATAGTAACATCAAAATTAAATGAAGTTTTTTGAATTTTTTCTGATACTTTTAATGTTCCATCTGAAAATTCAATAATAACTTTAAATTCACTAGGAACACCAAAATAAGTAAAACTATGTTCATGAGTCGAATTGCCTTCAATGTTTCCCCACAAAAGAAAATCTCTTATTGCAGTTGCATACCAATTATCTTCATGATAAGTATAAATATTTCTTTCTTTGTAATCATTATATCTTTCAACTATTCCATCTATTAAATTTTCTTTATTACTAAAGTCACTCATTAAGTCAATTAAGTAATTTGAATCTTTCATATTTTTTAAAGTGACATTAATAGTTGGTTTAGGTCCAGTATCTGCAAGTACGAAAGTTGGAATAAATGCTAAAAGTAAAATAAATATTTTTTTAATTGTTTTCATATTATCACCAAATATATTATATCAAAAAAAAGCAAACCATAAAAGCTTACTTTTCTTCAACCTTACAAGTGCCACCACGATCCTTAACATAAGCATCAATTTTATCAAGTGCTTCATAAGCATCATTAGATTTTGAAGCACCTGTTATATTATCAAAATATCCATCGCCACCTGCTTCTATAATATTTCCTGTTTCTTCATAAAATCTAAAACCCATTGAGTATTCTTCATCATGAAGAGTACAAATAATTGTTTTTTCAATAATTCTTCCAGATTCATTTTTTCTTTTATACATTAATACGCCCCAAAGAGCTATTAATACTATAAATAATACTAAAGCCCCTATACTAAAAATCTTTATTATTTTTAAAATAAGCCCTGCTAATTTTTCAGTATTTGATACTTTTTCTGTTAAAAGTTCTTTGATGTCATTATCAACCAACTCATCTAAACTAACATTAAAAATTTTTGATAGTTTTTTGGCTTCTTCTAAATCTGGAGAAGTTTCACCCAATTCCCATTTACTAATTGTTTGACGAGAAACACCAACATTCTCTGCAAGTTCCTCTTGAGTTATATTATTTTTCTTTCTTAACTCTAATATTTTACTTCCTATTTCCATAAATCCATCCCTTTCACTTATAATTCTACTTTAAATAAATGTTTTTAACTACCAATTTTGCTTGGAATTTACGCCCGTTTTCTTAACATATTATATCACATTTATTTTTTTTTACATTTTTGCTATAATTTAAATGGAGGCTATAATATGGGATTATTTAGCAAATTATTTAATTTTAATGTTAAAACAGAAGAAGAAAAATATGAGAATCAAGCTTTTGAGCAAAATCAAAATACTCAAACTAGTGGTGAATTTTCAATGATTGTTGAAGATATATTTACGATTACCGGTCGAGGAACTGTTATTACCGGAAGAATTGATTCGGGAACAATCAGCATTGGTGAAAAAGTTTTAATAAATAGTGTTTTTGAAGCCGAAGTAACAGGAATTGAAATGTTTAGAAAAACACTTGATTATGCAGCTGCTGGTGATAATGTTGGACTTCTATTAAATGGAATAAATCGTAATGATATTTGCCAAGGAGCTCTTGTAACTAAAAAGAATTAGAAATTAATCTAATTCTTTTTTTATTTTAGTTTATTGCTTTACCATCAACATATAGTTTATGGCCATTAAAGTTAATATTGCTATTTGTAAGATCAGCGTTATCTAAACTACTAATATAAGAGTCTTTAGTTAAAGTTATCTTCGAGTCTTTATCTAAAGTTAGTTTTATCGATTTAGCAGTATTGCTAGTATTGATTGCGCCTTCAAAATTAGAAGATGTTAAACTCATATCTAAAGTAGAAATTGAATCTACAACAATATTTCCTTTTATAGTTTGATTATTCAATAATAAGGTTACAATTCCTCCATTAGATCCACTTTTACCCCAAGAATCAGCTTGAATTCTTAAAAAGTTGCCAGTAGCATCATTATTAATGATGGTGTTATTGGTCAAATTGATTGTTGAAGTTGTATTTGTAACATATAAAGTATCTCCTTTGTTAGTTATAATTGTTGAATTTGAAGCTGTAAATGTTGAACATCCAACTTCGGCATCTCCACTCATTGATTGATATAAGAAAATATTTTTATATGTTGTTGATTGACCATTTAAAATATTATTAGTATCAGTTAAAGTTACATTATCTAAAGTGATAGAATTCTTACCTTCAATTATAGCTCCTTCTGATGCTTCAGAAATAAGTTCAGCATTTTTAACAGTTATATTAGCTGTTGAATAAATAGCTGGTGAACCTTTTCCCGTTGTTTTATAAGTTCCACCATCAACATTAACAGTTCCGCCCCCACGATCGCTACGAATTGCAGCACTTGAAGTCCCTGCCGTTGTAATTTTTAAATTTGAGGCATTCATAATACCTCCTCCAGTAGTCATAATTCCACCAGAGTTATCTTTAGTTGTAACGATAGTAGAATCACTTATATTAACAGTAGTGCCATCTGAAGAACTATTATTAGTTGTAGCGCTCCCACCATAACTGAATACACCATTAGATCCGGTAGCATTTGTAGTAACATTTACATTACTTAAGTTTAAAGTAACTCCTGATTTAGCTAAAATTGCAGAATTAGTGCCATAAAAACTTGTGTTATCTCCACCAGCCGAATCTCCAGTTTTATTAACTTCAATACTTGAAATATTAACATCAACTTTATCTGTTGCTAAAATTGCATTTTCATCAGCAGTAGTACTTTCATAACTACCACTTGAAATAGTAGTTGCTTCTTTTATTTCAGTTTTTCCTTTATAAGAAGTACTATTATTAGTTGATCCATTTGGATTATTCATATTTGAACTAGAACTACCAATAAGAGAATTAGATCCCCACACTAAAGCAACAATCAAAGCCACACTCGAAACAGCATAAATTAATATTTTACTTGTTGTTTTAAATGTTTCACCAAATGATTTTTCATTAAATTTAGACATTACTAAATAAAATAATATTAATGATATTAAAGAGCTTTCCAAACCCAACAACAAATATGTTGTGGTACTTGTTTCTTTAGTTGTATTAGGCATTTCTGGTGGATTTCCCATCATATTTTCGCCATCTGGTTTTTCTGGTGGGTTTCCCATCATATTTTCACCGTCTGGTTTCTCTGGTGGATTTCCCATCATATTTTCACCCATACTAGGTATTTTTGATTCATTATTACTTTTGGCACTGCTTATTGTAAAAATTAATCCTAAAATACCTAAAGCTAAAATTATAATTAAAATAATATTTTTTGAGCTTCTATTCATATTTCCTCCTTTACTATAATTATTTTATCATAAAAGCGTAATTATTTCCGCTTTCTTTTTTATTGTAGTATTTAAATATGTTAAAAATTTATATAAATTATGTGAAATTACAAAGAAAAAAGCAGTTTTCTGCTTATTTTCTTTCATATTTAACATCTTCATCAAATGAATCTTTAATTGTTAAAACATTATTTTCAATTTTAAATTCTGTTTCAAATGGTTCGGTATTACCAGTATAAAGAATTGAAAGTTTATTATCTTTTATTGTATAAGTAAATTCCATTTTTGTTCCTAAAGCATCATAATTACCTGTTCCATCTTCATTAAATGTATAAACAAAACCACTATGATCCCATTTACCAACAATTCCTTTATCCTTTCCACAACCTACAAGTACAAGTGCTCCAACAAATAACACAAATGTTAAAGCAATCATTTTAAAATTCTTTTTCATAAAAAACTCCTTTCTAAAATATTATACAACTTTTTTTATTTATTAGCTACAATTTTATTCTGTTCTTAGTGCTTCAACTGGATCTTTTTTAGCAGCCATTTTTGATGGGATTCTACCTGCTATTACATTCAATAAAATACTTAATAATATTAATGATATTGCACTTACAATTGGTAATTTAGCAATATTATCAATCTCAATTAATGATTGTCCAATTAAATTAATAGGTATAGATAATAATAATGCAATTCCAATTCCTAAAGTCCCAGCAATTGCTCCCTCAATAATTGTCTCCGCCATAAATACTCGTCTAATATCTTTTTTACTTGCCCCAATTGCTCTAAGTATTCCAATTTCTTTTGTTCTTTCTAAAACACTTATATAAGTTATTATTGCAATCATAATTGATGATACAACTAAACTAATTGCAACAAACCCAATTAAAACAATTGAAATAACATTTATTATTTTAGTTACGCCATTTATTAAAGATTTTACTAAATCAGTATAATTAATAACTAAATCGTATTCTTCCTTTTCTTCTTTTTCTTTATTGTAATTATTTATTAAATCAACAATTTTTTGTTTTGATTCATAATCTTTAGGATAAACACTAATACTTGATGGATCATCTAATTCATAAATCCCAAGAGTTGCTGCTAAGTTTTCATAGTTATTAGTAAGCCCATCAAATTTAACACCAGTTAAAGCATTTACTTCTTTATTTTCAATTTGCTTTTTATAAATATTTGTTTTACTAATTTCATTAATTAAATATATAATTAAATCATTTTTATATCCAATATATGTATCTGATGCATCAGAATCTATTAAAATACCAACAATTTTAATATCTAACCCATTATCAATTTTATCTTTCATGTATGATTGATTACTTGAATAATCTATAAAAGTTCCATCTTCTTCTTTGTAATAATCAGTATTTAAAATAAGTTTATAGGTTTTATTTAAAATGTCTTCATATGAGTAACTACTAGATGGAACACGATAATTTTCATCTTTTTTGATCTTTTCTAAATCGCTACTAACTTTTTCACGATCTTTAATACCTAATGAATAAATAATTGAGTCTTTAATTACTCTGCTTTTAGGTATTACTAATACAATTTCATCATAATTTTTTGGTAATGTTCCTGCTAAAACTTCATATTTTTCTTCATTAAATGAAAGCTTATTAAAAATACTAGCATTACTTAATACAAATTCACCAGGATCAACTTTATAATAATCATTATTATAAACCTGCAAGTCCAAAGCGTATTCGTAATTTATTGCAATAGCCGATTCTTGAAATTCATGACTATTTTCAATAAATTTTTTTAATTCTTTCAAGTTATTTTTATGAATAAGACCTTTTTCACTTGAATAAACTGTTTCTTTAATAATATCATCTTCAGAACAAATACTATTAGTTGGACATTCTTTATCATTTTCATCGTTAAATCTTAATTTTATTGAACCAAATAAATCATAATTTATTTTTTCAAATGTGAGTGGATAATCAACAAGTGATTCACGCTCTATTTTCGCGGTATAATCATTAACCCCGTTTGAAAGGGAAAGAATTAAAGCAATACCAACAATACCAATAGAACCTGCAAAAGCAGTCAAAAACGTTCTTCCCTTTTTTGTTAACAAATTATTAAATGAAAGCGATAATGAGGTCAAAAATGACATCGATGTTCTTTTTACTTTATTTTCTTTAAACTCTTCAATCGCACTTTCGTATGGATTAGTATCATTAATAACCATTCCATCTTTTAATTCAATTATGCGACTAGCGTATGTATTTGCAATATCAGCATTATGAGTTACCATTATAACTAATTTATCAACTGCAATTTCTTTTAAAATTTCCATAATTTGCACACTTGTTTTAGAATCAAGTGCTCCTGTCGGTTCATCAGCCAATATAATTTCTGGATTATTGACTAGAGCTCGAGCAATAGCTACTCTTTGCATCTGACCACCAGACAATTGGTTAGGTTTCTTATTTAAGTGTTCTTCTAATCCTACCTTAATTAAGGCAGCAGTTGCTCTTCTTTTTCTTTCTTCTTTAGAAATCCCAGATAATGTTAAAGCAATCTCAACATTAGCAAGTACACTTTGATGTTGAATTAAATTATAATTCTGAAAAATAAAACCAACATGATAGTTACGATAAGAATCAAAATCATGATCAGAATATTTCTTAGTTGATAAACCTTTGATAATTATGTCGCCTTCGTCATACTTATCTAGACCACCAATTATATTTAATAATGTTGTCTTACCACAGCCTGATGGACCTAAAATAGTAACAAATTCGTTTTTTCTAAAATTAATATTAATTCCTTTTAAAACCTGTTGACGATTTTCACCAATATGATAACTTTTTTTAATATTTTTTATTTCTAACATAAAATCAACCCTTTTCTTTATCATTTATACCAAAAACAAGAAGTACTGTCAAAGACTAAAATATGAATTTTTGATATAAAAAATTCATGTTTTTGATTAAATACTTAATATTTTTAGATTAATTAAAATAAAAAAGCGTTTAAAAAAACGATTTTTATTGATTAATTATTATATCTTCACCATCTGTATATAAAGTAATATTCCCTTTTCCTGTTAAATAATATTTAATGTTATATTTATCTAATAATTCAATTGTTTTATCATCTTTTAATGCTGAAGTTATAATAGCATATTTAATAGCTTTAGTTTTAAATAAATCATCAAGACTTTTTAAATAATGTCCATGATATGGAAGCTTTAAAAAATCATATGTTTCACTATTAATAGTTAAAAAATCTTTAATTCTAGCATTTTGAGCATCACCCATAAATAAAAACTTTTTGTTTTTATAAGTGATACTTGTAATTAATGAGGAATTATTGCTTTCATTATTTTTATAAATTGTTTGAGGCCCATTAACAACAATTTTAATATCATCAATATTTATTTCATAATTATCTGATATAACTTTGGCTTCTACATTTTTATTCTTTAAAGCATTTATGTAATTATCATAATATTTACTATCTTTAGGATAATTACTTTGTAAAATTTCACCTATTTCTAAATTATTAATTATTTTAGATGCACTTCCAACATGATCTTTATCAAAATGAGTAATAATTAAGTAATCTAGTTTTTTTATATTATTTTGAGTAAAATAATTTAAAATTTCTTCACCTAAAGATTCTTCACCAGTATCAATCATAATGTATTTGTCTTTTTTAGATAAAATAATTGCATCAGCTTTACCAGCATTGAAAAAATAAATCTTAAAATCATATTTATTCAAATCTTTTTTGTTACTTTTTTCTAAGATCAAAATTGTAATTAAAGCAACTATTAAAACTACTATTAAAATTAAATATCCTTTTTTCATTTTTATCACTTTTAATAGATTTCAAAATCAACAAAATAATTTGAATAATCATTTGGATCAACTAATAAATCAACCGTTCCATCATCACGTCCAAGAGCGGTTAAATACTTGGGTTCACTTTCAAAACATTTTGTTTTACCTTTTTCAATTTCATATATTACTTGAATTTTATATATGGTTTTATCTCCTTGAATCATTCCTTTTACTGGTTTAATTTGATATTTTAGATTTTTAACAAGCATTCCATTTTTAGCTAGGTATTTCACTTTATTTATATCTTTATTTGATCCTTGAATTATTTTTTTAGATTCTCTAAAAAATGTAAATGCCGTCTTTAGTATTGAGATAAAAGCAAATACTGCAAATGCAACAAATATATAACCAAACCAACGAGTATTTTCATCTGATGCTTTTAATCCTACATAGGCAAATATACTACAAAAAACCAGACCAAATCCTAAAACCCAAAGTCCTATAATAGTTCCTGGGCGATGACCTTTCTTTTCATATTTAAAGTTCTTCAAATTTACTTTATACCCATCTTTCGGAGGTTCTTTAATTACAACTTCTCCAATATTTTGAACTTTTTTAAAAGCTGTACTACCACATGCAGGACATTTATCATATTTTTTCTTTAAATATCTTCCACAATATTCACATATATACATAAATTACCTCCTAATATATTTCATAGTCAATAAAATAATTTGAATAATCATTTGGATCTATAAGCAAATCAACTGTCTCTGGATTTTTAATATCTGCATCGTATTTAGTTTCACTATAAAGTGGTATTTCTATACCAGCTGAGTTTTTAAATTTAACTTCTATACATTTATAATATTTGTTACCAACAAATGTGCCTGTATTTACTTCTTTATATGGCATCCCTTTTACGAGCATTCCATTTTTAGAGAGTTTGATTGCCTTATTCATTGATTTTTTTACTTTTCTTTTATTACTGAAAGCAATGCCAAACATAATTAAACCAAGTGTTGCTCCAAATGGAATAAATAATATAATTTCTCCCATCCCTAATAATAAAAATGGTAATACAAAAATTGATGGCATAACAATTAATGCTATTCCAATAATAACAAATATATTAGCTATTCTAAGTGACTTCTTATAGTTTTCAACATTTATTTTATATCCACCTTTTGGTGTTTCTTTAATAATTGTTTCACCTAAAAAAGCTTTAGTTTTAAATGAGCTTCCACCACAACCCGGACATTTTTCATATTCTTGTTTTAAAACTCGATTACAATAATTACATATATACATAGATTACCTCCTCAAAGCATTTTTCTATTTTAATTATATATTATTTTTCTTTTTTTTACAATCAAAGAAAAAAATGACTTTTAAGTCATTTTTATATTCCAAGTAAATGAGTTGCTACTTGAAAATAAACAATTAATCCCAAAGCATCAACAATGGTTGTGATAAACGGACTTGCCATTACTGTTGGGTCAAATCCAAGTTTTTTGGTTAAAATTGGAAGCGTACAACCAATAAACTTAGCAACTACAACAATCATAAATACTGTTAGACAGATTACTCCCGCCACTTTCATTGTAACTGCTGAATTATGAAGTAGCATTTGATCAATTAGAATTAACTTAGCAAAATTAGCTACTGCTAAAGTAAATCCAACCATAATTGAAACTCGAAGCTCCTTCCAAATAACTTTACCAATATCTTTAAAATTAACTTGGTTTAAAGAAAGACTACGAATAATTGTAACTGATGCTTGACTACCAGCATTACCACCTGTATCCATAAGCATTGGAATATAAGCAGTCAAGATTGGAAGTATAGCAAGCGAATTTTCAAATTTGCTGATTATTTGACCAGTAAATGTTGCCGAAATCATAAGTAAAAGTAACCACGGAATTCTTGCTTTCCATGTCTGCCAAGCAGTTATTTCTAAATATGGTTTATCTGAAGGTGAAATAGCAGCCATTTTTTCGATATCTTCGGTTGCTTCTTCTTCCATAATATCCATAACATCATCAATTGTGATAATCCCAACTAAACGGTCTTCTGAGTCAACAACTGGCATAACTGTTAAGTCGTATTTTTTAAATAATTTCCCAACTTCTTCTTGATCGGTTGTTGTTTTAACACAAATTGTATCTTTAATTGCAATATCGCCAATTACATCTTCACTATCTGCAAGTAAAATATCTTTAAGACTAATATGCCCGATTAATTTTCTTCGTTCATCAACGACATAACAAACATTAACGGTTTCATATTCATCAATCTCTTTACGAAGTCTGCTAATTGCTTGCTTAATTGTCAAAGTATCTTTTAGTTCCGCATATTCAACAGTCATTACACTACCAGCCGAATCTTCTGGGTAGTTAAGCAAACGATTAATATCACTTCTTGTATCTTTATCACACTCTTTTAAAATTCGCTTAACAATATTAGCTGGCATTTCATCTAATACATCAGCTGCATCATCAGCAAACATTTCATTAATCAAAAATACAGCTTCTTTATCAGTTAATTTAGATAAAAGTTCAGTTTCAACAGAAAGTGGTAATTCTGAAAATAAATCAGCTGCCATATCTTTATTCATTAAACGAATTATTTTGGCAATTTCATCAATATCAAAATCTTTAATACTATCAGCAATATCAACAATTTGTTTATCGCTTAATAATATCTTTGCTTCTTTAAATTTTTTTGAATTTAATAGTTCTTTTATTTCCTCCTTCATAAGTACCTCCATATTCTTTTAAAAAGTATTATCTAATTTTATTATAACACCTAAAAAGGAACTTTCGTTCCAATTAATTTTAGTTTTTATTATATTTTGTTTTAGCAATAATTGCAACTATTTTTTTGATACAAAAAAAGCTCTATTGAGCTTTCTTTAATTCTGTTAAGTATGAATAAGCTGTTCTTATATCATTAACTGACATATCTTCATATTCACTTTTGTTATATTCAACAACTACATATCTGCCTTTTGTATACATTTTATCAATTGTTTCATCTTTATCTTTTTGCAATAACGTTAATGCATAATTAGCAGTTGCAGCGTTTTCATAATCAATATAAGCATGGTAAGCTGTAACAGTATCACCTGTATAGTAATATATTAATTTACTATTACCACTTTGAAATACAAGTTTAGTATTGTCTGAATAAAATTCAAAATCATCAGTAGTTGATGATGCCTTATTTGTTTCGCCTTCACCATTTTTTTCTTCTACATTATTATTATTTTCGTTATTTTTGCTTGATTCACCATTACCACAGGCAGTTAAAGTAAACATTAAAGCAAATACCATTAAAGTTAATAAATACTTTTTCATAAATTCTCCTCCATAATTAAAGTATATCACAAATCATCAATTTTTTACTATTTTCTTAATTTTTTTATTAACATAGGAATGGAAATTATTAATGAGAATGCTAAGAAATATAAAACAAGCATCATAATAGGGTTAATAAAACCAAGTCCCTTTGAGATTAAGATTGAGCCAAAATCTTCAAATATTGGAATTCCTCCAAGATTTTTGTATAACATAAAATCAAAATCAAAAATAAAATCAATTGGAATCACAAAAATTGAAATCAAAAAGTGAAAAATAAATCCTTTTTTTACGGTATTAAAATTAATCTCAACATAATTTGTTACAATTAGTAAAAGTCCAAGAAAAACCATTAGGAAATGCCATATCATTGAATAAAAAGCTCCAAATGATAAAAATGGATAATACTTGAAAGCATTTAAATAAAGCATTGTTCCCACTCCACCAATAATGCTTCCAGTTGCAATCCAACATTCCGCTGTCTTTTTTATTTTTCCTTTAGCAAATCCAGCTAAGAGTCCAGCTAGCATAATAATTGAACAAGTATCAAATGGTAAAAGTCCTGTATTAAATTTTCCATTAAGTTTAATATCATATATTGATTCCCAAGTTGTTTTACCTATGTAAAACAGAATTAGAAATATACTCACAAATCTTATTATATTGAGAATCTTATTTTTTGGTAGTTTTCTTAATACAATAAGTAAAAATACAAGCAAAATAATTGATATTATAAGATACAAATATTGAGCTAAGCTACCATAATCCTGCCCATTATATCCAATAATGTTATATTTATAATCAAAAAAACCATAATTTCCTTTAAACATGTTTTCACCACAATAAATAACTATTTTTTTCTCTTTTCTATACCATATACTACTATAGTTAATACTATAGCAAGTGTTAAAGGTTCAACAATATGCTCTTTTGCAGAATAAACAAATGTTGAATTTGTTATAAATTTGCAATAAACAATATCAAATAAAGGATACAAAATTAATCCTGTAATTGCCGCGATTAATCCAAATACAAAATAATACGATTTGCTATTCTTCGTTATTTTTTTCACTTTCCCACTCTTTTCTACTAGAGACATTATAACACATAAAAAGCAGGCTTTAAACCTGCTTGCGATTATATCTTGCATTAAACCTATCTATCTGATTTACTTTTACAACTGGTTTTTCTTCTTTTGTTACCATATAATTTAAATCAACTGGCTTATTTCCATAGTCTATTGGATACATAGTTATCATATTTTGAGTGTTATGAAAACAATGAACCTCAAAAAAATTAACTGGCTTGCCATTATGTCTTCCACAATTATCATATTTAAAAAAATAAAGATCCTCAAAATAACCCGGTAATAATCTATCATCAGAAGGAATATATTTTTTTACTTCTTTTACAACTTCTACAATATCAAAACCTTCATAAAATAAAGCAGAATGAAAAATATCTGAATCTTTATTAAAAGATGCCATATGGTTTTTTATATGTTCCAAAAATCTTGCTTCACTATATTCAACAATTTGACTATATAAGTATCCCCTATCAATTTTTTCAGAAGGTGCAAGAAGATCAAGTTGTTTTCGACAATAAGATGATATATATCTTGCCAAATCTGCATCGTCTAATATTTCCTGACTATTAACATATAGATGAAACAATTCTTGATATTTTTCACGATAAGATAATAATTTTATCTTACATAAAAGCATATTGCGTCTAAAAACATCGTATTTTTTATATGTTGATAAAAAATGAGCATTGTCATTTACTTCTTTTTCAGTAGCATTATATATCATTTCTGCTTCATCAAGTTTACCAAGTCTAATTAGTAACATTATATAATCAGTTTTACCACTATAATCCTTCGGATATTTTTCAAAATAGATTTTTAGTCTTCTTTCACATTCGTAAGGATCAGTATTAAGCAACTTTAATCCTTCATTAAATTCCCAAATATTAAAGAATTGTTTCCTTCCGCCTATTTTTTCCATAAAAACCCCTCAATTTCTTGAAATATTATATATTAAAGGAATTTTTTGTCAAATTTAAAAACTAGCAATTCTTGAATTACTACTTTAGAATAGACATTGATAAAAAAATAGTTTTGTGACAAAAATAAAAAATTAAAAATAACTTCATATTTTACAAATGTTAATTTAATACTCAATGAAACAAAATCAAAAAATATAAATATGGATACTTATGATTAACTAAAATAGCAAAAAAATGACGGAGTAAATAAATTACTCCGCCTTCAGGGGGTTTTGGTTGCACTCTCACTAATTGTCGTAAGTAGTGCTAGCGTGTTTCACACGCCATTATAATTATAAATAAAATGCTATTAAAAGTCAAGATATCCCCTCTTGCATTTCATCTACAATATTTGCAAAATTTTCTAATTTTTTGGTTTTTAAATATTCTTCACTGTCTTCTTTAGCTGCTTTTAAAATATCAAAATCATTCTTAATATTTAGTATTTTGAAAGCCATATCTCCACTTTGACGAACTCCAAAAATATCTCCACTACCTCGAAGTTTAAAATCTTCTTCACTTATTTTAAAACCATCACATGTTTTTTCTAAAATTCTTAATCTTTCTGTTTCGTGATCAGAAACTAAAATACAATATGAATCTAAATCATTCCTTCCAACTCGGCCTCTTAATTGGTGCAAAGCAGAAAGTCCAAACTGAAAAGCGTCAAATATAACCATCATTGTCGCATTCTTGACATCAACACCAACTTCAATAACTGTTGTTGATACAAGAATTTGAACTTTATTTTCTTTAAATTTATTCATGATTTCATCTTTTTCTTTGACACTCATTTTACCATGTAAAAGTCCTAGTTTACAAACTTTACCCAATGCTTTTTCCAAATTTTCATAAAGTGTTTCAACATTAGTTAAGTCACTTCGGTCGCTTTCTTCAATCAATGGTGCAACTACATATATTTGATGCCCCTTTTTTATTTCATCTAACATCATTGTTAAAACATCTTTAATTTCTTTTGTATTTTTAATTTTAGTAATTATTTCTTTTCTACCATTGGGTACTGTTTTAATCGATGAAACATCCATATCACCATATAAAGTTAAAGCATAAGTTCTTGGTATTGGAGTTGCACTCATATACAAAATGTCTGGCTTTTTCCCTTTGTTTTTTAAATTACTTCTTTGATTAACGCCAAAACGATGCTGTTCATCTGTAATAACTAAACCTAAATTGGCATAGTTAACTTTTTCACTAATTAAAGCATGAGTTCCAATAATGATATCAACTTCATTATTTTCAAGTAACTTATAAACTTTTGTTTTAGATTTAGTATTACCTGTAAGTAAAATGACTTTAACCCCAAAATCTTTAAATAAGGCTTCAATATTAATAAAATGTTGATTAGCTAATATTTCAGTTGGGGCCATTAATGCGCCTTGATAACCACTCAAATAATTAATATATAAAGCAATTATTGCAACTATAGTCTTACCACTACCAACATCCCCTTGAAGTAATCGATTCATTCTTTTTTCGCTTGTTAAATCATCATAAATAGCTTCAACTGCTTTTTCTTGATCAATTGTTAATTTAAATGGAAGCTTATTAATAAATTCAAATACTTTTTCTTTATTAACATTTCTTTTTAAGCCATCATTTTTTTTGGCACTCAACTTTAAATAATTCATTTTAAACATAAACTTAAATGCTTCTTCATATTTTAAACGCTTACTTGCTATATTTATATCTTTTAAAGTTTGTGGAAAATGAATTAACTCTAAAGCTTTTCTTTTGGATAAAAATCCATATTTTTGTGCATATAATTCTGGCACATAATCACTTATTTTAAAATCTTGAAAAAATAGATTATTAATAAAATTTTCAATTTGTTTACCTGTTATGCCAGAAACGGTATGATAGACGGCTTCTATTTTGGGTCTATCTGGAAGCAAACCAAATTTAAGATCACTTGCAATAATTTGACCTCTTTCAAGTTTCCCAATAACAGAAATATTACTACCAATTTTTAATTTGTTTTTTAAAAAACCACGATTAAAAATTGTCACATTAAAAAGATTTGATGCTGTTCTAAGTTTAAAATTCATACGATCCTTACGTCCAAAGAAAAAGATTGTTGGAAGGGATTCTAATACACCATCAATGACAATTTTATCACCATCTTTTAGGCTTTTTAAATCGCTTCTAGCAATTATTTCATAACGATACGGATAATAATTTATAAGGTCATCCGGAGTAAAAATTTCAAGTTTGTTTAAAACTTTTTCACTTTTTGGTCCTACTCCTTTGACATCTTTTAAAACCATATGATTCACCTAGAATCATTATAACAAACATTTGTTCTTTAAACAAGGCATTAATTTTTAAAATCTATATCTAAAATATCATTAATATTTATAAATCCATTATCAATTGTTAAAAGTTGGTTACTATTCATTCCTACAATTGTTTTTTCTAAAGTTCCATTTTTAGTTTTTATAATTGTTTCAGCTTTATAAACATATTTTGGTGAATTAAAAATTTCTTTCAATTTTTTCCTTACATCAATTTCAGACATTCCTCGAACTTCATCTTTTTTTTCTTGATAAGAAGTAAATACTTCTTCATTATTATTTAATTTATGATCAATTTTATTTGCAAAAACACTTGGTTTTTTCATTTTTTCACCTCTATTTAATAATATGAAAAAATGTCTAAATTAACACTTATTTTGAAAAGTCATAAACTAAAGTGGTGAATAAAATGAAACTAAAAGATGATTCCAGAAAGATTCAAAAAGGTGACACATTTATCGCAATAGATAATGGCAGAAATTATATTGATGATGCTATTAAAGCTGGAGCTAATAAAATTATAAATGAAGATAAGATTTATGATGTTGAAACAATCATCGTAAACGATACGAGACAGTATTTAGCTGATTATTTATATCAAAAGTTTAAAAGTGAACTAAATAAAATAACTTTAATTGGAATAACTGGAACTAATGGTAAAACAACAACCGCTTATCTTATTTATGAACTTTTTAATTTGCTCAACATCAGATGTGCTTACATTGGTACTATTGGTTTTTATATCAATAATGAAATCAAGCCATTAAATAATACTACTCCTGATTTAGTTGATCTATATAACATGTTTCAAGAGTGCATCAATAAAAATATTAAAGTTATTGTAATGGAAGTAAGTAGTCATGCTTTAAAACTTAATCGTGTTTTAAATATTAAATTTGATTATGGTATTTTTACTAATTTAACACACGATCACTTGGATTTTCATCACAATTTAGATGATTACAAAGATTCTAAAAAAAGGCTTTTTAACAGCCTTAAAAACAATAAATATGCCATTATCAATAGTGATGATGCCTCTTTTAAAGATTTTATCTTTAAAAAAAATCATAATGTTTTATATGGTACAGATGGTGAGTATCGCTTACTTGATTATAAACTTTCTCTTCAAAAAAGCGAATTTAATTTAATTCATAAAAATAGAAAATATCATATTCAATTAAATATTCCTTGTCTTTATAATATTTATAATTATATAGCAGCTTTAATTGTTTTAAATAAATATGGATTTAATATTATGAAAATTATGGAAAAAACAAAGTTTTTAAAAGCTCCTGCTGGGCGTATGGAATTAGTAAATAAAGATAATAAATATGTCTTAATTGATTATGCTCATACTCCTGATGCTGTTTTAAATGTTTTAAAAAATGTTAAAACTTTTAAACCCAATAAAATCATAACTATTATAGGTTGTGGTGGAAATCGCGATAAAACAAAAAGACCTATTATGGGTGAAATTGCAACAAAAAATTCTGATTTTGTTATATTTACAAATGATAATCCTCGAAAAGAAAATGAATTAGATATCATTAAAGATATTACTTATAATTTGGATAGTAATAATTATGAAATCATCCATAATCGTGAATATGCTATAAAAAAAGGTATTAAAATGTTAGCTAAAAATGATATTTTATTAATTCTTGGAAAAGGTCATGAAAAATATCAGATAATTGGTGATAAAAAAATTCATTTTGATGATAAAGAAATTGCTCTTAAGTTTTTAAATAAGTGCTAAAAAAAGCTATGATTAAAAATAAAAAACCAATAATTAATTCAATTAAAGATCCATTTAAACAGTTTTTTAAAATTGAAATAAGTGATGCGATTACTAAACCATTAGTGATACTTAAAAACTTTGATTCATCTTTTTCAAGTAGCATATTTATTAATTTTGAAAAAACAATTAAACCAAACAAAATTCCTATAATATAAAATATTAAAAATTCTAAATTTAAAGAACTTATACTTTTTAAAATATCATTATAAACTCCTAAATTAATAAAAATTGCCGTTCCACTTATTCCAGGTACAATTGAAGTAAATGCTTCAATAATTCCAATTAAAATAGTTGTTAAAGGAATTATCTTTATGTTAATTTTAAAAAAATAATTTAAAAAAAATGTTGCTAAAAAAGATATTATTGAAATAATAATATTTTTTTTATTATACTTTGTTTTTTTTATTAGAGAAGGAATTGTTCCTAAAATAAAACCAAATATAGTAAACATCGTAACTATATAAAAATTATTGATTAAATAATAAATTATTTTAGATCCAAATACTATTGCTAAAGTAATACCAAATAAAATTTGAATTAAAAAGACAAAGTTTTCTTTAACATCATCAAAAAAATTACTAAATGAACTTATAATTTTGTCATATATTCCCATTGAAATAGCAAGTAAAGATCCGCTTATTCCAGGTAAAACCTTACCTATTCCAATAATGAAACCTTTTAGTATTAACAATGTTATCACCATTTAAATATATGAAAAAAAGTAAGATTTTTTCTTACTTTTGTTTTTTTCTCTTTGCAACTTCTTGAGCTAAAACAAGTTTTTTCGTTGTTCCACTTAATAACTCACTGATTGATTCACCTTTATTCATAGCATCAATTACTTCTGCTAAATATGGTGAAACATCAACAACTCTTAAATATGGACGGGTTTTATACTCTGCTGGAATATAAGTTCCATTTGTTGTATATATTGCTTCAAATAAGCCCTTTTCATAAGCTCTATCAAATTTTTCAATACCATTTGTAAATAAACAGAATGAAGCAACAAAATAAATTTTATCAGCGCCCATCTTCTTTAAGCGGGTTGCTGTATCTATGATTGATCCTCCTGATGCAATCATATCATCAACAATAAATGCATGTCTACCTTTAACAGAACCACCAATATATTCATGAGAAACAATAGCATTTTGACCATTAACAACTTTACTATAATCACGACGTTTATTGAATGTTCCCATTTTACAACCTAAAATGTTGGCATAATATGTTGTTCTATCTGTTGCTCCTGTGTCAGGACTTATTGCCATAATTTTGCGATAATTAATGTCTTCATGTTTTAAAAATTCTTCTAAAATGTAATGTGAAGGATACAAATTTTCAAATGGCGTATTTGGAATAGCATTTTGAACGTTTGGATCATGAGCATCAATTGTCATAATACAATCAACGTTTAAATCCGCAAGCTCTTGTAAGGCGATTGCACAATCTAATGATTCTCTTCCTTTTCTTCTATGTTGTCTTGCTTCATAAAGAATTGATTCAATAACTGTAAATCTATCGGCATGTCCTCTTATTGCGCTTACTGTTGAAACAATATTATGAAAGTGATCTTGTGGTGACATATGATTTGTAATACCAAACATTTCATAAGTGACACCCCAGTTATTTGGATCCGTCAAATAAAATAAGTCAGCGTCACGTACACTTTCTTTTAAGACAACTTTTGATTCGCCATTGCCAAAGGTTGGTTCTTCCATTTCAACGATGCGATCTATTTGATCTTTTCTAATTAATTGTAAATTTTGATTAACTTTTTTCCCAAGTTCAATACAACTTTTGGATACTAAAAGTTTTAAGTTGTTTTTTCTATCCATACTGCTAATCTCCCCCCACGTAATTATAATAATACATTTAATTAAAGTTTACAATATAATTTTGATTCAAATTTTTAAATATTTAACGCTATAATTACTATTTTTATTAAAATATTCATTTACAAATTTCATCAATTTAGCAATATCAGTCATATTATTAATTTCAAAATGAGTCATCTTTACAAAGACATTAAACTCATAACAATCTATAATTTTAGCAGTAACAATATACTTATTAACCTTTTCAAAAAAATGAACATTTTTAAGCCATTTTTTATCAACAGAATATTTTCTTATTGCAACATAATCATTATCAATGCCAATAAAGGAGAAAGTTAATTCATTAATTATTTTATATTTAAAAAGTCCAATCTTTTTTTCTAACTTATTTGTTATATATATGCATATATAAAAATCATTAGTATTTATCATATTTTCTAGTCACCATTCTAGAAAATATATATTCAATTGCAACAAAAAAAGGATTTTAAAAATCCTTAATTATTTCAATTCCAGGTAATTTCTTACCCTCTAATAGTTCCAAAGAAGCGCCACCACCTGTAGAAATATGACTAAACTTGTTTTTATAGCCAAATTTTATCGCTGCAGCAGCTGTATCGCCACCGCCTATGATAGATAAAGCTTTCGTTTTTGATACAATTTCTAATAAAGACTTAGTTCCTTTGGCAAAACTATCTATTTCACTATAACCAACTGGTCCATTCCAAACTATTGTTTTACTTGTTTCAAGATATTTTTTAAATAATTCTATTGTTTTTGGCCCAATATCTAAACCTATTCCTTTTATAGTTTCGGTCACAATTGGTTTTACATTTTCGCTTATTTCGGATGCACAAATATGATCAATAGGAAGTATAATTTTATTTTTATATTTTTTTAAAATCTTTTTACAAAAATCAATTGATTCTGTATCTAATAGAGATGAGCCAATTTCTACTCCCATTGCTTTTAAAAATGTATAAGCCATTCCACCACCAACTAAAATATAGTCAGCTTTTGTAACAAGATTTTCAATAACACCTATTTTATCACTTACTTTGGCACCACCTAAAATAACCGTAAATGGTCTTTCAGGTTTAGTTAAGACTGGTTCAAAAGCATTTAATTCCTTTTCAACTAAAAAACCTATCCCACTTTCTAAATGTGTTGCAATGCCAACATTTGAAGCGTGGGCACGATGTGATGTTCCAAAAGCATCATTGATGAAAATATCGCCTAAACTTGCCCAGTAAGCTCCAAGCTCTGGATCATTTCCGCTTTCTTTCTTACCTTCTAAATCTTCATATCTTGTATTTTGAACCAGTAAAACATCTCCGTTTTCTAATTTTTCAACAAATGGTTCTAGATTTCTTGTTCTATCTGCAAAAACAACTTTTTTATCTAATAACTCCTCTAATCTTTTAGCTACTGGTTTTAAATCATTTTTTGCTAAATCAGCTTCTTCTTTAACTCGCCCAAGATGGGAAAATAAAATAACTTTAGCATTATGAGCTATGGCATAATTAATTGTTTCTAAACTTTCAACTATACGATTATCATCAGTTATAACGCCATCTTTAATTGGAACATTAAAGTCAACGCGAATGATTACTTTTTTATTTTCTAAATCAAAATCTCTTATACTTTTTTTCATTTTTAACCTTTCTCTAGTTCATATGTACCATTACTATATTTTACTATAATTATTTTATAATAATTTACCTCATGAATATAACCTTCATTTACTAAATTTGTGCCTTCAACAGTAATTTGACCATTAGTTTTTAAATCATTTTTTAAATCTGTATGAGCATCAAAATAGTAATCAAGAACTGCGATAATATCGGCTTTTTCTTGTTCTTCTACCCTATTTCTATCATTTGTGTTAATAATAATTGGAATTGTAATAGTTGCAATAAGCGCTATAACAATAATTATTCCAATTGTTTCTATAAGTGTGAATCCATTTTTTTTCATTATTTTCGACCTAAATATTCAGCAACACGAACCATTTGAGCACTATAACCCATTTCGTTATCATACCATGCTGTAACTTTTACTAATTGTTCTCCATTATCATCTAAAACTGTAGTAAGTAATCCATCAACAATAGCACCTTCATGAGTACCTATAACATCACTTGAAACAATTGGATCATATGTGATTTTTATAGTTTCATTTTGATTTTTTTCAAATGCTTTATTTATTTCATCTGCTGTCGCATTTTTCTTTAATTTTAAAGTCAAATCAACAATTGAACCTGTTGTTGTTGGAACTCTTAAGGCTCCACCTGCTAATTTTCCTTTAAGTTTAGGTAAAACCAATCCAATTGCAGTTGCTGCTCCTGTTGATGAAGGAACAATATTAGCAGCTCCTGCACGTCCACGACGAGCCATATGACCTTTTTTATGAGCAACATCCAATATTGATTGATCATTAGTGTATGCATGAACTGTTGTCATAAATCCTCTTTCAACTCCAAAAGTACGATCTAAAACATCTAAAACTGGAGCCAAGCAGTTAGTTGTGCAACTGGCTGCACTAATAACTTCCTCACTACCATCTAAAATATTATGATTTACATTATAAACAACTGTTTTTAAATCTCCTTTTGCAGGTGCTGAAATGATTACTTTTTTAGCACCCGCTTCAATATGAGCCATTGCTTTTTCTTTTTCCGTAAATTTACCAGTACATTCAAATACTTCATCAATACCTAATTCTTTCCAAGGTAAATTTCTAGGATCCATTTCTGCAAAAATACGAATTTTTCTTCCTTTTACAATAATGTGTTCTTCATCAGAACTTATTTCGTCTTTCATATAAGTACGATGAGAAGTATCGTACTTAAGTAAATATGCAAGTTGTGCTGGATCAGTTAAATCATTTATTGCAACAACCTCCAAGTTAGGATTTTCTTCCATTATTCTAAATACTAAACGCCCTATTCTTCCGAAACCATTAATTGCTACTTTTATCATCTTTATGCCTCCTATTCGTAACAACTTCCACCTACAAATTCTCTTAATACTGAGTTTATTGGTATTTGATCTGCTGGTATTGGCAAGAAATTTCTTAAAAAATTAATTAATCTTCTTGCTTCCGGATAAACCTCGCTATCTTCAGGAACTGAATAAAGCAAAGGTTCCGCATATACCTTTAAAACCCCAATCTCATAGATCATTGCCGAATTAACAATAGTATCTGCCGAATCTTGAAATGGGAAAATATATTTTTCTTCTCCTTCTCTAACTTTCGCCCATCTTTTTAAAGTTTCTTCAGCTGTATATCCACGAGTACGACTATCGCGAACTATCCTTCTAAGTCTTCTAGTATCACTTGTAAATATACGGTTATGATTATCTATATTAAGTTGTGTTAATGGACTTATATAAATTTTAAATTTATTTCTTTTATCTATTGCACTAGTTAATTCATCATTTAAAGCATGTATTCCTTCAACAATAATTATTTCATCTTTAGCTAAAGATATTGTTTTTCCATGATATTCTCTTTCACCTTTAACAAAATTAAACTCTGGAAGTTCAACTTTTCCACCATCTAATAATTTAGATAAATGTTTATTAAACAATTTAATATCAATTGCTTGCAAACATTCAAAATCATATTCGCCATTTTCATCTTTTGGTGTATCAACACGATTGACATAATAATCATCCATCCCAATTGGATGAGTTTTAATTCCTTTACTTCCTAAATATGTTTGAAGTTTCTTTGCTGTTGTAGTCTTACCACTTGATGATGGCCCAGCTATTAAAATAATTTTAATGTCATTTCTATTTTCATAGATTTCTTCAGCAATTTTTGCAAGTTGACTGTCATAGTATGCTTCTGCTAAGCGAATTAATTCACCATATTCGCCTCTTGATACAAATTCATTTAAATCAGCAGCATTTTCAACACCTACGCACTTGCCCCAATCACTATATTCTTTAAATTTATTAAACAATTTTTTATGATGAACATAATCATAAGTAAACTCTGGATTATAAATAGTTGGAGAACTCAATACAAAGCCATTGTCAGCTATATAATCTAGTTTAAAATCATCAATTAATGATGTTGAATTAGCTAAAGAACCATAAAAATAATCATATAAATCATCAATTCGATATAAATTAACAAAGGTATTGCTATTATATTTTAAAACATGAACTTTATCTTCTTGTTTTTCCGATTTAAAATATTTAATTGCATCTTTTCGTAAAACATTAACTTTAGTAAATATTAGATCTTCACTAACAATTTCTTTCATTGTTTTGGTTAGTTCTTTAATTGCATTTTTATCAACTGTTGCATTTTTTATTTCACAATAAACCCCTTTATCAATAGAATGCTCTATAATCACTTTAGCATCACGACCAAAAAGTCTTCTAACCGCAAGAATTAAAATAAACTGCAAACTTCTTGAATATATACCATTCCCAACAATACTTGAGCGATCATAAAAATCAATATCACATCTTTTAGTTAAAACACTTTCTAAAGGTGTAAGTTCATTGTCTACTTTTGCAATTAAAATTTTATAACTAAAATACTCTGCAAAATCAGCTGCGATATCTTTAAACTTTGTTCCTGCCGGATATTCTCTTAAAACTTTATCACGAAAGTTAACTCTAACCATTCTTTCCATAATAATCACCCTTATTCTTTATCTATATAATTGTATCAAAAATATGATTATTTGTCACATTTTTTTGAGTATATTACTAACTTTTATAGTATATTCTATTAAAGAAAGGATGATAAATATGAACATTCCTGCCATAATTGAAAAAAATCAAAATGGTGAACATATTTATGACATATATTCAAGGCTTTTGAAAGATCGTATAATTATGCTGACTGGTGAAATTGATGATAATCTTTCAAATATCATTGTTTCAGAATTGTTATATTTAGATTCAATTAATCATGATGACATAAGTCTTTATATAAACTCTCCTGGTGGAAGTATTACAAGCGGAATGGCGATTTATGATACAATGAATTTCATTAAAAGTGATGTTTCAACCATATGTATTGGAGAATCAGCTAGTATGGCCGCATTTTTACTTTCATCTGGTGCTAAAGGAAAAAGATATGCTTTACCAAATAGTGAAATAATGATTCATCAGCCATTAGGAGGTGCTAAAGGACAAGCAACAGAAATAAAAATTGCAGCTGAAAGAATTTTAAAAATAAAAACAAAATTAAATAAAATCTTAGCTAAAAATACTAAGCAAAACTTATCAAAAATAGAAAAAGATACTGAAAGAGATAATTTTATGGATGCAGAAGATGCTAAAAAGTATGGGTTAATTGATAAAATCATATAGTGATTTTATCTTTTTATTTACAAAATGCATAATTTTTCGTATAATTTTATTAGAATAGATTAGTGTGTGAAACAAGGAAAACTTTAAATATCAGTGAATAGAAAATAATAGTTTTAGACATTTTTAAAATTGATGGGTCCCCATACAGTTTTAAAAATAAGTTTGAAAGTGGTGAATTAAATGAATGATTTAGATTTTGATTCAATTGAAATTCCAACAGATGATATTGAGTCATTAGATTTGGGCCCAGAATTTCCAAATATGGAAATTAGTGATAATGAAGCGCAAATATTAAACTCAAATAATAGTGTTTCAGATAAGCACTTTCTAAAAGCTGAAAAAAAAGCATCAGAAAGAATTGCAAATATTAATGGTAAAATCAAACTATTAGCAGGATTTCATGAATACGGTGATGAAATCTTTAAAATAGATAGAGCAATTAAAAAAGTTGATAAATTGAGTGATAGGATAGTTAGATTAAGTTCTAAAAGTGGAACTATTGATAAACGACAAAGATCTTTTACAATAAAAGAAGAAATTATCAGGTTAAAATTCAACAGAAATCAAACTATTTTAAATAATGAATTTAAAGCTGATTATATCAATGATGATAAAGAAAAATTGCATCAATTAAAAGAAAAAATTGATCAAGGCACTGATTATAGAGAATATAAAACAAATTTAAAGAAATTAAAAAAGGCAGAAAAAGACCTCTATGGAAAAAAATTAAAGAAAAGCGATGTAAAAAAAATAGATGAAGCAATTCAAGAAAGAGAAAGAATTATTGCTGGAGCTAAAAATATTGGTATTATAGATGGTAAAAGAGAATATAGAAAAGAATTTAGAAATGTAATGAATCAATTAAGAGAAGTAGATAAAAAAATAATTGGCAAGAGAAATACAAAAGAAGTATATGAAAGATTAAAGCAAAAATCTTGTTATCTTATTGGTGGGACAGAACTTGTACTTCCTAGAGAAATAGTAGAATTACATCAAGGGATTTTACCAAACAAAGGTGAAAGTAGATAAAAGAATTGAGGGATTTAAATGGAAAATGAACTAATAGTATCAGGAGAAAATGGTATCAAATACACAATTAAAGTTATTGATATTTTTACAGTAGATGAATACCCGGATAAAGAATATATTGTATATACATTTGAAGAACCTGTTGATGCAGAACAGATTAAAGCATATATTTCAATACTCAAAGAGACTGAGACTGATTTTTCTTTATTAGGCATTTCTGATAAAGATGAATGGGAAATCGTGTTAAATGCTTTTAATAAAGCAATTGCAAATTAAAATACTTGGAATAAACCAAGTATTTTTTATTTTACATGTATATCTTTCTTACCACCGATGACTCCATCAGTCATACCTATGGTTTTATCTAAATTTTCACAAAGTTCCTGTGATATTTCCAATTTCATCAAATCATTGCATTCTTTTTTACTTCGTTTTTTACATTTCAATATTTCACCTCCGCATTATTATTGTGAGATGAAATCTTTATAAAATACTTGGAAATATATTACAAATATTCTTTGAAATTTTCATTTAATTCAACTTTAAATATACTATTTATACATTCCTTTACTAGTAATTCATAATCAAGTTTTGATTCTTCAATTTCACATTTTTCTAAAGAAGGATTAATAACTGGATGTTTAGGTACAAAAATAGTACAACAATCTTCATATGGTAGAATACTAGTTTCATATGTATTTATTTTTTTTGCAAGCTCAATAATTTCACTTTTGTCAAAACAAACAACCGGTCTTATAATTGGCATATTAGTAACATTATTGATAACTGAAATACTATTTAATGTTTGACTTGCAACTTGACCGATATTTTCACCATTAATAATAATTTTGCAATTTCTTTTTCTAGCAAAACCAGTTGCAATACGATACATCATTCTTCTTAAAATTGTAATATTATAGGTAGGATCACAATTTTTATAGATTTCTTCTTGCAATTTAGTAAATGGAACAATATATAGTTTTATATTACCTGAATATTCATTTAAAATGTTAAGTAATTTTTTTACTTTTTCTCTTGCATCTAAACTAGTATGTGGAATAGCTTCAAAATAAAGGCATTCTAATGCAATTCCTCTTTTTAATGATAAATAACCAGCAACTGGTGAATCGATTCCACCACTAATCATTAAAAGGCCTTTACCTTGAACTCCAACAGGATAACCACCAGACCCTAATATTTCTTTGGTATATATTAAAGTCATTTCATTTCTGATCTCAATGTTCAAAACAATATCAGGATTATGAACATCAACTTTAGAATTAGTATTCTTTAAAATGTGTGCTCCTATTAAACGACTTACTTCCATACTTTGAATAGGAAATTTCTTATTTGATCTTTTAGTTTCAACTTTAAAAGTTTTAAAATCATCTTCTTGAATCAATTTTAATGCTTCATTTTTTATTACATCTAAATCTGAAACAATTTTTTTACAAATTACAAAACTATGGATTCCAAAAACATTTTTTAATTTCTTTATAAAATGATCATCAATTATATTTGATTCAATAAACATTCTAGAAAAGTCATATGTAATGTTCAATTTATAATCGGACATTGCATTTTTTATATTTTCAGCTAGTAGTTTTATAAATGTTCCTCTATTATCACCTTTAGTAGTTAATTCACCATATTTAATCATTATTAGTTTATCCACACAAATCACCTAGATAAATTATACTAAAAAAAGAGAAAAAGTAAATCACTTTTTCTACTTGTTTGCAATATATAAATTAATTAATTTTTCATATATGCCTGGTTCAATACGATTTAGGCAGTTAATTGTAAGTTCCAATGATTTTCGATACTCACCTTTATTAAATAAAACTTCAGCGTAGGTCAAATTTTTATCCAACCCTTCAACACTATTGCGATATCTATTGCCATAAACAATTGCAAATTCTGCAAAGTTAGCATTTTTGATTAATTCTTTAGTTTTTGCAAGTAATTTTAAAGCTAAATCACGAGCAGTATCAACACGCGTATTTAAAATTGCAATTGTAATTGGTTTTTTCTCAAGCTCACGAACAATTTCTTTAACAGCTGATGCAGCTTCATCTCTTTCAACATAATAAGATTTTGGAGTCACCGGTAAAGTTACATCACGCATTTTATTAGATGATTCTTTTAAAATTTCAAGTATTTCATTCAACTGCTCTCGAGCTCTTCCTTCATCTTCTTTCATATTACCAATTGAATCCATTGATAAGTCTAAATGACTTTCAATTCTTTCCAAGCGCACAATTAAATTTTCAATTTCCTTAGTCAATTGTGAATAAGCAAAGGCATGATTTCCAGTATAACTCATAAGAAGTTTATAATCTTCATTTAATGTATTTAAGTCATCACGAACATTTGAAAATATTTCAATATCAGTATCTGATAGATTATAACTTTTTTTAAGTTCAGGAATTTTTGAAAACATTTCGCTAACAATTTTATTAGTTCTTGCTGATTTAGCAATATATATTTTGTTAATATTGTCATAGTTTTCGCGATTAATTTTTTCTTTTTCTAAATCTGCAAATGTCGTGTCAAAATAATCGCTTAAAACTTTAAGTTCAAACAAACTATCTTCCAAATTTAACATTTTACATCTAGTAATAATATCTTGAATCTTACTATTTGCTTCATTGATATTATATTCAATATTCATGTAATCAAGAGGATAATTATCATCCGTCATTTTTTTATAAGTCGCTTTTAATTCTTTAATTTTACTTGGTAATATTTCAGTTGCAAGCAAAACTATTGATGGAACTTCATCTAAAACAACAGCCATATGTTTTAACATCTCATCAATTACTCTTAGAATTTTAGTGACCTCAGCAAAATCATTCTTACTCATCGCTTTTTCAAAAAGTTCAAATCGCTTATTAATATTTTCAAATTGAACTGCAATTGATGGTGCAATATCACGATAATCTTGCTTACCATCTTCAAATTTTGCCAATAAATCACGATAGTCGGCTTTTAATTTTGTGATAATAATACGATTTTTTTCATCACTTGAAGTAATAGAACGAATATCATTTAACAAATTTTCAGAATCAGACTTTACTTTATACATCGCTATTTCTAATTTTGATAGTTTTAGATTGATATTTTTATAGTCTTTTTGTTTTAAAGTATAATCAGTATCAAGTAGCATATCATTAATTTCAGGAATCTCTTTTTCTCTAATTTCTTCCAATTTTCCCTGCCATTCTTTGTACATTTCCTCAATTTTATCATTTTTTAGAAATGCTTCTATTTTAGCAAGTTCTGGTGTAATTGGTAAAGATGCAATACTATTTTTTTCAATATCTAATTTTTCAATTTTTTCAGATATTTTTTTATTATAAAAATGGCGCAAAATGCAAATAATTGCGATAATTAAAGCTATAGTGACACCAATTATTGTTATTATAATTAAAGTATTATTATCCACATTATCAATACCTTTCTACTATTAATTATATTTTATCACATTTTTAAATATTTTTGATGATTTTTTTTAATATTGATTAATTTATTTTTTATGATAAAATATTTTTCCTAGAAAGAAGGCTTTTTTTATGACAAATATTAAGGACATATTAAATATTGAAATAAATATAAGTGGAACCTTAGATACTCTATTTAGAATTGAGCAGCTTGATGGAAATAATAGTGCAAAATTCAAAAGTTTATGCGGCCTTTTAAGTGATTTTTTATCAGAAGAAGAAGAACTATTTAAAAAATTTTATGAAAATAAAGAAAATTTAAACTGTTGTATAGCTAATATTTTAGATGCTGATATTAATAAAATTGATGAAACAATTTCAATTTTTTCATTTGATTATGAAGAAGCCACTATTCCTAAAGTATATAAACTATTTAAAAAATATCAAGGTGGTTTGGTTTATGAGTTATTAAATTGTAAATATGCAGTAGAATTTTTAGAAAGTAGTAACAATAAAGCTTTAAAATATAAATATGCATTTATGATGCCAGAATTATGCCACGAATTAATAAAAACCAATTTTGATATCAATATGATTAATTCAAATAAATATGATATTTATAGTCGGGAAGAAAAGGATAGATACCTTTATAAAAGATTTATTGAATTATTCTATCTAATATCATCTAATCAAGACGAGGATCTTAGTTTGTATATGGATTACTTGGCCTTCTTAAGAGGACAAATGTCAGATGAATTAATAGAAAAGGCCAAAGAGTACTTAAAAGATGATGCTCAAATAGATGAAAAACTCATTTCAAAAATTGAAAAAGAATTATTTATAAAACAAAAAAGAATGGAGAATTAAAAATATGGCAAAAATTTTACATAAAGATAATAATAATTTTGAAAAATTATATGAAATTGAAAAAAGAATTATTAGTGTTTTACATAAATTAGAAACAATTGAAAACGAAAAAACAATAGATTCTAATGAATATAAAAGTATGTGTGGTTTATTACAAGATTTTTTATTAGAAGAAGAAGATTGTGTTGCTATTATTTTAAAAGATCCATATTCCTTAGGATATGTTTTGAAAAGTTTAAATGAAAAATCAATCACCAAATTAGATGAAGCTCTTTGGGCATTTAATTTTACAATGGAAGAAAGTATATTATATCGTATGAACAAAATATTAAATGCTTGCAATCCTAATGATGGTAAACTATGCAACGAATATTCAATTAAAGCAATTGCTGATGAAGAAATAAACATTGATTTTTTAAAAAGAGAACATAATTCTAAATATAAATATCGTTTAGCATTTGTAAATCCATTATTTTGTAGCGATATGACGCAATCTTGTTTTCATGTAGAAATGTTATATCCTGAAATTTTAAATGATTCATTAAAAAGTGATATTTTATATGAAATAAATAGAACAAATTATTTGTTGAAAAGATTTGGAGAAGTATTTGGTTTTATTGTTTTAAATAATGCAAAAGATGAAAAATACTTTAATTTATTAATAGCTATTAAAAATTTATTGCCACAGGTATTTATTGAGCAACTTTTAAAGTCACTTGAAAGAAATGGAATTGACTCTAATAAAATAAATGAAATTTATACAATGTTACTTGATAAGGAAAAAAAAGAAAAAACAAAAGAAAATAAATAAAAAACTTGACTATTTGACTAATTAATAATATAATCATTTTGCACAGCGCTGATTTGAAGATTTTAACGCGTTTATTACACTATTGGTTATTAGTAACTTTAGCTGAAAAGCGAAAATATTTGAATAAACA
>CACXGO010000002.1 GCA_902767245.1 uncultured Erysipelotrichaceae bacterium
AGCAACAGCAAATACTATTTATAAATTTAGAATATATGATAGATATAAAAATGAATATATTAAAGAAATTGAAATCAATACTATTGATAGCATTCCGCCGTCAGCAATTTGCTCAGCTATAGTTAAAGGTTCTAATACCGAAATCGAGGTTAAAGCAACAGATAATAAAGGCATTAGTGGATATTTATATATTTTAGATAATGTGGAAACTGGATATATAACAGCAAGTACCTATAAATTGGATAAAGCAGTAAAAGAAGTTAGTGTCAAAGTTAAAGATATAGTTGGGAATGAATCAACAACAAAATGTGATGTTACTATCAAGCAAGAAACAACTACTTCAGGGCGACCATCCGGAAGTTCATTAGTAATTGATACTAGTGAGTATAAGTTAGTTTCGACCAAAAATGATGTAGTAACTTTTGCTAAATTAGTTAGTAGTTTAAATATTGCTCAAAATCATCCGCCAACCTATCCAGATTATTGTTTAGCATTTGCTTATTATCATGCTTATATGCTTAATAATGGCACAGATTTGGAAAAAATGAATGCTCCTGATGGAGCGTCGTATATGCATGCTGCAATGTTCAAAGGTATAGTAGATGATAGCAAAGAAGTCATTTTAAGAAAAATATATGAAGTAATTAATCAAGGTCAACCATTAGTTCTTCAAGTAAATGGTAATAAAAAAGGAACTTCTAGGCATTATGTCACAGTAGTTGGTTATAAAGCATCTGTAACATCTGCTAATAGTTTAACTGAACAAGATTTACTAATAATTGATTCATATGATGGATTATTAGAAAGAATGGATCGTGACACTTCTCGTTTTATGATAAGTGGTCATGATACAGGAAGAACAGGCAGTGAAGCCTATGGTTACCAAATTTATGTTTTAAGATAAAGATACCAATGTATCTTTATTTTTGTTATAATTAAAATGGTGATTAAATGAAAGAAGTAAAAATTTGTGATTTAGATTTTCAAGGACGTGGAATTGCAAAAATAGATGGCAAAGTATTTTTTGTAAGAAATGCTTTAATTAATGAAGTAGTAAAAATCAAATTAATTAAAGAAAACAAACATTTTTCAGAAGCTATTGCTGTTGAATTTCTTGAAAAAAGTAGTGAACGTATTACCCCATCATGTAAATATTTTTTGGAATGTGGTGGTTGCGATTTAATGCATATGAAATATGAATCACAATTAGATTTTAAAGAAAATAAGATTAAAACAACAATAAACAAATTTTCTGGATTAGTTCCAATTATTAATCCAATTATTAAAGCAGATAATATTTTTAATTATCGCAATAAAATAACTTTTCATATTAAAAATGATATTGGTTTTTTTGAAAAGAAAACAAATGAATTTATTAAAATTGATAATTGTTTAATATGTAATCAAGATATTAATGATTTGATAAGCGAAATAAAAAAGCTTGATTTATCTGTTGTTAAAAACATTATAGTTAGGGCATCAAAAAAAGTATCACAAAAAATGCTTATTATTGAAACAGATCAAGACTTAAATGTGAGCAATATAAATGGTTTTGATTCAATTTACATAAAGAAAGGTAATGATTATATCTTAAAAATTGGTCAAGAAAGAATTAATGAAAAAATGAATAATTTTACTTTTTGTATTTCACCATCAGCATTTTTTCAAGTTAATACCGAACAAGCAATTAAACTTTATGACAAAGTAAAGAGTTATGCCAATTTAACTGGCAAAGAGACTGTTTTAGATTTATATTGTGGTACTGGCTCAATAGGTATTTATTTAGCAAAATCAGCAAAGAAAGTATATGGAATTGAGATAAATGAAGAAGCAATCAATGATGCAAACATTAATAAAAAAATAAATAGAGTTGACAATATTTGCTTTTATGCATTAAATGCTAATCAATTTTTAACAAAGATAAGTGAAAAAATAGATCTTGTAATTGTCGATCCGCCAAGAGTTGGATTGGATAAAAAGACAATAGAATCAGTCTTAAAAATAGCACCATCAAAAATAATTTATGTATCATGCGATGTTGCAACATTGGCTAGAGATTTAAAAATGTTTAATGAATTTTATAATGTTCTAGAAATAACTCCTGTAGATATGTTTCCTAATACATGTCATTGCGAAAGTATCACGGTACTTGAAAGGAGATATTAATAATGATTATTAGAGAAATAAAAGAAACCGAAATGAAAGAAGCTTTAGAATTGGTATGGGAAGTTTTTCTAGAGTTTGAAGCACCTGATTACACAGAAGAAGGTATAAATGAATTTAAAAAATCTATAGATGATATAAACTGGGTAAAAGCAAGAGATTTTTATGGCGCTTTCAATGAAAAGAATAAATTGTTGGGAGTTATCGCAACAAAAGATATTACTCATATAGCGTTACTTTTTGTCAAAGGAGAATACCATAGACAAGGAATAGGAAGAAAACTATATGATAAAGTTAAATTGTTAAATAAAGAAGGTTTTTTCACTGTTAATTCTTCTCCATATGCACATGAAATATATAAGCATATAGGTTTTATAGATACTGGTAAAGAGCAATGTATCAATGGATTAAGATTTTATCCTATGATTATTAATTTTAAATAAGGATAGATAATGTTTTTTTGGTCTTATAGAACTATTTTTAGAACATAACATAATTACAAAAGTGGATTATTTATTGAAGAAGACCATAACAGTGAATATAACTTAACTGCAAAATATCTATTATGATATACTCTAATGTATAAAAATCAATCAATGTATTTGCTTAAAGCAAACATGAACTTTACAAAATCACTTTAAATTGCTAGAATATATAGGCAATAGGGGTGATTTTTATGAATTTAAGTCATGATAAAGTCGCAAAAATGACCGAGCAAGAACTTTATGATGCGTTAAAGTCATCATCGACTGTAACATTGATTTTAGATGAATTTGATTTTTTAAATTTAAAACCTAATGATATAAAAAGAATATTATATAAAGTTGTTTATTATTTAAAATTGAATAATAATTTAGAAAATCTTGATTATTTAATAAAAACAGAATTATATCGTTTATTAAAGGAAGTAGCTTCAGATGAGATTTTTGCTTTAAACGCAATGAGCGAATATGTAAATAATAGATTTAGAAATATTAATGATTTTACTAGCGCTTATTTGGCTTTAAAAAATTTTATTTATACATATAGATTTTATTTAAATAGTCCAGACTTTATAATTAAGTTCTTAAATAGTGATAATAGTTTTAATCAGGTTATAAAATTTCTAGTTAATAGTAGAATTTCAATTATAAGAGAATTGGGGTTAAAAAATGTTTTTAATGATGATTTTGTTGTTTCAATAATTGAGCTTTATTGTATGAGTAATAATATTGATATAGATTTTTTATCTAACGATAAAAAACAAGCTCAAAAGGAAGAAACTAAAAATACTACTGTTTTTGCAGTTAAGCCATATTCAGAAGAAAGCATTGAATATAATAGTACTGATTATGACAAAATGTTTTTAAGAGAATATAGTAAAGGAACATTATTATCAAAAGAAGATGAAATTGCTTTAATGCATAAAATTAAAGCAGGTGACAAAGAGGCTCGTGAAATATTTATTAAATCAAATCTTGGATTGGTTAAAATGATTGCATCTAATTATGTTTCAAAAAAGTTAGATTTTTCAGACCTTGTTCAAGAAGGAATACTTGGCTTAATGACTGCAATTGATAGATATAATCCGGATTTGGGATACAAATTTTCAACTTATGCAAGTTGGTGGATAAGACAAGCAATTGGTCGTGTTTTATTAGATCAAGATAGAACTCTTGGATTATCAGAAGATGTTCAAACTAAGATAAGAAAGCTTGATCAAATAGAAAACAAATTAGCTATAAAATTTGGACGTCAGCCTTCAATTGAGGAAATTGCACATGAATTTGGTAGAGATGTTAAATATGTAGAAAAATTGTTAATGTTAGATAATGATGCTATTAGTTTAAATACACCAATTGAAACTGATGAAGGTTCAGACTCTGAATTTGGAGATTTTGTTGCTGATGAGCAAACTGAATTTGTCGATAAAATTATTGAAAATGAAGTTTCTGCTCAAATAATTGAAATTTTGAAAAAAGTTTTGAAAGATCGAGAATTGGAAGCAATTATGTTAAGAACAGGTGTTTATGGCCGAGTATGGAGTTTTGAAGAACTTAGCAAGCGATATGGTGTAACTAGAGAAAGAGCAAGACAGATTTATCATAGAGGTTTGACAAAAATTTGGAAATCAAATTATAGATATGAATTAATTAAATTATCTGATAATTCTCAAGGATACATAAATAAAATAGCAGTAAGGTCTAACAATAAATTTGCATCTGATATTTCCAAAAAAGAACCAGATTATAGTCTAAATAATTTTGCTAAAATGTTAGAACTTGTCCAATTATTAAGATTAACTGCTAGAGAAGAAGACATATTCTTTGCAATAAGAGGATATAATGGTAAAAAATTGTCTTTTGAAGAAGCAGAAGTCAAATTTGGAAGCACTATTCAAAGAATTCAAGAAATAAATGAAAAAGTTTTAAGCAGAATTCATTGTTGTCCACAACGGGAAAAGTTTTTTGAACTTGACGAATCACTAAGAGAAGATGTAGATAAAATAAAAAAAATTAATAGTGTCAAAAAAGCATCAAGTTATAAAAGGAAAATGACACTTTATGAAGTTTTAAGTAAATACACTAAAGAAGAAATAGATGAAATACTTAAAAGCCCAGAATTGACAGATATAGATTATGATTTAATTGAATCAAAATGGGGAACAAATTTAGATAAAGAACCTGATTTTACATCTTCAAGATATATTAATAATAGGGTAAAGCAAGAATTAATTCCTAAATTGGTAGAATTGTTAGAAAGCAAAAGAAGAGGCAGGGCATTAGTTCTTAAAAATTCATAATAAAAGAAATGAAAATAAAAATCATTTCTTTTTTTGTTTTCTCTTTACATAATTTTGTTTATTTTTTATAATTATAATGATAGAAGTAGGTTTGATGTTTTATGAAAAAATATTTTAAAGATTTAAATATTGTTAGATTAATTGCTTGTATATTAGTACTTTTATATCACCTCAATATTTTAAAAGGTGGTTATTTGGCAGTATGTACATTTTTTGTTTTAAGTGGTTATTTAAGCACTATTTCAGCAATGAAAAAAGAAAAATTTTCTTTAAAAGAATATTATATAAACAGGTTTAAACACTTATATCTACCTCTTATATTAGTTGTTTTTATTGCTATATTTGTAATATCATTAATCCCGAGTATAAGTTGGCTTAATTTGAAACCGGAAACAACCTCAGTATTATTAGGCTATAACAACTTTTGGCAACTTAATGCTAATTTAGATTATTTTGCAAGACATGTTTCCTCACCATTTATGCATTTGTGGTATATTTCTATATTACTACAATTTGATTTAATATTTCCATTCTTATTTATGGTGATGAAAAAAATAGGTGAGAAAGCAAAAAAATTTTTACCTTGTTTATTTACTTTTATTTTTGCAGTATTAAGCATTGTTTTTTTTGCTAAAAGTTTAGAAAACAATATTATGATTGCATACTATAACACTTTTGCTCGTATGTTTGCTCTTTTATTAGGTATGACATTAGGATTCATGCAAAATTATTATGGTTTAAAAATAATAAAGAATAAAATTTTTAGTAAATTAGCATTCATTTTTTATCTAGCTATTTTAATAGTATTAAACATTTTGATTCCAGCAGATTCACCATATTTGACAATTGCAATGATAGGGGTAACTTTAATTTCAATGAGATTAATAGCTTATGCCTCAATAAATGATAATGAATTAAATATTTTTGATAGAGTTATTAAATTTTTATCAGATATGAGTTACGAAATATATTTAGTGCAATATCCAGTAATATTTGTTTTTCAAGAATTAGAGTTTGAAAGCGATTTAAAAGTGTTTTTAATTATAATTATTACTTTAGTGATTTCATATATTTTACATCTTGCTTTAGACTTCAAATCAAAAAAATGCAAAGCTTTAAAAATTGCCTTATTAATTTTATTAATAGGTTGTAGTGCTTATGGATGTTATCAATACATTATTGCGGTTGATCATACTGCTGAAATGAAAGCATTAGAAGAACAATTAAGTCAGAATAGCAAATTGATGGCAGAACAACAAGAAGCATATAAAGCAAAGGCAGCTGAAGAGCAGGAAAAATGGAAACAAATGATGGCTGATTTAGACAGTAACGAAGAAAACCTTAAGAAGATTGTTGCTGATGTTCCATCTGCTTTTATTGGAGATTCTGTAATGCTTGGAGCTAAACTCAATATTGAAAAAACTTTTAAAAATGCTTATTTTAATGCAGAAATATCAAGAACCTGTTATGTTGTAAATGACATTTTAAAAGATTTGATTAGAAAAAATGCTCTTGGTGATGTAATTGTACTAAACTTTGGTGCTAATGGAGATTGCTCACAAGCAACAAAAGAAACAATATTGAAAACAATTGGTGATAGAAAAGTATTTTGGTTAACAGTTACTAATGATAAAAAGGTTCACTTTAATGATAAAATAAAGGCTTTTGCAGCAAAATATGATAATTTATATATAATTGACTGGGAAGCAATATCTAAAGGACATAAAGAATACTTCTATTCAGATGGACTTCATCTTCCAACTCCAGGTAGAATTGCATATACAAATGCAATATATGAAGCCATTTATAAAGTTTATTTAGATGAATTTAATGCTAAAAAAGAAGAAATCATGAATAAACATAATGAGGATTTAAAAACACAGATTAGTTTTTACGGCAATGATATAATTTTAAATGCTTTTGATAGTTTGAAAAACGAATTTAAAAATGGAAATTTTGTTTTAAACAAAGACTTTACTTATGAAGAAGTAAAGTCAGAATTAGAAAAAAACAAAGATAATTTAACCCATAGATTAGTGTTTGCTTTTGATCAATCACTAAAATTGACTAAAGAAGAATATCAAAGCATAGTTGATTTATGTAAAGATCATGAAATATATATTGTAAATATGTCAAGTGAGAAACTAGACCTTGAAAATGTAGAGGAGATAGACTTTTACAGCGAAATAAAAACTCATAGAAATTATGTAATGGCTGATAAGATTCATTTAACAACTGAAGGAAATAAAGCATTTGTTTCAAAATTAACTGAAGTGTTAAATTCTTTTAAGACTGAAGAAAAACAGGATTAATTCCTGTTTTTATTTTTGGTTAGTTGTGGAGCTTTTTCTTCTTCTCCTGTTATTATTTTTATTTCGGGAATATTTCGATATTTTTCATCTAAATCTAATCCATATCCGACAACAAAATAATCCGGAATTGTAAAGCCAACATAATCTACTTTAATATTTTTATTTTCTCTTGATTTTGGTTTATCAAGCAAAGTACATAATTGCAAGCTTTTAGGATTTTGAATCATTAAGTGATCAATTAAGTATGAAAGAGTTTTTCCTGTATCAATGATATCCTCAACAATAATGACATTTTTACCAGTAATTGGTTTATCTAAATCAAGTTTTAAAGTTATTTCTCCAGTTGAATCTTTACCTCGGTAGCTTGATATTCGCATAAACTCTAGTTCAACATCAAGATCAATTTGTCTTGATAGATCAGCAAAGAAGTAAATAGAGCCTTTTAAGATACAAATAAGGGTTAATTTTTCACCTTGATGATTCTTTGTGATTTCTTGAGCCAAATCTTTAATTCTTTTTTTTAATACTGCTTTATCAATTAAAGTAGTCATCATATTATCACCGCTTTCTAACATGATTTTATCAAATATTTTAAATTAAAACAATAAATATGTTATAATTAAATAGGTGATAATATGAAAAAGTTAAAAATATCATTTTATTTAAACATTTTTATATTTATTCTAGTACTCATAGCAACGATTATTATGTTAACAGGTTTTCAGTTTATGGGTGAAGATTTAGTACTAACAGCAACCAAAATTGAAGCATTCAAATTTTTTACGGTTGATTCCAATGTTTTGATGGGGATAACAGCAATAATATTTGCTTTATATGAACATAAATATATTAAAAATAAAGAAAAAATACCAACTTTTATGTATGTATTAAAGTTAGTTTCAACGACTGCTGTTGTATTAACGTTTTTAACAACAACATTTTACTTGGCACCTTTTGTTCCAAGTGGATTTTTCTCAATGTTTATAAATAGTAACTTGTTTTTTCATTTTATAATTCCACTCTTAAGTTTAGTGACATTTATGTTTTTTGAAAATACCAATGTAATTAAATTTAAATATACATTTTTAGGTATAATTCCTACATTTTTATATGCTATTTTTTATTTAATAAATGTTTTATTGCACATTGAAAACGATAAAGTATCTTATACATATGATTGGTATGGCTTTGCTCAAGGAGGAACTAATACCATTGTATTTACATTTTCATTTATGTTAATAATTACATATGTAATATGTGCTATAATCTGGCTTTTTAATAAGAAAATTAGTAAATAGATGAAGGAGAATTTTATGAAAATATTTGTAGCAGGTGCTGTCAGTTCTGCAAAAAAAGAACAGTTGGAGAAGTATAATATATATAAAAAAATTTTAGAAGAAACATTTGAAGATTTAATTTTAACAACGCCAGATGATATATGGGATTATAGAAATAAATGTATTGATGAGAATCCAAACTTTGAAAAGATTAGTATAGATAAATTGATGGTAGATTATGATTTAAAACAAGTTAAAGAAAGTGATTTAATTATTTGTGATATTTCAGAAATTTCAACAGGAATGGGGATTGAACTTGGTATTGCCCATGAAAATAACAAAAAAATCTTATTTTTCTATGAAAAAGGATCTTATATTAGTAATATGATTAGTGGTTCTTTTAAAGATGCGCATTTTATTGAATATGCTAATACTGATGAATTAGTGGGTAAACTTAAATTTGAATTAAAAAATTTATATAATTAAAAATAATCATTTGATTATTTTTTTATTGCATTTTTATAAAAATATAGTATAATCAATTTGAAAATGATTTTCAAATTGAAAGAAGGATTATATGTATAAAACAAAACAAAAAGATTTAATTTTAAAAATAGTAAAAAAGCAAAAAAGTGAGTTTACTATTAAAGATATATATGATGATTTAAATAAAGAAGTTGGATTAACAACAATATATCGTTTTATAGATAAATTGGTTAAAGATGGCAAATTGAATAAGAGCATTGGTGAAAATAATACGACTTATTATCAATATTTAGAAGAATGCTGTAATCATAATCACTTTTATTTAAAATGTGAAAAATGTGGCAATATAATACATATTGATTGTGATTGCATTGAAGAATTGACAAATCACATTTTATTGAATCATAAATTTAAGCCATGCCGTGAACATATCATTATAAATGGGATATGTGAAAAATGTGATGGAGGTGTAAAAGATGAAAAAAATAGTTAAAACAATTATATTTTTAATATGTGCATTAATTTTAGTTGGATGTAAAAAAAATGATAATAAATCACTTTTGATAGTTACTAGTAATTTCCCAAGTTATGATTTTACCAGAGCTATCATAAAAGATTCAAATATTTCAGTTCAAATGTTATTAAAACCTGGTAGTGAAATTCATGATTTTGAACCAACACCACAAGATATAATTAAAATAGAAGATAGCAGCATTTTTATTTATACTGGTGGAGAATCTGATAGTTGGGTTCAAGGAATACTAAAAGAAAAGATTAAAACAAAAGTAATAAAGTTAATTGATTTAGTTGAAACTTATGAAGAAGAGATTACTGAGGGAATGGATGAAATAGAAGAAGAAAAAGAAATTGATGAACATGTGTGGACAAGTCCATTAAATGCAATCAAAATTGTTTCATCAATAAAAGAAGAAATTATTAAACTTGATCCTCAGAATAAACAATTATATGAAAAAAATGCCGAAAATTATATCAGTGAACTAACTAAAGTAGATAAGGAGATAAAAGATATCGTTTCATCTTCTAAAAGAAAAGAAGTAATTTTTGGTGATCGTTTTCCATTACGTTATTTTACTCAAGAATATGGTTTAACTTATTATGCCGCTTTTAAAGGCTGCTCAGAATCAACAGAAGCAAGTGCTAAAACACTCACATTTTTAATTAATAAAGTTAAAGAAGATAAAATACCTGTAGTTTTTAAAATAGAGCTTTCAAATGGCAAAATAGCAGAATCAATTGCTAGAGAAACAGGTGTAAAAATACTAGAATTTCATAGTGCTCATAATATAAGTAAGAGTGATTTTGAAAATGGAATAACTTATATAGATATTATGATAAATAATATTAAAGTTTTAAGGGAGGCATTAAATTAATGAATTTAATTGAACTTAAAAATGTAACTCTTGGTTATGATAATCATATTGTTTTAAAAAATATAAATTTTATAGTTGAAGAAAACGATTTTATTTGTATTGTTGGACCTAATGGATCAGGGAAATCAACTTTAATAAAAGGAATTTTAGGACTTATAAAGCCTTTAAAAGGCCAAATTAAGTTTAATAATTTAAAACAAAATTTTATTGGTTATATGCCTCAAGAGACAAAAGTTGATGCTAATTTCCCAGCTTCTGTTTGGGAAATAGTTTTATCAGGAACTTTGAATAATTGTTTAAAACCATTTTATACAAAGAAAGAAAAAGATATTGCATTAAAAAATTTAAAAATTCTTCATATTGAAGCTTTGAAAGATAAAAGTTTTGCTGATTTATCCGGTGGTCAAAGACAAAAAGTTTTACTGGCTAGAAGTTTATGTGCAACTTCAAAATTATTAATATTAGATGAACCTTCAAATAATTTGGACACAAAATCAAAAGAAAGCTTGTATGAAATCATTTCAGATTTAAATAAAAATCATGGTATAACTATCATTATGATTACGCATGATTTAGATCATAATAATTTACTTGGGAATAAAATTTTATCCCTTCGTGAAGATGATATTTTCTATGGCTCAACAGAAGAATTTGTAAGGAGAATTCATCATGATAAATAGTATTATTCAAATGTTTTCATATTCATTTATGTTAAAAGCATTCATTGTTGGAGTTTTAATTTCCATTTCAGCTTCTTTAGTTGGAGTCTCTCTTGTTTTAAGAAAAAATTCGATGATTGGTGATGGACTTTCTCATGTTGGATTTGGAGCTTTTGCAGTAGCAACAGTTTTAGGACTTGCACCATTAGAATTTGCACTTCCTATTGTTATAATTGTTTCATTTTTAATTTTAAAATTGAATGAGAGTAGTAAAATTCATGGCGATGCTGCCATTGCTTTAATATCTGCTAGTTCTTTAGCTATAGGAACATTTGTTGTATCAATTTTTGGTGTGAATATTGATATTAACAATTACTTATTTGGAAGTATTTTAAGTATAACTGATGTTGATGTTGTTATTAGCGTTGTTTTATCAATTTTAGTAGCAATCTTATATGTTTTATCTTATAACAAAATTTTTGCTTTAACGTTTGATGAAAAATTTGCAAAATCAATTGGAATTAAAACTAATTTTTATAATATTGTTTTTGCAATATTGTGTTCTATAATTGTCGTTTTAGGTATGCGTCTAATGGGGGCACTTTTAATCTCAAGTTTGATAATATTTCCTACACTTTCTTCAATGCAAATTTTCAAAAAGTTTAAAACCGTTGTTTTATCAAGTGTTATTATTTCAATAATATCATTTATTGTTGGTTTAATATTTTCTTATTTTGTTGCAACACCAACTGGAGCTACTATAGTTGTAACTAATCTAGCTATATTTTTAATATTTAAAATTGTGTCGTTTTTTAGGCCTAAATATTGATTTTTTAGCATGTATTTAATATAATTAGAATAGGAGGTATGTTTTATGAATAGGAAGGAAATCAAAGAAGCCGCAAAGGCAAAAATTAAAGGGAATAAGTGGAATATTATATGGCCAATGTTAGTAATTTCAGTAATTACGTCAATTATTTCAGGTTTGTTTGGACCAAAAATAAATATTGATTTTACCAATTTAGAAAGTTTAGCTAATATTAAAGTTCCAACATCATATTATGCAGTTAATTCTATAGTAGCATTATTATCAGGGATTCTTTCAGGATGTTATTTAAAATACATCTTAGATTTTGTAAGAACTGGTAAATTTGATCATAATGTAATTATTAAAACTTTAAAAGAAAAATGGTTAAATTTATTAATTGCTGACATTTTAGTTGGAATTATAGTTGTATTATGTTCACTATTATTTGTAATTCCAGGAATTATTATGGCAATTGCATATACATATGCTACTATGATTGTAATTGATTCTAACTTGTCTGGAACTGAACCATTAAAGAAGAGTCGTGAAATGATGAAAGGATACAAATGGGATTATTTTGTATTTGGCTTAAGTTTCATTGGCTGGTGTTTACTAATTGCTCCAACATTTGGATTAATTATGATTTGGCTATTCCCATATATGGTTGTTGCTAATGCGATGTATTATGACAAATTAAAACAAAAAGCAGGGAAATAATTATTAAAGCAGATTTCTAAATCTGCTTTTTTTGTAGTATAATTATTTTAGATATAAAATGATGAATAGGTGATATTGTATGGAAAAAAGAAAAAGATTAAAAATAGGAATTTTTATGGATAGTTTTTATCCGGCAGTCGATGGAGTAGTTCTTGTTATTGATAACTTAGCTAAAATGCTTGCCAAATTTAATGATGTAACTCTTGTAGTTCCAGAAACAAGCACTTCAAACGAGGATTTTATGCGTCCTTATAATATTATCCGTGTTAAAAGCATTTCTGTTCCTTTTACAGAATATAAACTTGGAATGAATTATGCAAAATTGTCTAAACCATTTAAAGATCTTTTAAAAGAAGATTTTGATGTTATTCATATTCATTCGCCGTTTTCTGTTGGGAAACTTGGTTTAAAGGTGGCTAAAGCTTTAAATATACCTTGTATTGCAACGATGCATACAAGATTTGATTTTGAAATAAGGCGAGTTGTAAATAATAAAATCATTGTAAATCAAATAATAAAAAAATTGATTAAAGTTTATAATGATTGTGATGACTGTATTGCTGTTAACCATGCAATGCAAGGGGTTTTTAGAGACTATGGTTATAAAAGAATACCAATTGTAATTTATAATGGTACTGATTTATTACCTTTAACAGACAAAGAAAATAATATAAAAAAGGTAAATAAGCTTTATGATTTAGATGAAAAAGATGTTGTTTTTTTATTTGTTGGAAGAATAATTGATATAAAAAATATTTTCTTTATTTTAGACTCACTTAAATTATTAAAAGAAGATGGTTTTAAATTTAAAATGCTATATGTTGGAACAGGACCAAATGAAAAAGAGTTGAAAGAAAAAATAAAAAAATATAATATGCAAAATGAGGTCATAATGACAGGAAGAATTACAGATCGTGTCCTCTTATCTTCAATTTATGCCCGCGCTGACTTATTTTTATTTCCTTCATTATTTGATGCTTCAAGTTTAGTTCAAATTGAGGCAGCAATTAATGAAACTCCAGGTTTATTTATTGAAGGAAGTGTTACATCTGATACAGTTGTTAACAATATAAGTGGTTTTACATCTAAGTTGGACACTAACGCTTATAAAAATAGAATAATTGAAATAATGAATGATGAAAAAAAGCTTAAAAAGGTTTCTAAAAATGCTAGAGAAATGTTAGGTAAAAATTGGAAAACAATTGCAGATGAAACTTATGAGTTATATTTAAAAGAAATTGAAAGGAAAAAAAGTGAATAATGAGAGATTTTGAAAAAATAAGTTATGAACAATTTTGCAAAGATGTTAAAGCAGATAAGAATTTGTATGATAGTTATAAAATTCCAAGCAGGAATTCTACTAATGCCGCAGGGTATGATTTTTACTTGTTGGAAGATATTGAATTAAATCCTGGTGAAATAGTAAAAATTCCAACAGGAATTAAATCTTATTTTGAACCTGATGAAGTTTTATTTTTAATTGTTAGAAGTAGTACAGGTTTTAAATATAATATAAGACTTGTAAATCAAGTTGCTGTTATAGATGCTGACTATTATAACAATGAAAATAATGAGGGACATATTTTTATAAAAATTCAAAATGAAAGCGATAAAACTTTTAATTTTCAAGCTGGAAATGCTTTAGTACAAGGAGTATTTATGAAATATTTAACCACTGAAAGTGATCAAAATTTAGAACAAAAAAGAACATCTGATTATTAGTGTTGGGTTGATATTAAATAATGTACTATTCAATGCAAAAATGATATAATTTAAGTAGGTGAAAGCATGACAGATAGAATTGATAAAGAGCTTGTCAGAAGAAGTTTAGTTCCTTCAAGAAGTAAAGCTCAAGAGCTTATTGAAGCTGGTCTAGTTATATGCAATAATGATAAAATATTTAAATCAAATCATTTAGTTTCAGAAACGGATAGTATAGTTATATTAGAAAATGACAAGCTAAAATATGTTTCAAGAGGTGGATTAAAACTTGAAAAAGCAATTGACATATTTAATGTAAACTTTACGAATCTAAATGTAATGGATATTGGTTCTAGCACAGGAGGATTTACTGATTGTGCTTTGAAGCATGGTGCTAAAAAAGTACTTGCAATTGATGTTGGAACAAATTTAATGCATGAATCATTAAAAAACGATAAAAGAGTAGAATTATATGAAAAGACGAACTTTAAAAATTTAACTCATAATTTTTTTGAAAATATTGATATTATTGTTTGTGATGTATCATTTATTTCTTTAAAACAAATAATTGAAAAGATTAAAAATGAAAGAATAAAAATTGACGTTATTTGTTTAATAAAACCTCAATTTGAATGTGGTAAAGAAATAGCTACTAAATATAAAGGCATTATTTTAAATAAAAATATTCACGAAAATATAATTAATGAATTAATAACGTGTTTTAATAATTTTGGTTTTTATATACAAAATTTTACTTTTTCACCAATTTCTGGTGGGGATGGAAATATTGAATATTTAGCATTATTAACAAACAAAAAAGATAAAAACAAATATTTAAACATTAATAAAATTGTTGAAGAAGCATTTGATAGTTTAAGGGAGGATTAAAAATGAAATTAGAAATAACTGAAACTGGTAATAAGGAATATTATGATGAATTTCTTTATATCGCAAATATTTATCAAAAATTTAAAAAAAATCCAAGAAGAAAAGCTCATGAATTTACTAAAGTTCTTTTGTTATGGACAATCATTACAATTGTTTATACTTTGCTTTTAACTTGCGCTTATTTAAAAACAAATGATGCATTATATATATTTCTTATTGGTATGACTTGTTTTGCAATATTTTTTGAAATAATGTATTTAATTATTTTAAATAAAAAAATTAAAATCTTTATGAACAACAAAGGTAAAAAAATTGTGGAACTGGGTAAAGAAGGAGTAAATTATACTGATGCTGATAAATCTTTTAATGTAAAATGGGAAGATATATCTTATATAATTATAAATAAACAGACTATTTGTGTAATTCCAAAGACAGTATTAAGTGCACTTATTTCTATAAACATTAAATATAAAAAAGAAATAAGTGAAGCTTTAAAAAAATATGATAAAGAAGCTTTGTTAATTGATAACTCAAATTTCTATAAATGACTTTAATTATTATTAAAATTATAGTACAATATAATAGAAAGGAGTAAGCAAAATGGATTATTTAAAAATAGCTGTGATTGCCTTAATTGTTATTTTAATTGCAAAATATGTATTTAAAATAAGTGGCAAAAAGATTACTGCATTAATTATAAACTCATTAATTGGTTTAGCAGTATTGTGGTTAATCAATTGGACAGAATTAGTATCAATTCCTCTCAATTGGGTAACAGTTTTAATTACTGGAATATTTGGTGCTCCAGGTGTAATTGTTTTAGTTTTACTAGCATTATTCCATTTAATATAATTGATAATGAAATAACCAAAAAAAGTCATAATAAAATATGACTTTTTTTGTGCTATACTATTAATAGGTGATAAAATTGAAAAGAAGTGCAGGGATTCTACCTTATAAAATAATTAATAATGAAATATATGTTTACTTAGAGCATCCAGGAGGACCTTATTGGAAAAATATTGAAAAATATAGTATATGTAAGGGAGAATATGATAATGAAAAAGCTATAGATGCTGCAATACGAGAATTTAAAGAAGAATCAGGTTTTGAAATAAAAAAAGAAGAATTAATTTACTTAAAATCACATAAAATAAGTAACAATAAAATATTAACTATCTTTATTATTAATAAAGATCTAGATCCCGAAAAAATGACATCAAATACTTTTAAAAAAGAATTTGCAAATGGAGAAATTAAAGAATTTCCAGAAATGGATAAGGCTTGTTGGCTTAAATTAGATGAAGCTCAAAAATATATTTTTGATAGTCAAATATACTTTATTGAAGCATTAAAAGAAAAATTAAAAATGGAGGTATTATAAATGGAATTTATTAAAAATTTAATAAAAAGAATTAGTGAAAATTATTTGAATTTTTTTAAAAATTATTTGATAAGTAATATTTTTATTATTATATCAACTATATTAGCAATTATTTTTTTAGATACAGAAACAGGTTTAGATTTATTTAAATATGAAATGTTTTTTGTTATTAATACATTTACAATTGAAAATTTCTTTAAAACTAAAAAATCAAGAATTATTGGATATATAATTGCTTTTATAATTGCCATTATTCTGGGTTATTTATTTAATAACTATGAAGAATCATTTGAAAACTTTTTCATTTTTTATGTAATAAGTATGTCTTCAATTAATCTTTATTACATTATAAAAAAATCGTCATTAGAGTTAAACAATTATTTGCATAATTTGTTTAGTAATTTAGTAACTACAACAATTATTAATATTGTTTTAAATATTGGTATTTTTGCTGTTTTAAGCGTCATTACAGTTTTATTAATACCTGACTATGATTTTGATTTATTTTTAAGAGCTGAAGTTGCTATTTTAGGATTTTATACAATTCCTGCTTATTTGTATGCATTTATTAATAAAGAAACAAAGGTAACAGAACTTGCTAATGTTTTATTAAAATATGTAATTATACCTCTTACTTATATTGCAGTTTTAGTTGTCTATTTATATATTTTTAAGATAATAATTACTAATAATATGCCATCTAATTCTGTATTTGGAATTATTTTAGCATTATTTATTGAATGTATACCAATCTTCATTTTGTTTAAGAGTTTAGATTTTAAGCATAAGTTTCTTATATTTATTGATAATAATATTACTTTTATTTTTCTACCACTTTACGTACTTCAAGCCTATGCCATGATTATAAGAGTTATGACATATGGTTTAACTAAAGATCGTTACTTAGGCTTAATGATTTTATTTGTTGAAGCATTTATTCTTTTCTTAATGAAGTTTAAAAAAAGAAAATATTTAATAAACATTTTCTATGTTTTTATAGCATGTTCTTTAATTACTTTTATAATTCCTGGAATAAATTATGAAGATGCAAGTATATATTACCAAAAAAATGTTGTTGAAAGCATTTTAAAAGATAAAAAAATTTCTCAATTAAATGGCGAAGAAAAAGCTAAATTAGTAGGAGCTTACAATTATTTGAAGAGCGAAAACGCTTTGGAAAAGTTAAAAATTAAAATTGATGAGCATGAAATATTAGAAGAAAATTATGATTATTTTTATAAAGAATATAATGCAAACGAAGATGTAATTGATGTTTCTAAATATAAACAATTACAACAAGTATCTTATGATGGTACAATAACAAATGGAATTGTAAAACTTGACATTTATCAAATTGATTTAAGTGAAATTATTAATAAAGTTATCAATGATGAAGAATTGAAAGAATTAATTATTAAATTAGATGAAAATCATGATTTATATGTTACAACTATGGTTATAAGCGGTAAAAATAAAATAGCAGACCACTATAGTATTGTAGGATATTCATTAACTAAATAAGAGGATTATCAAATCTTCTTATTTTTGTTATAATTGAATTGGTGGTAATATGGATGTAATTGTTATAGGAGCAGGAGCAAGTGGCATTATAGCAGCTTTAAGATTAAATAAAAAAGCAAATGTTACTTTACTTGAAAAAAATGACAAATGTTGTAAAAAAATATTAATAACAGGTAATGGAAAATGCAATTATTGGAATTCAAATATTGATATTAATAAATATAATACTGATTCTAAAGAAAAATTGGCAAAAATTCTTGAAAAAAAAGATAGTACATTTGATTATTTAAGTAATCTAGGAATCTATCCGACTATTAAAAATGGTTATTATTATCCACATTCAGAATCAAGCATGAGCATTAAAGAAATATTTACAAAAGCATTAAATAAAGTTAATGTTGTTTATAATGTTGAAGTTTTAGATATAAAAAAAGATAATAATAAATTTAGAATTATTACAAATGAAAAAGAATATGTATGTGATAAACTCATTCTTGCAATGGGATCTAAAGCGGCACCTAAAACTGGCAGTGATGGAAGAGTGTATGATGTATTACAGAATTTGGGTTTAAAAATAAAACCTGTTTTGCCAGCTTTAGTTGGACTTAAAGCTAATGAGTCATATTTAAAAGATTGGAATGGATTAAGAGTTGAAGCAAAACTAAAACTATTTATTAATAATGAGCTTTTTAAAGAAAGTAGTGGTGAACTTCAATTAACAGATTATGGTATAAGTGGTATTTGTACATTCAATCTTAGTTCAATAGTAGCTTCATCTTTACATGCTAAGAAGGAAGTAAATATTATAATTGATTTTTTTGAAAAAGATTTTTATGATTTTATGGAAAATTATAAATTAGATTTAACATTAGAAGAAGCTTTAGAAAGTATATTTCATTATAAACTTATGCACATATTTTTTAAGCTTTCAAAAGTTAATAAAAATAAAAAATGGAAAGAACTAACAATAAAAGAAAAGAAAAATCTTGCCAGTATAATAAATAATTTTAATTTAAACATAGTTGAAACAAATGGCTTTGAAAGAGCTCAAGTATGCACAGGTGGACTTTCATTAGATGAAATTAATCCTGAAACCATGGAAACTAGCATAAGGAATCTTTATGTAATTGGGGAAACACTAGATGTTGATGGCGAATGTGGAGGCTTTAATTTAGCATTTGCATTTATAACTGGATATATAGTAGGTGATATTGATGCTTAGAGTTCGTCAGGTAAAAGTTGATGTTTTAAAAAAAGATATTGTTGCTTCAATCGCCAAGAAATTGAAAATAAATGAAAATGACATTATTGACTATGAAATTATTAAAGAATCAATTGATGCAAGAAATAAAGATAAAATATATTTTGTTTATGAAGTTGATGTAAAGGTAAAACATGAAAATAAAATAGTTAAGAGTAAAGATGTTTTTGAAAGCTATAGAAGAGAATATATTTTTAATAAAACGGGATTTGAAGAGTTAAAATATAGACCAGTAATTGTAGGATCAGGTCCAGCAGGTCTATTTGCAGCTTATATTTTAGCAGAAAATGGTTATAAACCTTTAGTAATAGAACGTGGGCCAATGATTGAAGAAAGAATTCAAGATGTTGAAAAGTTTTTTGAAAATGGGAAGTTAAAATTAGATTCGAATGTGCAATTTGGTGAAGGTGGGGCTGGAACATTTTCGGATGGCAAACTAAATACTATGGTAAAAGATTTAGAAAATCGCCATTTTAAGGTTTTTGAAACTTTTATTAAGTGTGGGGCTCCAAGTGATATTATGTATTCAGCGCGTCCTCATATTGGAACCAATTTACTTCGTATTGTAATTAAAAATATGCGTGAAAAAATAATTGAAATGGGTGGCGAATTTAAATTTAATTCGAAACTAACAGATTTAATTATTGAAGATAATTGTTTAAAAGAAATAGTTGTTAATGATAGTGATCATATAAAAACAAAAATACTTATTTTAGCACTTGGTCATAGTGCTCGTGATACTTTTAAAATGCTACTTAAAAATGGATTAAATATGGAAGCTAAACCATTTGCAGTTGGTGTTAGGGCATCTCATAGTCAAAATATGATTAACGAATCACAATATGGAAAAAAATATAAAGATGTTTTACCGCCAGCAAGTTACAAATTAACTTGTCAAGTTGGGTCTAGGGGAGTTTACACATTTTGTATGTGCCCAGGAGGCTATGTTATAAATGCCTCAAGTGAAAAGGGACTGCTAGCGATTAATGGTATGAGTAATCATGAACGTGGAAGTGAAAATGCGAATAGTGCTATTATTGTTACAGTTGGACCTAATGATTTTGGATTCAATCCATTAGATGGAGTAGAATATCAAAGAAATTTAGAACATAAAGCATATGAACTTGCTTCAGGTAAAATTCCTGTTCAATTATTAAAAGATTTTAATGAAAACAAAAGAACAACAGAATTTGGTAAAGTGAAACCTATATTTAAAGGTGAATATGCATTTGCCAATTTGAATGAGTTATTACCTAAATATGTAAGTGATTCGTTAAAAGAAGCATTTAAAATTTTTGGCAAAAAAATAAAAGGTTTTGACTTTGAAGATACTATATTGGCTGGAATTGAAAGTCGCACCAGTTCTCCTGTTAGAATTATTAGAAATGAAGATTTTTTAAGCAATATCGAAGGAATTTATCCATGCGGGGAAGGCGCAGGTTACGCTGGTGGCATTACATCAGCAGCAATAGATGGTATCAAAGTAGCAGAAGCAATAGGAAAAATTTATAAGTAACTTGTAAAAAATATATTATTATGATATTGTGTATATAGATGAGGGAAACTTCATAAAATAAAAAAGCGGAACACTTAATACTTGCATGCTGAGTGTTGCCAAAGTTGACTTCACCTAACTATGTTTAGTTAGGTGAATTTTTATATTTAGACTATAAAAAGTAGTAATAATAGTAAAAAGATGATTATTACTAAAGAAGAGATTAAAAAATCTTTCTTATTCATAACCATCATCTCCAATCTTAAAGAAAAGAGGCATCACCCAACTTATTAAATGTTCCTTATATCGATTATAGCAAACATTAGTTCTGTATGCGATATTCTGATATAAAAATATTGAAGTAAACCACAGGTTGCTTTAATAGTTTTTTGTTATATGCTAATATTTATTTCGGAGGAGATAAAGTGAATCAAGAAAAAATTGGTAGTTTTATATCTAAAAAAAGAAAAGAAAAAAAGTTAACTCAAGAAGCATTAGCTGAAAAATTAAATGTTAGTAAAAATGCGGTTTCAAAGTGGGAACGTGGTATATGTTTAATGGATATGTCACTTTTAAAACCACTTTCAGAAATACTTGATGTTTCAATTAATGAAATATTAAATGGTGAAGAAATAAAAAAAGAGGAATTAAAAGAAAAAACCGATGAAGTATTAAATAATACTATTAATTATTCAACTAAGAAGATAAAAAAAATTAAGAATAAAATATTATTTATTGTTTTAGTTTCAATAATTATCTTGTTTTTGGGAACATTTTTAATTGACTATAAGCGAATTAAAGAAAATCTAAATCCACTTTTTATGATTCCTATTTCTGAAAATGGGAGTGAATATACTTATCTTGGCCCTGGTTATAAGATGGTTAAAAAGACAAGTGTTTCTCCACTTGAACCTCTTGTTAATAGTCGGGAAATTCGTTTTGGACTTTGGTTTTTTACTTGGCAAGTAAAAATATTTAATACAAAACCATATAATATTTGGATAACAAATGGTGATAATAGTATTTTAATGAATGTTGGATCATATTGTATAACAGATACTATTGAGGATGATAAATCAAGTGAGTGTGGTCTTTCTATTCCAATTGAAAAAATAAAATATAAAGAAGTTTTAGAAGCTTTTAAAAATCAAACTATTGAATTAGACTCTAAATTTGTAAAAATATCTCAAGTAAGATTTTATGATTTAAATGGAAATAAAATAAATATTGCTATTTCAAACAAAAAATACAGTTTTAAAGTACCAGATTTATTAGGAGAGTATTTAGTACTACTTGATACTATTTCAGAAAGAGGTAGTGTTTGGTACTCATTTAAAATAAGCATAAACTAATTTTACATTTTTTTACATAGATGCTATAATTAAATGGTATATAGTAAAGGTGGTATTATGAGAAAGAAATTTGGCAAAAGAGTAAAAGATATTACGGGAATGATGCAACTTAATTGTGACATTAGAAAAACAAGACAAGAAAGCTATTTATATGCAAGTCCGAAATTTGATGTTACTGAATTAATGGAGTATTTAGAAAAAAGAAAGAAAAATGGTGATCATATAACTTTCTTTCATGCCTTTTTAGCTGCTATTGGTAAAGTTTTTTATAATCGCCCAGTTTTAAATCGTTTTGTAAAAAATAGACATATATATGAACATCCAGATGTTTCATTTGCATTTGTTGCAAAAATTGCTTTTGATGATAAGGCTGAAGAAATGATGCTTCAATGCAAAATTGATCCTAATGATAATATTGATACAATAAGTAAAAAAATAGCTGAAAAAGTTGAAAAGATTAGAGAAAGTGCTAAAAATGTTGATAAAAAGGGTGCTAACAATGCTATGGATGTTTTAGCAAAACTTCCTAATATTATTAGAGTTCCAGTTGTTGGTTTTTTCAAATGGTTAGATAAGATCGGTTATCTACCTGATTTTCTTGCTAATGATAATATTTACTATAGTAGTTTAATTCTTTCAAATTTAGGTTCTTTTAAATTTGATGCTATTCATCATAATATTAATGAATTTGGAATTTCTAGTGGTCTTGCTACAATTGGAGAAATTCGTGAAGAAGAAGTTATAATTGACGGCAAAAAAAAGATTCGAAAAATGTTTGAACTTGGAGCTAATTATGACGAAAGGGCAACAGATGGATTTTATTTAATAAAATCATTAAATTTATTACAATACATTTTTGATAATCCAGAAATGTTAGAAGAAGATGCATCTAAAAAAATTGATTTTTAATTAAATCAATTTTTTAATTATAATAATTGACAAATAGTGATTTTATAGACTGAAACATTATTTTGTATATATTTTTAAGCATAATGAGTATTCATTATGTTTTTTTCGTAAAAAATTAAACTTACTAATTATTATTATGCGTGTTATAATAATAATTGGAGATGATGATATGACAAAAATACAAAATGTATTTGCAAGAGAAATAATTGATTCTAGAGGAAATCCAACTGTTGAAGTTGATGTCACTTTAGAAAATGGAATAATTGGGAGAGCAGCAGTTCCTTCTGGAGCATCTACTGGTGAAAGAGAGGCTTTAGAACTTCGTGATGGTGATAAATCTCGTTTTCATGGTAAAGGAGTTTTAAAAGCAGTTAATAATGTTAATGAATATTTAAAAAATATAGTTGTAGGAATGGATGCTTATGATCAAAGAAGAATTGATAGAGCAATGATTGAAGCAGATGGTACTAATGATAAATCAAAATATGGAGCTAATGCTATTTTAGGTGTTTCTTTAGCAGTCGCAAAAGCAGCAGCAATTGATGCTAAAATGCCATTTTATAAATACTTAAATAAAAATGCTAATGTTTTACCAGTTCCAATGATGAATGTATTAAATGGCGGTGCACACGCTGATTCATCAGTTGATTTTCAAGAGTATATGATTATGCCAGTTGGTGCTAAAAACATTCGTGAAGCAATTCGTATGGGATCCGAAATATTTCACAATTTAAAATCACTTTTAAAAGCTGACGGTCATGTAACAAGTGTCGGAGATGAAGGAGGCTTTGCTCCAAATCTTAAAGATAATGAAGAGCCACTAAAATATATAGTTGCTGCCATTGAAAAAAGTGGATATGTACCAGGTAGAGATATTATGATAGCTTTAGATGTAGCAGCATCAGAGTTTTATAACCCTGAAACAAAAATGTATGAACTTGTTAAATCTGGTCAAGGAAATAAAGCAACTGACGAAATGATTGATTGGTTAGAAAATTTAGTCAACAATTATCCAATTATTTCAATTGAAGATGGTCTTGGTGAAAGAGACTGGGATGGTTGGAAAAAATTAACAGACAGATTAGCTAAAAAAGTTCAATTAGTTGGTGATGATTTATTTGTCACTAATCCTAAAATTTTTAAAGAAGGGATTGAAAAAGGTGTTGCTAATTCAATTTTAATTAAACTAAATCAAATTGGAACATTAACAGAAACAATTGATGCTTTAAATATGGCAGAAGATAATGGTTATACTGCTGTTGTTTCACATCGCTCTGGTGAAACAGAAGATACAACTATTGCCCATGTTGCAGTAGCATCAGGTTGTGGTCAGATAAAAACTGGTTCTATGAGTAGAACAGATAGAATTTGTAAATATAATGAATTAATGAGAATTGAAGAAGAATTAGGTAGTGATGCTAAGTTTTTAGGCTTAGATGCTTTCAAATTTAATAAATAGCAGTTTAAAAAAACTGCTTTTTTTGTTAAAATAATTTTAGGTGATAATATGAAAAAAGCAATAGTTTATTATTCATTGACAGGAAATACTGATTATGTAGCTAAAAAAATATCTAAAAAAATAAATGCTGATTTGATTAGACTTGAAGTTGAAAAGAGCTATCCTGATTCAGGATTTAAAAAGTATTTTTGGTGTGGTAAAAGTGCAGTAATGAAAGATACACCGAAATTAAAAAAATATGATTTTAAGGATTATGACTTAATTATTTTTGGAACTCCGGTATGGGCTAGTAATTTTACACCACCATTAAGAACTTTTATTAATGAAAATAAAGATAGGTTAAAAAATAAAAAATTTGCAGTTTTTATTTGTTTTAGTGGTGGCGGAGCCGATAAGGCGATTGAAAAACTAAAAAAGGAACTAGAAATAAATGAATTTGTTTGTGAATTAATATTAATTGATCCTAAAGATAAAGCTGATTTAAAAAATGATGAAAAAATTGATTCATTTGTAAAAAAAATAAATATTTAATGCTATAATTTAAGTGGTGGTATTATGAAAAAAGTATTTGCGTTCATTTTTATTTTATTCTTATTAACAGCTTGTTCTAGTAAAGAAGGGACAATCACAAAAATTAATTGTGATAAGATGAAAGAAGTAATGTCTTCAAAAGAAGCAGTCTTGCTTGATGTTAGAAGTAAAGAAGAATATGATGCAGGACATTTAGACAAAGCAAAAAATGAGCCATTAACAAAAATAGATGAGTTGGAAATAGATAAAGAAACTCCAATTATTGTTTATTGCAAAAGTGGAGTTCGTAGTAACGAAGCTGCAAAAATGCTAAAAAAAAATGGGTTATATAAATATTTATGACTTAGGAGCTATGTCTAATTGCAATGTTTAAAAAGGTAAGAAATTACCTTTTTCGTTTGCTTTAAGCATTATTCTTGTATCTTATATTCATTTGTTATATAATAATAATGGTGTTAAATATGAAAAAAAACATTAAAAATATAAATGTTAATTATGAACTTTATGGTGAAGGGAATGACACAATTGTTTTACTTCATGGTTGGGGTCAGAATATTGAAATGATGAAACCAATTGGAGATAAAATGTGTTTTAATCATAAAGTTTTAATTGTTGATTTACCAGGTCATGGTTTAAGCGATGAACCTGATTTTGCTTGGACACTATATGATTATGTTGAAATGTTAAAAGAACTAATTGAATCTTTAAAACTTAAGAATATTATTTTAATTGGCCATTCTTTTGGGGGAAAGATTAGTTTGCTTTATGCAAGTAAATATGATGTTAAAAAGGTAGTTGTATTTGGTAGTCCATATAAGAAAAAAATTGAAAAAGAATCATTTAAATTGAAAGTATTAAAAGGATTAAAGAAAATACCGGGGATTAATAAATTAGAAGGATTTGCCAAAAAGCACATTGGTTCAACTGATTATAAAAATGCTTCTAAAATAATGCGTGAAGTACTTGTAAATCATGTCAATTTAGATATAACTGAAGATGTAAAAAAAATAAAAGCACCATTATTAATTATTTGGGGTACTAATGATCAAGCAGTTCCAATAGAAGATGCGTATGAGTTAGAAAAATTAGTTTCAGGTTCTGGATTAGTTGTTTATCCAGGTTGTACTCATTATGCATATTTAGAAAACCTTGGTCAAACAATAAATGTTTTAAAAAGCTTTTTAGATTAGGAGGTTTAAATGATGCAAGAATTTATTTTGTCATTGGTAGCAATTTTTATATTTTGGATTTTAAAAACTCGAAAATGTTTTCATATGTTACAACAGAATTGGTATGATAAAAGTTTTAGATATTTAAAATGGATATTTAAAAATGCCAAAAAGTCATTTTTAGATGTTGATATTCTTATAATTCCTGTAATTTTACTCTGCTACTTATTTAAACCTGTTTATGTTTACTATATAATTGGGCTCACATATCTTTTGATAACATATATTTATTTTAAAAATATGAAACATGAACAAGTAAAAAAGGCCTTAGTTTATACAGCAAGACTTAAAAGGCTTTCTGTTACAATGTTGATTATATATGCGATACCTTTAATTTTTATTTTAAATAATTTTGATTCGGCTAAAATATATCTTTATTATGTAATATTAATAGCTATGTTGTATTTGAATTTTATTATTGTTGCTATTGCTAATCGTATAAATATGCCAATTGAAAAGCTAGTTTATTTTCATTATTTACATCAAGCAAAGCAAAAAATTGAAAGTATGCCTAATATGAAAAGAATAGGTATTACTGGCAGTTATGGTAAAACAACTAGTAAAAATGTACTTAATGATATTTTATCAACATCGTTTAATACAACGCCAACCCCGTTAAACTATAATACTGCTTATGGAGTAATTAATGCTATTAATAATTATCTTGACAAATTTTCAGATATTTTTATAGTTGAAATGGGAACGCTAAAAAGAGGAGATATTAAAAAGATTGCAGATATTGCAAAACCAGAATATGGAATTTTGACTAAAATTGGGGTTGCTCATTTAGAAACTCTTGGAAGCGAAGAAAACATTCAAAAAGAGAAATTTTCTTTAATTGAGTCACTTCCAAAGGATGGAATTGCTATTTTAAATCGTGATGATGAAATGCAAGTTAACTATAAATTAAAAAATAAATGTAAAGTGATTTGGATAGGCATTGATAACGATTGTGATGTTAGAGCAACTAATATTAAACTTTCACACGAAGGAAGTACTTTTGATTGTATAATTAAAGGAAGTAGTAAAGTATATCATTTTCAAACAAAATTACTTGGAAAAGTAAATATTTATAATATTCTTGCCGGTGTAGCTTTAGGGCTAGAATTTGGTATTAAAGATGAAAAATTAGAAATGGCGGTGAGAAGAGTAAAGCCAACTGAGCATCGTTTAGAATTAAAAAAATATCATGATTTATATATTATTGATGATGCATATAATTCTAATCCGGTTGGTTCAAAAATGGCCTGTGAAGTTTTAGGACTAATGCCAGGCAAAAAAATAATGGTAACTCCAGGTATGATTGACTTGGGTGACAAACAAGATGAATTAAATGAGAAATTTGGTGAATATATAGCTGATGTTGCTGATGAAGTAATTTTAGTAGGAGAGCATCAAACAAAACCAATTTTTAAAGGTTTAATGAAAAAGAAATTTAAAGAAAAAAATATACACGTAATTAATGATGTTAAGGAAGCTTTTCCTTTAGCACTTAAATTAAAAGAAAAAGATACTTATGTGCTTTTAGAAAATGATTTGCCAGACATTTTTAATGAATAGTAGGAGGATTTTATGAAAATAAAAGTAGGTGTAATATTTGGTGGTGAATCAGTTGAACATGAAGTAAGTATTATTTCTGCTGTTCAAGCGATGAAACACTTAAATGAAGAAAAATATGAAGTAATTCCAATTTATATTGCTAAAGATCAAACATGGTATACAGGAAATATGCTTAAAGATATTGAAGTTTATCGTGATTTAGATTTATTAAAAAGATTTTCTAAAAAAGTTGTTTTAACTAAAAAAGATAAAGAATTTTACTTAATGAAAACAAATGGTGTTTTTAGAAAAGAAATAACAGATATTGATGTTATTCTACCAATTGTTCATGGCCATGGAGTTGAAGATGGTTCACTCCAAGGTTATTTGGAAACATTAAAAATTCCTTATGTAGGATCGAATGTTTTAGGTTCTGCTTTAGGTCAAGACAAAGTTGTCATGAAACAAGTAATGATAAGTGAAGGAATTCCATGTGTAGATTATGTTTGGTTTTATGATACTGAATATGAACTTGATAATGAAGCAATTATTAAAAAAATTAAAAAGTTAGGATTCCCTGTAGTTGTAAAACCAGCTACATTAGGTAGTAGTGTTGGAATTTCGCTTGTAAAAAAAGAAGAGGAATTAGACGAAGCTATTACTGAAGCAATCTCATATGACTCTAAAATAGTAGTAGAAGCAGCAGTTGAAAACTTAATCGAAGTAAATGCTAGTGTTATTGGAAACTACGAATCTCAAGATGTTAGTGTTTTAGAAGAAGTAATGGGTGTTGATGAGTTCTTAAGCTACCGTGATAAATATCTAGGTGGCGGTAAGAAAACTGGTTCAAAAGGAATGGCTTCAACTAACAGAATTGTTCCAGCTCGTTTGGATGAAAAAATGACATTAGAAGTTCAAGAACTAGCTAAAAAAGTATTTAAAGTTCTTAATCTTAATGGCGTATGTCGAATTGATTTCTTAATTGATAAAAAATCAAAGAAAATTTATGTCAATGAACCAAATACAATTCCAGGATCACTTTCGTTTTATTTATGGGACAAGTGTGACAAGCCTTATGACATGTTACTTGATGAAATTATTTCTCTAGGTTTGAGAAGATACAAAGCTGAAAGTAAAAAAATTCGTTCTTTTGAATCAAATATTCTAAGTAATTATGGTGGTACAAAAGGTGCTAAAGGTATTAAAGGAAGCAAAAGTTTAAAATAGTTTTAAGAGTATTAATAATACTCTTTTTTGTTTGACTATTATGAATAAAAGTGCTAATATATTCCCTCGGTGATTAATATGAAAAAAATTGATGACAAATTTTTATGGACAATTTGTACAATGCACATGTTAGATATAGAAGTTCCTGCCTTAGCGGAAGCTAGAATAAAAGTTATTGATAAAGAAAAATTAGATAGTATTTTAAATGATTTAAAAAACATTGAAACATATGTACCAAGCGGTTTTGAAAGTACTGAGAATATCTCGGTTGATTTTAATCCTAAATTTATTAGTTTTAATAATGTTGGGGCTATTAGAAGCTTGACATGGGTAGAAGGTAACCAACTTTCTAAAGGGAGATTTGAATACAAATTTTCAAATCCAAGAGCAGCTGTTTATCAATTATTATCAGATGAATATAGTAAAAAAACAAATTTGTTAAATTTGTTTGCGACTTTGGAATACGGTGACTCAAAAGAAAAACAAATAGCAAGATTAAGACAAGCAGAAGCTTTATTAACGGATTTAAAAAAGGCAAATATTTCTGCAGATAAAAAAAGAATGATTATTAAAGGTTTATGGCCAAGTTTTGGAACCTTTGCATTAGAAGGATTGGATGCAGTTTACATTGAAACAATAAATCCATATATGATATCAGATATAATTGAACGAGTAAGCTGGTATGAAAAGATTGGTAAGCATGTTCCACCAACATTAAAGGAATTAATAGATAATTGTAATTTAGCAGAACAAAATTATGAAGTTTTAACTTTAGCTAAAGAGGCTCATTTTATGGTTAATAAAAGATAGTTTAACTATCTTTTTTAATACCAAAATGGTATAATTAAGTAGGTGATACTATGAATGAAAGAATGAAAGAATTAGTTCAAATTTTAAATGAAGCAAATTACAATTATTATGTTTTAGATAACCCAACAATAACGGATCAAGAATTTGATAATTATATGCGTGAATTAATAAATTTGGAAGCAAAATATCCCGAATTTAAGCAAAGTGATTCACCAACTCAAAGAGTAGGTGGAGAAGTAGTATCAAGTTTTAATAAAGTTTATCATGAAAAACCAATGCTTAGTTTAAGCAATGTTTTTAATGAAGATGAAATTCGTGATTTTGATGAACGTTTGAAGCGTGAAAATATTAAACCTGAATATGTATGTGAACTTAAAATTGATGGTTTATCAGTTTCACTTTTATATGAAAAAGGTATTTTGAAAAGAGCAGCTACTAGAGGTGACGGGGTCGTAGGAGAAGACATTACTCATAATGCCAAAACTATTAAAGATATCCCATTAAGAATTAATGAACCAATAGATATTGAAGTTAGAGGCGAAATTTATATGACTAAAAAGTCGCTTCTCGAACTAAATGAAAAACGAATTGAACGTGGGGTTGAGCCACTTGCTAATGCGAGGAATGCGGCTGCTGGAAGTGTAAGACAACTAGATAGTAAAGTTGCTGCCTCAAGGAATCTTTCTTGCTTTATATATCATTTACCTAATCCCGAAGATTATAATATTAAAACTCATTTTGAAGCTTTAGAATTTATGCGAAAATTAGGTTTTGTTGTAAGTGACAATAATCGTAAAGTAAAGGATATTAATGAATTGTTAAAATTTATTGAATATTGGACCATTGAAAGACCAAATCTACCATATGATATTGACGGGGTCGTCATTAAATTAAATGATTTAAAAGACCAACAAAAAGCAGGGTACACAGCTAAATATCCAAAGTGGGCAACAGCATATAAGTTTCCTGCCGAATTAGTTTTAACTAAATTAAAAGATATAAAAATGACAGTTGGAAGAACTGGCCAAGTAACACCAAATGCAATTTTGGAACCGGTCTTTTTAATGGGTTCAGTTATTTCAAAAGCAACTTTACACAATGAAGATTATATAAAAATGAAAGATATTCGCATTGGTGATACAGTAGCAATAAGAAAGGCTGGAGATGTTATCCCGCGTGTTGAAAAAGTTATTCTTGACCGTAGAACAGGCAAAGAAAAACCATTTGAAGTTCCAAAAGTGTGCCCAATATGTGGCTCAATGTTAATCAAAAAAGATGCTGCTTATTATTGTGAAAATCCTGATTGTGATAAAAAAACAATTGAAAAGCTTATTCATTTTGCATCACGAGATGCTATGAATATTGAAGGTTTTGGCGATGCTATTGTTGAAGATTTTTATAATATGGGTTATTTAAAAGATATACCAGATTTTTACAATTTAGAAAAATCCAAAGAACAATTAATGGAACTTGAAGGTTTTGGCTTAAAAAGCATTGAAAACTTACTTGATGCAGCAAAAAAATCTAAAGAAAACTCTTTAGAAAAACTTTTATTTGGTTTAGGAATAAGACACGTTGGAGCAAAAGGTGCAAAAGTTTTAGCTAAGCATTTTAAAACTATGGATAATTTACTAGAAGCAAGTTATGAAGACTTAGTAAATATTCCTGATGTTGGTGATATTATTGCAAAAAGTATAGTTGACTATTTTTTGGACTATAAAAACAAAGAAATGATTAATAAATTAAAAGAGTATAATCTAAATATGGAATATTTAGGTAATGAAAAAGTAAATCTTAATATTTCTGGCAAAACATTTGTTTTGACAGGTGCTCTTGAAAGTATAACTCGTGATCAAGCAGAAGAAATGATTGAAAATGCTGGTGGGAAAACATCATCAAGTGTAAGCAAAAAAACTTATGCTGTAATTGTTGGTAGTGATCCTGGCAGTAAATATACTAAAGCAAAAGAATTAAATATTCCAATTTGGTCAGAGCAAGAATTTTTAGAAAAAATAAAGGAGTAAGACTCCTTTTTTTGGTATTTATTGGAAACAAAAAAAGTTTTTAAAATTTGCAAGTTTATGGTATAATGAATTAAGGTGGTAAAATGGAAATAAGTGAATTATTAAATAGATATAATGAATTTAAGAATAGAATTTTAGATTTATGGAGGTCACTTTGACATTCTTGGTAAAGAAAAAGAAATAGAAGACTTAGATGCGACTATTAATAATCCTGATTTTTGGAATGATTCAGAAAATGCTGAAAAAATCATAAACAAGAAAAATAGCATAAAAAAAATAGTCGATTCCATAAATGAAATAAAAAATAAAATAGATTCTAATTTAGAAATGCTTGAAATACTAAAACAAGAAAACAATTTAGAATTGAGTCAATTAATAGAAAGTGAAATAGTAGAAATTTCTTCTAAATTAGATGAATTAGATTTAGATACACTTCTTAATGGACCATATGATGAATTAGATGCCATTATGGAAATACATGCCGGTGCTGGGGGAACAGAAGCTTGTGACTGGGCTAACATGTTACTTCGAATGTATACACGTTTCTGTGAAAAAAAAGGGTTTAAATATGAAATTGTTGATAAACAAATATTAGATGAAGCTGGATTTAAAAGCGCCACAGTTTTAATAAAAGGTGAGTATGCCTATGGAAAATTGAAAAGTGAAAAAGGTGTTCATAGATTAATTAGAATTTCTCCTTTTGATAGCAATTCAAGAAGACATACTTCATTTGCATCAGTTGATATAGAACCAATATTTGATAATAAAGATATTGATATTCAAATAAAAGATTCTGATATTAGAGTAGATATATATCGCAGTAGTGGCAATGGTGGTCAGGGTGTTAACACCACCGACTCAGCAGTCAGAATAACTCACTTAGCAACTGGGATTGTAGTTACATGTCAAAATGAGCGTAGCCAAATTCAAAATCGTGAAACAGCTTTGAATGTTTTAAAAAGCAAATTGTATAAATTAGAGTTAGAAAAAAGAGAGCAAGAATTAAAAGGAATTCAAGGAGAACTTTCTGATATTAATTTTGGTTCTCAAATAAGAACATACACTATGCATCCATATTCATTAGTTAAAGATCACAGAACAAATGTCGAAAATACTAATGTAACTAAAGTGTTAGATGGTGATATAGATTTGTTTATTGATGCATATTTAAAGAAAAGGTAGGGTGATTTTTGTTGGAATTAATTGAAATAAACAATGTTACAAAACGTTTTAAGACGGGAACGATTGCCTTAAATGATGTTTCACTTAAAATTGCAAAAGGTGAATTTGTCTTTATAATAGGTCATACTGGCTGTGGCAAATCAACTTTAGTTAAAATCATTTATCGTGAAGAAAAACCAACAAGTGGTGAAGTTTTTGTTGGAGGCGTTAATGTAGCAAAAATCAGAAATCGTAAAGTTTACAAAATTAGACGTAAAATGGGTGTTGTTTTTCAAGACTTTAAATTACTTGAAAAATTAACAGTTTATGAAAATGTTGCTTTTGCTTTAGAAATATTTGGTTTAAAATCAAACGAAATTCATACTAAAGTTTTAAAAGCTTTAGAATTGGTAGGTTTGAAAGGGAAAGCCAAGAATTATCCAGATCAATTATCTGGTGGTGAAAAGCAAAGAGTTGCAATAGCGAGAGCAATTGTAAATGGACCAAAATTATTAATATGCGATGAACCGACAGGAAATTTAGATGAAGAAACAAGTATGGAAATAATGGATGTATTAAAAGATGTAAATGCATTAGGAACAACAATAATAATGGTAACACATGATACTATTATTGTAGAAAAGATGAAGAAAAGAGTAATTGAGCTTGAAGAAGGCAAAATAAAAAAAGATTACGCGAAAGGAAAATATAAACGTGAAAATATTTAGAATGTTGGGTCGCGATATTCGCGATGCTTTCCACAGTGTTGTTCGTAACTTTTCTTTATCACTTGCATCAATTACATGTATTATTATAACTTTGTTTATTGTTTCTATTTCCATTATGCTATCTGCAATTGTTAATAATTTTGCTAATAATGTAAAAAAAGATATGACTATCTTAGCATTTTTAGATGTTGATGTTGAAGAAGAAAGAATCAAAGAAATAAAAACTGAAATAGAAAAATTAGGTAATATTGCTTCCATTTCTTTTGATAGTAAAGAAAAAATAGCTAAGCAAATAATTGAAGAGTCCCCAACTTTTAAAGACATTTTAAGTGGTTATACCGATGAAGATAATCCACTACAAAATACTTATTTAGTAAAAGTAAAAAATGTTGAAAAAATTGGTGAAACTGCAAAAAAAATTGAGGGGATTTTAAATGTTGAATCCGTTCAGTATGGAGCTGGCATGGTTGAACAATTACTTGATGTTTTTGAAACTATTAGAGTTGTTAGTTTGTTTGTAGTAGGAGCCTTAATTATAGTAACAATATTTTTAATTTCAAATACAATAAAAATTACGATTTTTTCAAGAAGAAAAGAAATTGAAATTATGCGTTTAGTTGGGGCATCTAATATTAATATCAAAATACCTTTTCTATTTGAAGGCGTTTTTCTAGGACTATTTGGTTCAATTCTACCAGTACTTGCAACCATTTATGGTTATACATATTTATATAATCGTTTAGGAGGATTTATCAGTATAAAAACAATTGAACTAATAAAACCTTCACCATTTATTTATTATGTTGCTTTACTTTTAATTGGGATTGCAATTATAGTAGGTTCTTTAGGTAGTTATAAAGCAGTTAAAAAACATTTAAAAATATAACAAGATTTAAAAAATCTTGTTTTTTTTTATTTCTTATTTCTGCTATAAATGATATACTTATTATGGTGATTATATGGCGAGAGCAAAAGCAATGGATCATAAATGTCCTAGTTGTGGAGCACCTTTACTTTATGTTACAAAATTAGCTAAATGGAAATGTGATTATTGTGATTCCACATATACATTAGATGAATTAAAAAAGTTAGGTGTTATAAAAGAAGAAGCAAAAAAAGAAGAAGATAATACTATATATGATACATATTTATGTAAAGACTGTGGTGCTGAAATTATAGCAGATGAAAATACAGCTTCAACTTTTTGTTTATATTGTGGTAATACAGCAATTCTAAAAAATAAACTATCTGGTAAATTTGCACCAGATAAATTAATTCCATTTAAAGTTGTAAAAGAAGATGCAATTAATGCTTTTAAAGCTTTAAAAAAAGGAAGACCTTTATTACCTAAAGACTTTATATCAGAAAAAAACATTGAAAAAATAACAGGTTTATATGTTCCTTTTTGGTTATATGATATAACTTTTGATGGGAATGTCATTGCTAAAGGAACTAAAGTAAAAAGTTGGCGAGTTGGGGATACTCAATATACTAAAACTGATACTTATCAAGTTGAAAGAGATTTAAGTGTCAGCTATAATTTGGTCCCTGTTGATGGTAGTGAAAAATTTGCAAATGACATTATGAACACAATTGAACCGTTTGATTATAGTGAATTAGTAGATTATAACCATGCATATTTGTCTGGTTTTTTAGCTGAAAAATATGATATATCACAAGAGCAAGCATATGAAGATGCCAAAAGAAGAACATTTAATTCAACTATAGCAGAAGCAAAAAGTTCGATGAGTGGTTATTCATCAGTAAATGTTACAGGTAATACTTTAAAAGATACTTTGAATGATACAAAGTATGCACTTTTACCAGTTTTTATGGTAAATGTTAAATATAAAGATAAATATTATTTGTTTGCAATGAATGGTCAAACAGGAGAATTTGTTGGAAATATGCCAATTTCTGCAGGAAGAGTAATTATCTATACTGTTTCAATTTTGGTTATTGTTGCCGCAATAATAATACTAGTATCTTTGATAATTTTTGCTTTATCAGGAGGTGCTAAATGAAAAAGTTTTATTTGATTTTAATAACATTATTTTTAGGAATAAATAATGTATTTGCAAGTACTAATACAATTCCAAGAACAGAAGAAGATTTAGGCGTTAATAAGAAGTGGACTATTAATGAAAAAAATATTGGGAATGTAAAAAGAACACCAAGAGTTAATGCTTCTGAGAAAATATATGATTTTGCTAACATTATAAGTGATGAAGAAGAACAAAAACTATATCAAGAAATCAAAAATTACATTGATTATACTAAGATGGATATGGTAATTTTGACTATTGATTTAGAATTAAATGATTCAGAAATTGAAGACTATGCTGCTGATTTTTATGATTATAATGATTTTGGTATAGATACACCTAAATACGATGGTATTATACTAGTAAGAAATGCTAATAATTATAATAGATTTTTCAATATTTATACATTTGGAGAAGCTCAACTTTATTATGATTATGATACATGTGAAAGAATACTTGACTATATTTTTGATGATATAAAAAACAATCGATATTTAAGTGGATTTAGTAAATTTATCTCATCTTCAAAATCATATTTTGACAAAGGACCTAGAGATGATTGGTATGTTGATGATTATGGATATGTATATGTAAAGCGAGAATATCATATTCCATGGAAAACTTCAATTATAATATCATCTATTGTTACTTTAATTACTATAATTATTTTAGTTAAGAAAAATAAAATGGTAAAAAAAGAAACATTGGCTAATGTTTATATAAATAAAGATAGCATTTATTATAGAAATAAAGTTGATCAATTTTTACATTCACACACATCATCTTACACTATAAGTAGCAGTAGTAGCTCTGGTGGTGGTGGTGGTAGTCATTCACATTCAGGTTCGTCTGGCGGAGGCCACGGTGGTGGTGGCGGTAGACACGGATAATTTAAAAAGATAAATTAAGTTTTATCTTTTTTTATTTAAATAAAATAAACTTTCATAAATAAAAATTTATTTCATATATTTATTTAGGTGATGAAATGAAATATAAAGTAGGTGACATAGTAACAAGAAAATCATATAACAATGATACCATATTTAAAATAACAGATATTGTAGGAGATATTTGCTATTTAAAAGGTCTTAATACAAGAATAATTGCTGATGCTGAGGTATCTGACCTAGTACCTTATAACGATAAAGATGATGTTGAAAATGAAGAAAAATTTGAGGAAAGAATCAAAGATATTGTATCGTTAAATCGGGACGATTATTTCTATCTACCAGGGCGTATCCTACATATAGATGGTGATAGTGATTATTTAAATAGATGCCTTGATTATTATAAAAGTAATAATATTAATGCTATAGGCATTAATGAATCTGAAGAAACACTTGCAAGTAATATTAAAAATTTACTTGAAGAATATAAACCTAATATTGTAATAATAACAGGGCATGATGCCTATTATAAAAAAAATGGTTCATATAAAAATAGTACCAATTTCATTAATGCTGTTAAAGAAGCACGAAATTATGAATCTAGTCATGATAAATTAATTATTATTGCGGGTGCTTGTCAATCAAATTATGAAGAATTAATTAAAGCTGGTGCCAATTTTGCATCAAGCCCTAAAAGAATAAATATTCATGCCTTAGACCCTGCAATAATTGCAACTAAAATAAGTTTACTTGAAGCAACAAAGGATATTGACTTGAGAGATATTTTGGAAAAGACAAAATATGGTCCGAGTGGAATTGGGGGTATATCTACTAAAGGAACTATGCATGTGGGGTATCCACGATGATAAGCGTCTATGAAGTGAAAAAAAATCTAGCTAGTTTAAAAGGTAAAACAATTAAAATAAAATACAATTTGGGTCGTAATAAATACGAAAGTTATAAAGTTGTGATTAAAGAGTTATATGATTACATTTTCATTGTTTCGTCAATAAATGACGAAAAATTAGTAAAATCATTTTCATATGCAGATATTATTTCAAAATTAATTAAAATTGATATAAATTGAAAGGAGAAAAAAATGCAAATAACTAATGTTGATGTTTATAAAACTGAAAAGGAAGATTCAAGATTAAAAGGAATAGCAACAGTATATATAGATAATGCTTTTGTTATTAAAAATATTCGTATAATTGATGGCAACAAAGGACTTTTCATTGCTATGCCTAATCGGGAAGTTAGTCCAGGAAGAAGAATAGATATTTGTAATCCGATAAATAGAGAAACACGTAAAATGTTTGAGGATGCAATAATAAGTAAATATAAAGAAAATTAAAAGGGAGAAAAAAATGGATAAAGAAAGTATAAATCATTCAATAAATATAACTGAAAGAAAAAGTATTGCTTTGACAGGTGTAAAAAAAATTGATAGTTTTAATAGCAATGAATTTTTGCTTGATTCTAATATGGGTTATATAACTTTAAAAGGTTCCAATTTAGAGATTGTTAAACTTGACACTTTTCAAGGAAATGTTTCAATTAAAGGAACAATTAATAGTTTAAGTTATAGTGATAAATATAATAAACAAAAAGATGAATCAATTTTTAATAAGTTATTTAAATGACATTAAGTGTTCAAATTAAAACAATTATATTTTCATTTTTAATAGGATTAACTGCTTATTTTTTAAGAATCCTATTTTATAGAAAAATATATCATAAAAATAAAATTATTAGGTTTGTTTCATCTTTTATCTATATTGAATTTTTGTTTTTTATTTATATTAAATGTTCATATATTATAAATAATTTATGTATTCACTTTTATTCAATATTTTTTTTAATCTTTGGTTATTTAATAGCATTTTTTTATTTAAAAAACATTGTATAACATAAAAATATGTGATATTATTTTAGTGATTGAAGGTCTGAAAATATGGAAAAAGATAATAAAGTCACATTAATATCAATAATACTTGCACTTGTTTGCATAGGAATTTTAGGTTATTTTATTTATTTTAAACTTAATAAACCAATAGTTAAACAGCCGGAAGAAAAACCAGAAAAAACTGAAGAAAAAGAAAATACAAGCGAAAATAATGAGCAAGTTGAACAAGTTAATTATGAAGAAATTGCTAAAAGTTTATATGCAATAATTGGAACTAATCCTGAGTTTAGAGCAAATGAAATAGTTACTTATGAGTCTCTTCCTGAAAGTGTAAGAGATATGGTTGTTTTAAATAAATTAAGTGATAAATGTGAGAATTTAATAAATTATGATAAAGAGCAATATTTATCCGAGTATAAAAACATATTTAATCAAGATAAAATAAACGAAGATGGATTATGTAAAGTAATTAATAATGTTTATCAATGTGAACGCTATTGTGATGAATTTAATACTAGAATTTATAATAAATTCTCTCACTTTGAGACAGAAGAAGACAAGATAATCATATATGAAACAGCTGGGCATATTCATTATGCTGATGATAGTAAAATTTATCTTGAAGAACATGAAAATGATAGTAGTGCAATTGCATCATTTGATTCAATTGATGAGTTGATGAACTCAACAGTTGAATACAAATTACCAACTTATAAACATGTATTTGAAAAAGGTGAAACAGGGTACTATTGGGTATCAAGTGAGCTTGTAAAGCAATAATTTTATTGCTTTTTTTTATTATTTTTATGTTATAATAACTTTAGAGGATACAGAAATGAAAAAGAAAAGAAGACTTAAACCTAAAATTCGTATGCTTTTAACTTTTGCCGTAGCCATAGTTTTATTTGGCTATGTTTCTTTTAGTGTTATAAATTATGGCTTTTCTAAAAATAAATATGAAGCTGAAACAAAAAACTTAGAGGAAAAATTACACAAGTTAAAAGATGAGGAAACAGATTTAAATCAAGAGATAAGTAAACTTAAAGATGATGATTATTTAGCAAGATATGCTCGTGAAGAGTACCTATATTCTAAAAAAGGAGAATATGTTATTAAATTAGAAGATGATACTAAAAATGATGAAAATATTAAAAGTAATGGAAATGAAAAACCAAATTACAAAATGGTATTTATTATAGTAGGTATAATTATAGCACTTGCATTTTTGATATTAATAATAAAAACCTTAATAAATAGCAAAAAAAAGAAAGTTATTGAAAAATAACTTTTTTTATAATTTTAAATTATCAGAATTTTTTAAAATGTTTTTATTGTCATAGTAATTTCGATCTTTATAACCACATATCATTGCTACTAAATTACTTGGAAATTTATGCCTTAAACGATTATAATCTGTGGTAACATCATTATAATATTTGCGATAAGCAAGTAGTTCAGCTTCTGTTTCTTTTAAAACACCATCTATTTTTTGAAATTCGTCATCTTTTATTCTACTTTTATATGAATCAAATTCGTTAATTGCTTGATAAAGAGAACGATCTAAATCGAAATTACTCATCTTTTTTGAATGCAAATCCTCAATAATTGGCATAGGATTCTCATCAGGTAATTCTTTTTTTATAACTGAAATTGATTTATTTAATAAATCAAATCTTTTTCTTAAAACATTGTCAATGTCACTTTCAACTTCATTAATCCTAATTAAATTTTCCTGAAATCTATTATAAATACTTACAAATCCAATTGAAAGCAAACATATAATAGCTATTATAATACATATTATTGTTAATGTATCCATACGCTTATCACCTAGTTTAATTATAGCAAATTATGTCGAATAATTCAATTTAAAATATAATTTATTTTAATAAAAATTAGTTCGTGATATAATTTAAATAGGAGATGATTATAGTGACAGTCAATTATGTACAAACTTTTAATATTATACCTAAAGTAATATTTGGAAATAAAGAATTATTTTTAAATGAAATTTTTATATCAAAAGAAAATATGCGTTCTTTTATAGAAAAAGATACTTATCTAAAAGCTTTAGAAAAATTAAATTATGAATCATCAAATTTAGTAGTAGAATCTATTGATGAAATAAACGAAGATAATACTAAAATTATAAAAGTAAGTTTTTTTGATAATTATTTAGAAGAAAAAGATGATTCTAAAATTTTGTTTTTTGTTTTGTTTAAAGGAACTTTAAGATACTTTAGAATAAATGGTGATAATTTTTTAAGTGAAATTGATATTAATACAAATATAGAAGAAAAATATACGATAATTAATTTAAATGAAGCTATTAGTTTTATTATAAATAAACTTAACAATGAATTATATGTACCAGTTGGAATATCTGCTCGTCATGTTCATTTGTGTAAAGAAGATTTAGAAGTTTTATTTGGCAAGAATTTTGAATTAGAAGTCGATCGTTATTTAAGTCAAAAAGGTCAATTTGCTTCAAAACAAAAAGTAACTATTAAAACAGAAGCTGGTTATTTTGAAAATGTTCGTATCTTGGGACCACTTAGAAATTATACCCAAATAGAAATATCAAAGACAGATTCATACAAATTAAAAATTAATCCACCAGTAAGAGATTCTGGTGATTTAGAAAGATCAGAAGGGATTACAATAGTTGGACCAGAAGGCGAAATAAAAAAAGAATATGGTTGCATTATTGCAGATCGCCATATTCATTTAAGTAACAATGATTTAACTAAGTATGATTTAGATAAAAATAAACTTTATAAAGTAAAAATAAAAGGTGAAAAAGGTGGTATTTTAGATAATGTTCATTTAAAAGTAGATGACAATTTTACATTTGAACTTCATCTTGATACTGATGATGCTAATGCCTTTTTAATCCAAAATGGAGACAAATTAGAGATTATTAAATAATCTCTTTTTTAGTTTTTGGGTTCAGTACCTTTTATGTAGTAAAGAACACTCTTTTTAGTCGATTCATTTGTTGCAATTTTACCATTTTTAGTGTCAATTAAAACTCCAACAACACTATCCGGTTGTTTGTACCAAGTTGGATTTTTTTCCTTTAAATAACTTTCAACTGTATCTGCCCATACATATTTACTAGCTAAAGACTCTTTTGAGGTTGTTTTTTTATTGTCATCATATCCAACCCAAACTCCCATTAAAATATCTTGATTATAACCAAAAATAAGATTATCAGTATCGGTAGAACCGGTTTTGATGGCATATTTTTTAGTTATTTTTGGAATTAAACTTGTACAAGTTGGATAACTATAAGAAATAAATGCTGTTGAAGTACAATTAGCAAGCATACTATTTAGAATAAATATTTTATCTTTTTCAAGTATTTTTTCTTCCTTACTTGGATGCATATATATGATATTTCCATTTATATCTTCAATATGATCAATAAAATATGGTTCAATTTGAATTCCTTCATTAGCAAGAACCTGATAGCCAGTAATCATTTTAATAAGAGGTATTTCTTCACTACCAAGTGCAAGAGAAGGAATTTTATTTAAAGAATCGCTTATTTTTAATTTTTTTGCAATTTCAACTAATTTGTCTTCACCTAAGAAAAGATGCGTTTTGATAGCATAAATATTATCTGAAAGTACAATTGCTGATGCTAAAGTTATTTCATCTTCAGCGTATAAATTTCCATAGTTTTTAGGACTATATGTTTGATTCTCTGAAAAAACAAAAGTTGTTCTTTCACTTGTAAATGTAGTTGATGGGGTAAAACCACTATTCAAAGCTTGATAATATAAAAATGGTTTTATAGTTGAGCCAACACTTCTTTTTGCATCAATTGCTCGGTTATATTCAGATTTATAATAATTTTTTCCACCAGTTAATGCAAGTATTTTCCCCGTACTTGGTTCTACAACAATTGAAGCAATCTGCAAATCGTTTAGTTTTGCTAAGTTTTTATTAATGCTATTTTCTAAAGTTTTTTGCACATCTAAATTTAAATTGGTATATATTTTTAAACTACCAGCGTCTAAAAATGATTTAGGTATTGTTTTTATATTATCTAATTCTTTATTAACGGCATCTTGATAGTACATAATAGTTTTCAAATAATTACTATTTTTATTTCCTACTAAAACAAGTTCTTCATTGAAAGCATCATTCATTTCTTTTTCAGTTATTATTCTATTTTTTAACATCATTTTTAAAATTTCTTTTTGTCTTTTTTTGGCATTTTCAAAATTATTAATTGGTTCAAATTTTGCTGGCCATTTAGGTATTCCAGCAAGCAAGGATGCTTCTGCTAAAGAAAGATTACTTGCACTTTTATTAAAATAGTATTTTGAAGCATTTTCAATCCCAAAAATATTGCCATAATTAATAGTGTTTAAGTATCCTTCTAATATTTGATCTTTTGAATAGTGAGCTTCAAGACGAATTGTCAGCCAAGCTTCTTTTAATTTTCTAGAAACATTTTTGTCAAAATTTAAAAATAAATTTTTCACATATTGTTGTGAAATTGTTGAAGCTCCACTTATGGTTTTTTGATGTTTTAAATTAATCCACAAAGCTTTAACAATTCTTGGATAATCAAATCCATCATGTTTATAAAAATTTTTATCTTCAGCTGCTAAAGTAGCATTGATTAGGTTTGGTGAAACATTTCCCAGTTTTATCCATTCTCGTGTTGTTCCTGTAAATAGATTACTATTAGAGTCATAATAATATATGCCACTAGCATCATTGACATTTAAAGGAGGCATAAAAAAAGCAATTAAATGTAAACCTAAATAAACAGAAATACATCCAACTACTATGATTAAGCTAGATATTCTAATAAATTTTTTTAAGTTCATAATATCCCTCATAAATATTATTAATAAATTTATAAAAAATATGAGTTATTTTTTTATTATTGTGTTATAATCAATGAAATTGGTGATTATATGTCAAAAATAAAAATAAAGATGAAATTAAAAAATTCTAAAGAAGATTTAGAAAAAGAAATAATTGGTTTAAAAAGAGGTAACAAAATTCATTTTGTTGATGATAAGGTAAAAGTAACAATTACATTAGATGAAGTTGTAACAATGCGAAGAAACTCAGATGAATATGAAATAATTTTAAACTTCAAAGAAGGTGAAAAATTAAAGGGAATTTATGATTTAAAAAAAATGAATTATAATTTACCTATTGACATCAAAACAAATAAAATGTATATTGGTAGCGGTCAATTTAAAGTTGATTATGAAATTACCAGTGACAATATAAAAATGGATACATTTTTATTTGAATTAAATTATGAGGTGATAGAGTGAGAAATTATTTGAAAAACATAACAAAAGAAGCAATTTCTAAACTTGAAATAGATTATAATGATGATATTGTTATTGATGTTCCAACCAAAAAAGGTTTTGGGGACTATACAACTAATATTGCATTAAAACTAGCAAGCACTTTAAACACGAATTCAAGAGAACTTGCAAATAGTATTGTAAATGAAATTCAAGATGAGAAAATCGATCATGTTGAAGTCGCAGGACCAGGTTTTATAAATTTTTATTTAAAAAATGACTATTTATTTGAAAATTTGAATAAAATAATTACTGAACCAAATTATGGTAAGAGTAATATTGGGAATGGCCAAAAAATAAACATTGAATATGTTAGCGCTAATCCAACTGGGACTTTACATTTGGGTCATGCAAGAGGGGCTGCCTATGGCGATTCACTTGCACGTATTATGAAATATGCTAGTTATGAGGTAACTCGTGAGTACTATATTAATGATGGTGGTAATCAAATTAATAATTTGATTACTTCAATAGATGCAAGATATCAAGAGTTAAAAGGAATAGAAATAGAATTTCCAGAAGATGGATATCATGGAGTGGAAATAATTGAAATTGCAAAAGAATTATTGAAGAAATATCCAGATAATGTTTCAAAAGAAATTATTCATGAATATGGAATGAATTATTTGTTAAATAATATTAAAGCAGATTTAAAAAAATTTAATGTTGAATTTGATATTTGGTCTTCAGAAAAAAAACTTTATGAAAATAAAGCCGTTGAAAAAGCTTTAAATACTCTTAAAGATAATGGTTATACATATGAAGCAGAAGATGCTTTATGGCTTAAAACAACTGAATTTGGTGATGAAAAAGACCGTGTTTTAGTAAAAAATGATGGTAATTATACATATTTATTACCAGATATTGCATATCATATGGACAAATTATCAAGAGGATATGATAAGTTGATTGACGTTTTTGGCGCTGATCATCACGGGTATATTCCACGTCTTAAAGCTTCAATTCAAATGATGGGTGGAGATAGTAATAAACTTGACGTTCAAATTTTGCAAATGGTTCGTTTACTTCAAGGTGGCGAAGAAATAAAAATGAGCAAAAGAACAGGTAAAGTTGTTACTTTAAATGAACTTGTAGATGAGGTTGGGGTTGATGCTTCAAGATACATTTTTACTTCAAAATCACTTGATACACAGCTTGATTTTGATATGGATATAGCAACTAAACATAATAATGAAAACCCTGTTTATTATATTCAATACGCATACGCAAGAATTTGCTCAATATTAGGTGATTATAGTGGCGAAATAAAAACTCGTGAATATCATAATTTGAACTCAAGTTATGTTTTAGATATCTTAAGTAAAATGTATGAGTTTGAAAACACTATAAGTGTTGCAGCAAGTAAGTTTATGCCACACTTAATTACAAATTATGTTTATGATCTTGCAACTTTGTTTCATACTTTTTATGCTCATGAGCATGTATTAACTGATAACTTAGAAAAAACAGCAGAATATATTAATTTAATTAAAGCTGTGTCAATAATTATTAAAAAGTCACTTGAATTAATTGGTGTTCAAGTATATGAAAAAATGTAGGAGGAATATATGAAACTAACTGATATGACAAAAGAAGAACTAAGTTTACTTACTTATGTAGAAATTGCATACCGTTATTTAAAGGAAAACAAAAAAACTTTGAAAACTCCAGATTTATTTAGAAAAGTATGCGATTTGCTTGGATTTAATGATAGTCAATATGCAAGCAAAATAGGGGACTTTTATACATCTTTAACAATGGATAAAAGATTTATTGTTTTAGATAATAATGAATGGGATTTAAGAGAAAATCATTCAGTTGAAATTGTTTTAGATGATGAAGATGATGCTGAAGATATTTCAGAAGAAGAAACAGATGAAGAGCCAGAAGAAGAAACAGATGAAGAATCTTTAGAAAATGTTGACGACTCAATTGATTCGGATTTAGATGATGAAGACGATTTAGATGATCTTACAATCATTGATGAGGATGAAGAAACAGAATAGCAGTAATGCTATTTTTTGTTGTCAAAAAAAATTTATAGTATTATAATTAATATGTTGCTGGAATAGCTTAGTTGGTAGAGCAGCTCCCTCGTAAAGAGCAGGTCGTAGGTTCGACTCCTATTTCCAGCACCATTTGCCGAAATAGCTCAACTGGTAGAGCAACTGACTTGTAATCAGTAGGTTACGGGTTCAATTCCTGTTTTCGGCACCATATGAATATGAGAACTTTAAAAAGTTCTTTTTTATTACAAAAAAATCGTGATATAATCTAAGTATATATTGGAGGTATAAAATGAACGATTTAAAAAAGTATAGCGATGAAGAGATAGTAGAACTAATAAAAAAAGGTGAAGTAACTGTTGCAGATATTGTGGACTCAGGAATATGCCCTACATGTTTTGATAAGGGAAATAATCATGTCTTATATGGTAATAACGAAGACAAAATGATTTTTGAAGATGATGATTTTGAATGCTTTTTAGTAGGGAATCCAAGAGCTGAAGGTCATGCTGCTATAAGTACAAAGAAGCATTTTAAAGATATGATGGAAATTGATGATGAAATATGCAAAAAAGTGTTTTTATTATCAAAAAAACTGATGATTTTAATAAAAGAAATATACAAAGCAGAAAGTGTATATTTGTGTACGATGTGTGATGGACCAATGAATCATTTCCATGTACAATTAATACCTAGATATTCTTTTGAAAAAAGAGGGTCAAAGAATTTTGTAAAACCAAGATTTGATTATAAAGAAAATAAAGAAAAATTGAATCAATTGCGTGAAAAGATGTTAATAGTAAAAATATAATTTAATTTTTTAATTTATCTTTATTTTATAAGACAATTTTAATTATTCGTGTTATAATTATTACAAATGTTTATTTTATTGGAGGAATTATTATGTATGATTTTCACAAAGTAGAAGAAAAATGGCAGAAAAAATGGTATGAGGAAAAAAGCTTTAAAGCAATTGATTTTCATCCAACTAAACCAAAATATTATGTTTTGTATGAGTTTTATAACATAAGTGGAAATCTGCATATGGGTCATATGAAAGGTACTATCCCTGCTGATGCATTATCACGAATGAAAAGACTTCAAGGGTATAATGTTTTATTTCCAATTGGTGGAGATGCTTTTGGTTTGCCAGCTGAAAATGCAGCTATGAAAACAGGAATTAATCCAGAAGACTTTGTTAGTAACGGGATGAACAAAGTTATGGAGCAATCAAGAAAACTTGGACTTTCATTTGACTGGGATCGTACCATTTGTACAAGTGATCCGTCTTATTATAAATGGACACAATGGATTTTTAAAAAATTTTTTGAAAATGGCAAAGCTTATAAACAAAAAGGAGTTGTAAACTTCTGCCCAAACTGTAAAACTGTCCTTTCAAATGAAGACAGCCAAGGTGGTGAATGTGATCGTTGTCATGGCAAAGTTATTCAAGAAGAAAGATGGGTTTGGTTCCTTAAAATGAAGGAATACTCGGAAAAGTTGCTTGAAAATGTTGATCGCATTACCATGAATGAAAACTTAAAAGAGCTTCAAAGAAATTGGATTGGTAGAAGTGAAGGTATGGAGGTATGTTTTGATATTGTTTCAGAAAGTGGAAAAATAATTGCTGATTCAAAAATATTTACAACATGCATTGAAACAATATATGGAATTACATTCTTTGTAATGGCTCCAGAGCATAAGTTAATTGATGATTTAAAGAGTTATATAACAAATTATGATGAAGTAAAAGAGTATCAAAAACAAACAGCATATAGAACAGAACTTGATCGAATCAGTGATCAAAAAGATAAAACAGGTTGCAAATTAGAAGGTATTTCTGCTATTAATCCAATTAATGGAGCAAAAGTACCAATATACATTTCAGATTTTGTTTTAGCTAATTATGGAACTGGAATTGTAATGGCCGTTCCAACTCACGATCAAAGAGACTATGAATTTGCTAAAAAATACAATATTCCAATGATTCAAGTAATCGAAGGAGATGTTAGTGAAAAAGCTTATGAAAAATATGACTATTTAAAAGAAAATAGCAAAATGATGAATTCAGAAGAATTTACGGGTCTTCCTGTTAAAGAAGCAAAAGAAAAGATTATTGAAAAAGTCATTAAATTAGGTTTTGGTAAAAAGCAAGTTAATTATAAAATGCAAGATTGGTCATTTAACCGTCAAAGATATTGGGGCGAACCATTCCCTGTTGTGTTCTGTGACAAGTGTGGTATAGTTGCTATTCCAGACGAAGAGTTACCTTTAACTTTACCAAGAACAAATGATTATATGCCAAATGAAAATGGTAGTTCACCACTTTCAAAAATTGATGATTGGGTTAATTGTAAATGTCCAAAATGTGGTGGCGCTGCTAAAAGAGAAACTGACACAATGCCTAACTGGGCTGGATCTTCATGGTATTGGTTAAGATATTGTGATCCACATAATGATAAGGCATTAGCTGATTTTGAAAAATTAAAATATTGGGGTAGCGTTGATGTCTATACTGGTGGAACGGAGCATATAACTAGACATGTACTTTACGCTTTCTTCTGGCAGAATTTCTTATATGAAATAGGTGCTGTACCAACTAGAGATCCATTTATACGTAAAATGGGAAGTGGCCTTATTTTAGATGATACTGGTAAAAAAATGAGCAAAAGTTCAGCAAATGGTGTTTCACCGATGGAAGTAATTGAAAAATATGGTACCGATGTTGCTAGACTTCATGTTCATTTCTTGGGTGGTTATGAAGACAATACCCCTTGGACATATGATGGTATAAGTGGTATTACTAATTTTATTAATCGTGTATGGGATTTACAAAATATAATTAAAGGCGAAGAAGTATCAAAAGAACATATTTATGAAATCAATCAATTAATAAAAAAAGTTACAGATGATATTGAAAACTTAAAATTAAATACAGCAATAGCTTCTTACATGACATTTTTAAATGTTATTAAAAAAGATGGATTTATAACTAAAGAGGAATTAAAAACTTTCTTGATTTTGCTTAATCCATTGGCACCACATATTACAAGTGAACTTTATGAAATTGTATTTGGTGGCAACATAATTGATGATAAATGGCCAGAATACAATGAAAAGTATTTAAATAAAGATGAAATTAATTTACCAATTCAAATAAATGGCAAAATGAAAAAAACAATTTTAGTAAGCAAAGAAATTGAAGAAAATGATGTAATGAAAAAAATAAAAGAAGATTATCCTGATTTAATTAAAGGCGAAATTGTTAAAATCATTTATGTAAAAGGAAGAATTATTAATATAATTTGCAAATAAAAGTATTTAGTAAAAGTTTTTTGATATCATGAAAATATGATATAATTATATTATCTACAGAAATAGTAGATTTTCAGGAGATTTTTTAATGGAAAAATTGGATAATTGCATAAAAACATGGAATTTAATTTTTACTGACACTTTAAAATCTGAAGATTTATGTACAAGAGACTTTAATTTGAGCAAATCAGAAGTTAATTACCAAAACTGTATTAGTTTATATAATTTAGTTTATGCATTTAATAAATTGTATTTGGCTTTTAAAAAAGAATATAATGAATTAGAAAAAATAGAGATGGGAAGAAGTATTGAAATAGTGCAATTTAAGAAGTTTTCTGATGAAGATGGAAAAGAATATCGAACATTGATTATAGATATAGATGAGCCTACTATTATTAATCAACCAGATACTTTACTATATTTAAGAGATATTGATGGTCAGATGGAAACTTTTGTAACTAACAATTTAAATCCATTTGACAAGAATTACTATTTTAAATATGTAAGCCTTGATAATGAAAAAGTAAAGAAATATTTAGATTTGTTTGAAAAATATAAATTATTGTTAGAATTATATTATTATTTACGAATGCAACTTGTTTTTGGTGATGGATCAACTATATTACAGACAAAGATAAATGATGGAAATAGTAATTTATTTGACAATTTAGAGAATTCTAACATAACAATGGCTAGCTTAGGATGGCTAAGCGCAAATGATGAAGCAAATATATCTATTCATTTAGGAGATAATTTTGATGTTGATTCAACTAATAGCAGTTTAATTTTAGATGGTGTTAATATGGATACAGATGCCAGCACTTATACTAAAATTTTGCAAAGTGTTTATATAAATGGTCAATACTTAAGTGAATATAAAGATAGAAACAAAGATTCTAAGAATGATAATGTAAAGCCATTAATGTTTAAATTGTTTGAAAAAATTTAAAGTATTTAGTAAAAACTAAATACTTTTTTGATATTTTTTTTAAAATGTAGTATACTTTATGGTGTTTGCAAGAATGGCGGAATGGTAGACGCGCTACTTTGAGGGGGTAGTGAGCATATGCTCGTGGGAGTTCAAGTCTCCTTTCTTGCACCAATGGTATTTTTTAGACAAACATATTTTGTCTTTTTTTATGCCTTAAATCATATAATGAGTTAGAGGTGAAAAGATGAATCAAACATACACAGTAAAACAAGGTGATACTCTATATGGAATCAGTAATCAATTTGGTGTAAATGTTAATGAACTTGCAGAATTAAATAATATTCGCGGAAGTTTTTTAAAAATTGGACAGGTTTTAAAAATACCAAATACATCAGGTACTAATCCAAGCAATATGTTTATTTATACTGTCAAAAAAGGAGATAGTTTATATTCAATTGCTCAAAGATATAATACAACAGTAAAAGCTATTCAAGAATTGAACTATTTAAAATCAATAAATCTTAGCGTTGGACAACAACTAAGAATTCCAGAACAATATAATAATCAAGAAAATACTTTGCCAAATTTTATTAATTATACAGTAAAAAAAGGAGATAGTTTATATTCAATTGCTAGAAATAGCAATGTGACTGTTGATACTTTAATCAAAGATAATAATTTGCAAAATACGGTTTTAAATATTGGTCAGAATATACGCATACGAGTTCCTGTATCAAGTTCTATTGAAATTGAAGAAGAGTGTTATGGACCAGATTACACTCCACCTGAAAGTCAAAATGTAACAACATATACAGTAAAGAAAGGAGATAACTTATATAGTATTGCTAGACAATTTAACACAAGTGAAACTGCAATTATGAATTTGAATAACTTAAAAACAAGTGCTTTAAGTATTGGTCAGATTTTAAAAATACCAGTTACTACAACTATAAATGGAGATCAAACAAAAACTTATATTGTGAAAAAAGGAGATAGTTTATACTCGATTGCTAGAAAGTATAATACAACAGTTGATAGTTTAAAAAGAAAGAATAATTTGACTTCTAATTCACTTTCGATTGGTCAAAAATTAATAATTTAAGGAGGAATTCATGAATAATGTTAGTATAAATGATCAAACATTAATTGATTCAAATGAATATAAAGAATTTATGAAAAATAATCCAAGTGTAGGTTATTTAAATATTCGAGTTAGAGCAGCTAGTGGGGCAATTCCAATTAGTAATTTGAAAGTTGCAGTTAGTACTGTTATAGGCAATAATAATGTTATTTTTTTTGAAGGCTATAGTGATGCTTCAGGAATAATTGAAACCATTAATTTACCAACACCAAAATTAAACCCTAATGATTTAACAGTCCCTCAAGGAACAGCTTATAATATTTTAGCAACTTATGTGCCAGATAACATTAGTGAAAATTTTGTGGTTGAAATGTATGAAGATATAAGTGTTGTGCAAAACATTAATATTGCACCAGTAAATCCGGAGGAATACTAAAATGGCGATTAGATATCCTGTTGTTCCTAGTACAATAACTGTTCATTTGGGAGCACCAGATGAAAATGCCAGAGATGTAACAATTCCATTTACGGAATATATTTCAAATGTTGCCGCATCCGAACTCTACCCAACATGGCCAAGAAATGCTTTAATTGCAAATATTTATACAATTATTTCTTTTGCGATGAATCGCATATATAACGAATGGTATCGCAGCAAAGGTTACAATTTTGATATTACTTCAGTTCCTGCATATGACCAAACATTTACTTTAAATCGTTCGACATATAGTAATATAGATAATATTGTTGAAGAAATATTTAATAATTATATTGTTAAAGATAATCAAATTCAACCATATTTTACAACTTATTGTGATGGTCGTGTAACTACTTGTGATGGCCTTTCACAGTGGGGAAGTGTAAGTTTAGCTAATCAAGGGAAAACTCCTTTAGAAATTTTAAAATATTATTATGGTAATGACATTTCAATTAAGTATGATGCGCCAGTAGGAGACTTATTAGGTGTCTTTCCTGGCAATGTTGCATTAGGAAATGCTGGAAATCCTGTGCTTGCAATTCAAAGGGATTTAAGAAGAATTAGAAAAAATTATCCAGCTATTCCTGATATAACAAATACCTTAGGTATATATGATGAAGAAACTGAAAATGCTGTGAAAAAATTCCAAGAAGTTTTTAATTTGCCAGTCACTGGTGTTGTTGATAAAGGTACTTGGTATAAGATAAAGTATGTATATACGAGTGTTAAAAAGCTTTCCGATTTGTATTCAGAAGGACTAAGTGAAGAAGAAGCAACATTTTTATATACTGATGAAGTAAATTATGGAGATACTGGAATTGAAGTTGAATACATACACTATTTTTTAGATGCTTTGGCATTTTTTGATCCTGATATTCCAAGACTTCCACTTGATTCAATTTATAATAATAATAGCATCACGATGGTAAAAGCTTTTCAAGAAAAATATAATCTTCCTGTAACTGGTATCTTTACTTATGCTGATTGGATTGTTTTAAGAGATGCATATGACAAAACTTTAGCTAGAGTTCCAATTGAATATAAGGATTATGTAAGCGAACTTTATCCAGACTATTTTTTAACAAGAGGAATGACTGGAGATGATGTAAGAAGACTCCAAAAATTTCTACTTGCAATTTGTAAATATGATAAATCGATTCCAGGAGTAAAAGTTAATGGTATTTTTGATGATTTAACTGAAAAATCTGTCAAAAAGATTCAAGATGATTATGATTTTGACATCAATGGTATTGTAGGGCCGCTTTTATGGCGTAAAATAGTAGAACTTTCTAAAAGATAAAATCAATCAATGATTGATTTTTTTTAATGTCTATATTATAATAAACACCACTGGAAAGGAGATCTTATGGGAAAAGAAAAATCAAATAAAACTGAAGCTTATGAAAAAATAATTGAATCTCCAGAATTAAAAAGAGTATTAAGACATTATAAAGTTTTTAATATAGCCTCAAAAACAATTAAAGAAATGTTGATTGAAGCTATTAGATTAACTAAAGAAGAAAATAATAATTATGTCCAAACCGTAATATCTTTACTTAATAATAAAATGAAAGAACATATCAAGAATTGTCTTATTGATGAATCATATTTGTTTGAAGTTTTAAATCGATTTATTAGTAAGAGTTTTAAAGAAAACTGTTCATCTGATGAATCTAGTTTAAATTTAAAAAAATTCAGTAAATTTCTTGAAAGTATAAATGTAGAGTTAAATCCGGATTTAATTTTCAATTTGTTGAATAGTAATTCTATATTTAATGCTAATGTAAAATCAATAGTAGAAAAAAAGTTACCATTAATAAAAAAAGTGGGGATTGAAAAAGTTTTTATAGACTCAAGTATTGCTTTGATTTGTAGCAGTTATTGTATGCCTAAAAATATTGATATTTCGGTTGATGAGATATCTAATCAATCAGTACCAAATATTGAATCAGAAAATGCTTATTCGGATGACAATATAGGTTACTTAGATCCATTAAAACAATATTTAAATGAAATAATTAAAGTTCCCCTATTAACAAAAGAAGAAGAATATGAGTTATGCATGCGAATAAAAAATGGTGATGATATAGCTAATAAAAAATTAATAGAAGCTAATTTAAGACTAGTAGTGTCAATTGCAAGAAAATATTTAAATAGAGGTATTGAATTTTTAGATTTAATTCAAGAAGGAAATGAAGGCTTGATGATAGCAACAAAAAGATTTGATGCTACTAAAGGCTTTAAATTTTCAACATATGCAACATGGTGGATTCGTCAATCAATTCTGAGAGCATTAGCTGAAAAAAGTCGTAACATCAGACTTCCTGTTTATTTGACTGAAAAAATTAACTTTATAAATCGTACAAAATCATATTTAACAAATAAGTTAAATCGCGAACCTACTTTAGGAGAAATAGCAGAGTATACTAAAATGACTGAAAGTGAAATTAATGAAATTTTAATGGTTTCTCAAAACACAATAAGTTTAAATCAAACTATAAAAGTTAGTGCTGATAATGATTTTAGTGAGAATGAACTTGGGGATTTCATTCCTGACGAAAAACAAGAATTTGAAGATAAAGTGTTAAAAAAAGGTCAATATAATGAAATTATTGAAATTATTAAAAGTATTAAATCTTTAAATGAACGTGAATTAGAAGTTCTTCTCTTAAGAATAGGTATTGTAGATGGTAAAAAGTGGACTCTTGAAAAATGTGGTCGTAAACTTGGTATCACACGTGAAAGAGTAAGACAAATAGAATCACGAGCTCGTAGTAAGATAATAAACTCAAACAAAAGAGGTATACTTATTGAATATGCAGACAATCAATTGGAAATTATAAAGAAACTAAAAAGTTATAATCCAAATATAATGGCTCATGAAAGAATCTATGAATTTGTGAAGGCTGCTATAGGGAATGATTTATATGCTCGTATTTTTGGTTTAAGAATGGGCTATGTCGATGGGAATAGGCATTCAATTTATAGTATTTCTCAAATGATTGGAATGAGTTCATCACATATATATGAAATATGTAGTAAAGTTTTAACTAGAATAAGTGATTGCACATTTAAGGATGAAATGATTAAACTAGATCCAAATTTAGAAATATTGTTTATAAAAATGAATTTAATTGGAAACACAAAAGAATTAAAATTGTCTTAATTTATTTAAAAATAAAGATTGTGAACATCACAATTTTTATTTTTTTAAAAAACAAACAAATGTTCGTGACAAATGAATTTTTGTATTGTATAATTAAGATGGTGATGGTTATGAATTTAAAAGAAAAGCTTGAAATACTTGCTGATAGTGCCAAGTATGATGCATCATGTTCCTCTAGTGGAAGTACTAGAAATGATAAAGGGTTAGGTAATGTTGCATATTCAGGAATTTGTCATTCATTTGCAAACGATGGAAGATGTATTTCTCTTTTAAAAATTCTAATGACAAATGCCTGTATCTTTGATTGTAAATATTGTATTAATAGAAAAAGTAACAGTGTTAAAAGAGCTATTTTTACTCCTGAAGAAATTTGTGAAATTACAATTAACTTTTATAAAAGAAATTATATAGAAGGTTTATTTTTAAGCTCTGGTATTATTAAAAATCCGGATTATACGATGTCTAAAATAATTGAGACAATTTACCTGCTTCGAAATAAGTATCATTTTGCTGGTTATATTCACGCTAAAGCCATACCTGGTGCTAGTGACTATTTAATTAAAAAGTTAGGTAAACTTGTCGATAGAATGAGTGCTAATATTGAGCTTCCAAGGGACGATTCATTAAAATTACTTGCACCAGATAAAAAACCAGATAAAATTAGTTCAATAATGCAAACTGTTAAAGATAACAGAAGTCGAAATTTTGCTCCAGCTGGTCAAAGTACCCAAATGATTATTGGTGCAAGTAAAGAAACAGATTTAGAAATACTTTCAAAAAGCGAATCGCTTTATAATAGGTATTCTTTAAAAAGAGTTTTTTATTCAGCTTATATTCCGGTTAATAAAGATAAATTATTACCAAGCATAGAAATTCCACCATTAGTACGTGAAAACAGACTTTATCAGGCCGATTGGCTTCTAAGATTCTATGGTTATAAAGTTGATAATTTGTTAGAAGAAAAAAATCCCAACTTTAATATTTTACTTGATCCAAAAGCGGATTGGGCTTTAAGACATTTTGAAGAGTTTCCTAAAGAAATAAATAAATCAAGTTATTATGATTTATTAAAAGTCCCAGGAATAGGTCCAAAATCTGCTAAAAAAATAATTTCATCAAGAAAAGTTTTTAAGATTGAATTTAATGATTTAAAAAAAATGAGTATTTCTCTTAAAAGAGCTAAATATTTTATTACTTGTAATGGCAAATTTTATATTAATATGGGTTTATTTCAAAAAAAGTTTGTAGAAAGCAGCTTATTATTAGAAACTAAAAAAGATGTTTCAAATAATAAAGAACAACTAAGATTAACTTATGAGTAATATTTATTTGTATAATGGAGATTATTCATCATTGTTAAATTTAATAATTGAACTTTTAAAACAAAAAATAAATCCAGATAATATAAAAAACTGTGATTATGAACCAAATTTGTTAGAACAAATAGTTAATTTAAAATTGGATAATAAAAACAATTTAAAGATTTTAAATAAAATGCCCAAGATCATTTTAAAAAGTATATATTATGTATATTTATCAAATAATGAAAATAAAGAATTGCTTATTTTTGAGTTTTTAAAATATGCCTTTAAATATAAGGAAGATGTATTTAGATATCGTAATATAGATAGCATCAATGAGGTTATAAAAATTATTAAATATGTTGGTTCAGAAGCTCACAAGTTAAAAGGATTTTTAAGATTTAAACAAGTTAAAAACTTTTATTATGCTGTTATTGAACCTACCAATAATGTTATTTCTATTTTAGCCACTCATTTTAAAAAACGTTTAAGTGAAGAATTATGGATTATATATGACAAAAAAAGAAATATATATGCTCTTTATGATTTAAAAAAAGTTATATATTTAAAAGAAAGTGAATTTAAATCACTTAATTTAGATCTTGATGAAAATGAAAAAAATATTGAAGAATTATGGAAAACATTTTTTAAAACAATTTCTATTAAAGAAAGAAAAAATTTGAAATGCCAAATGAATTTTATGCCAAAAAAATATTGGAAAAACATGCTTGAAATGGAGGATAGAATATGAAGAAGATTATAATGGGTGAAGAATTAAAAAAAACTATGGAAAATGGAATTCAATTAATAGCTAGTGCAGTTGGATCAACTTTAGGTCCTAAAGGGAATAATGTTTTAATTAATAAATATGATACAAGTCCATTTATTACTAATGATGGTGTAACGATTGCATCATCGATAGAAAGTGATGATGCAAGTATTAATACTATCTTGGAAATAGTAAAAGAAGCATCATTAAAAACTAATGAATTAGTAGGTGACGGAACGACGACGACGATTGTTTTATTAGAAAATATTTTTAAAGAAGGTTTAAATGTAATTAGAAATGGTAAAAATCCAATAGTTTTAAAAGAAGAATTGGATAAAACATTAGAAAGTATTTTAGAACTTATAGATAAATATAAGAAAAAACCAACCAAAGAAGAATTAATAAATATTGCAAAAACATCATGTAATGATGACGAATTAGGAAAATTTTTGGCAGATATTTTTTTAGATGTAAAAAATAAATACGCAATCAAAATTGAAGAAAGTAGTACTGAAAAAACATATGTCAAAAAACAAAAAGGTTATATATTTGAATTAGATAATGTTTCTAATGCATATTTTCTTAATAGTAATGAGATAGTTTTAAATGATACCAGTATATTGTTATTAAAAGGCTATTTGGATGATTTAGAAGTAATTAATGATTTTATTAATGAATCTTTAGTAAAAAATCAAAATTTATTAATTCTAGCTGAAGATGTAAGTGAAGATGTAAAAAACCAAATTCTTTCTTACTATCTTGATTATCAAAAAAATATTTTTTTATTTTTATTACCAGATTATATATCAAGGAAATATGCGGTTATTCAAGATCTTATGGCAATAAGTGGTGGTATATTTAAAAGTGTTATGGAATCGATTAGTTATGAAGATTTAGGTCGAGTTTCTAAAGTAGTAATAAATAAAGATAATATTGCTTTTTCATTTGAACGCAAAATTGATAAGTATGTAAATAAACTAAAAAAAGATTTTGAAGGATTAAATGATTATGAAAAAGTATTTATGGCTCAAAGAATTGCTTCGTTAGATTTTGGTATAACAACAATTTATGTTGGTGCTATAACTAAAACAGAAATGAAAGAAAAGAAAATGCGCATTGAAGATGCAATTAATGCTTTAGACATTGCTAGTCGTGGAGTTTGTTTAGGAGCAGGCATTACATTTTTTAGAATATCTGAGGAAATAAAATGTGAAAATGATGGATATCAAATTATGATTAATTCTTTAAAGGTGCCAATGCAAAAAATTATGAATAATTGTGGTGAAGATTATGAAAATTTAAAAAATGAAATTATTAAAACCAACTATCAAAAAATATATAATTGTAAATTGAGACAATTTGAAAACATCAATAACACAAATATTTTAGATCCTGCTGAAGTCTTAAAAACGGCTTTAAAGAATGCAGTATCGATAGCATCAATGTTACTTACGACTAATTATTTAATTATTAATGAAAAAAATGTTAAAATTGAAGAATATATATAGACAATATTTTTGATATTTGTGATATAATGTATCTTAATAAAGGAGTAAAAAAATGCAAAAATTAAGAATTGATCAAGAAAAATTAATGCAAGTAATGTTTGATAAATTTGCTTTAATAAATGATAGCAAAAGAATTGAAGATTTAAATCCTAAAATAAATCAAGTACGCGAAAAATATACTGTTTTAAATAGTATTGTTTTTTCAAATCCAAATGATAGAGAATATAGTTCCGTTGAATTTATTAGAAAATTTGATTTTAATGGTTGTAAATACATTGTTATTTGTAAAAACATTTGGGAATATATATTTATTAATCTTAATACAGGTCAATGTTTAAGTAAATCAGAAATTTTAAAATCGTTTGATAAGATGTATTTAAAACATTTTTTTGGAATTTTTACGGATTTTAGATGTTTGCATTTTGATGGAAATATTAAAGCTTTAAATGATTTTTATGAAGCCAATAAAGAAATTTTTAGTTCAAAAAATAATATTGATTATACAATCATGCTTGATGAAATAGCAAATATATTTGCTAATTTAAATATTGGATTAAATAATAATAAAACTCAAATATTAGTTAGAGCTCCAGGAAATAGATTTCTAAATTTACGCCTTATTTTTGATGAGAATCTTGAATTAATAGAATCAAACTATCCATTAAATCCAAGTAGTTATGCAGAAATAAAAGACATTAAGATTCCTTATGAAGTATTACCAAGTATTTTCTTAACTAGTGAACAGATTGAAAAAGGTAATAGAAAAAGACTTAGTTTATATGAATAAAAAAATCTTTACTATTATCTTATAGTGAAGAGTTATCGAAGTGGTTATAACGAGCTTGACTCGAAATCAAGTTGTCATTATGTGGCACGTGGGTTCGAATCCCACACTCTTCGCCAAAGTAAAAAAAACCGTTAATTTATAACGGTTTTTTATATTTGATATAACATATTAAAATAATAAATGAAATAATTAAGCAATTTATAATTTGCTAAAAATATATTTTTTCATAAAATAAATCGAAAGTAGTGATAATATGAAAATTTTAATAAAATGTTGTGTTAAGAATGATTTGGCTTTTCATACATTTAAATTCAATATTTATGATTTAAATAATAATTTAATAATATCTTCCAAGACCGATAAATATGGTTGTTATACATGCGATTTACCTAAAAAACTTTATAAGATTGTAATATATAGTAAAAATCTAATACCAAATAGAATGGTTGGCATATTAAATAAAGAAATTAATACCTTTTGTTTTATTAAAAATGATTCTATTGTTGTTACTTTAACTGATAGTAATTATTCAGGTTTAAAAATAGGAAGGGGGAAAATAATGTTATGGCAAAACCATATGTAATAAATATTGTTAATGGTAGTGGAACTGAATCAATTTTGAACGGAACTTATAATGTTTCAGCCAATGTCTCAGGTTATAATAATGAATCAATATCACCATCTTCTGTTAATGTTCAAGCCGGAACTAATAATTATGCCTTTCAAATATCAGCAACCGGAACACTAACACTTCATGTAACAGAAACAGGTGAAGCAGGTGGAACACCAATAGTAGGAGCAACATTTGTAAGAACTGATGCATCTGGAACTACTTATGGTAATCCAATTACTACTGATAGTGAAGGTAATGCAGTATTTAATAATGTTCCATTTGCAGCTACAAATGCTCCATTAATATATTATAAGCAGACAGCTTCAGATGGTGAACATGAATTTGATGATAATGTTCAAAACACATCTTTAACTACAGATTCGCAGACAATTCAAATAACTAATGCAACACCAGCAAGTAGAACTATTACTTTAACCGATGCTAATTATGCCAATTTACCAATTGATGGTGAATTAACTTTGAATTAAAGTCAGAATAACTGACTTTTTTTCTTTTTTGTGGTATAATTTTTTTGGTGATATTATGGAAATTTTGAAAAAGATTAAATCTTATACATTACTCGTGTCATTATTATATTTTGTTATGGGTTTAATAATGCTTTTAAATCCAGGATTTATATTAGATGCAGTTAATTATATAGTCGGAATATTTATTCTTTTATATGGAGTAATCTATATTATTAGGTTTTTTAGTAAAAATGATTTTAATACTTTAAGTAAATTTGGTTTAATTGCAGGTCTTATATGTATTACTTTTGGGATATATATTTTAATTAATCCAACTCTTTTATCATCAATTATTCCGTTTGCAGCAGGTTTACTTTTATTAGTAGATGGTTTAGGTAAATTGAAAGATTCAATTGCTTTTAAAAAAGTTAATTATCGCCGTTGGTGGATTGGACTTATTATTGCAATTTTGTTTGTTGGTTTTGGAATCTATATGTTAGTTAATGCATTTAATGTTTCAAAAGTTATCATTCAAATCATAGGTGCAATTTTAATAATTGATGCTTTAACAGATATTTGGGTATATTTTGGATATAAAAAATATTCACCAAACAAAGAAGTCAAAAAAGAAATTGAAAATATTAAAGAAGCAAACATAGTTGAAGTTAAAGAAAAATAGATTTTTATAATCTATTTTTTAAATTTTATGATATACTAATTGTGTGAATTAAGGAGGATTTTATGAAATTATTATGTGTTAATGCAGGAAGTTCATCATTAAAGTTTCAATTATTTGAAATGCCTGAAGAAAAAGTAATAATCAGTGGTTATATTGAAAAAATTGGTTTTTCAGACTCTTTTTGGAATACAAAAATCAATGGTGAAAAAATTAGAGGCGAAAAATATTTAAGTAATCATACTGAAGCAGTTCAAGTGATGCTAGATGAAATATTAAAATATAAAGCTGTTGAAAGTCTAGATGAAATAAAAGGTGTTGGTCATCGTGTTTTACATGGTGGTGAAAAGTATTCTGATGCTGTATTAATCGATGATCAAGTTGTAAAAGATATTAAGGACTTAACTAAACTTGGGCCATTGCATCATCCAGGTAATTTAGCAGGTATTACAGCAATGCAAAAAGCTTTACCAGGAGTACCTAATGTTGCAGTATTTGATACGGCATTTCATCAAACGATGCCACAAGTTAATTTTATGTACCCAGTACCTTATGAATGGTATGAAAAATATGGTGTTAGAAAATATGGATTTCATGGGACTAGTCATAAGTATATAACTGAAACAATGAAGAATATGTTAGGTAAAGATAACGTTAACTTAATTATCTGTCATGTTGGTAGTGGGGCATCAATTAGTTGCATCAAAGATGGAAAATGTTATGATACAACAATGGGTTTAACTCCATTAGATGGTTTAATGATGGGAACTAGATGTGGTTCTATTGATCCTTCTATTATTGAATATGTATGTAAAGAGTCTGGTAAATCTGTTTCTGAAATTACTAATGATTTAAACAAAAAGAGTGGTTTACTTGGTATCTGTGGATATAATGATAATAGAGATGTTGAGAAAGCTATTGCTGCTGGTGATGAAAAAGCTAAGCTTGCTTTAGATATGTATGTTGATATTATTGATAGATTCATTGCTGAATACTATATTGAGCTAGATGGAAAAGTAGATGCTATGGTTATGACTGCAGGTGTATTAGAAAACGGTAGTGAAACTAGAAAAGCTATACTTAATAAATTAAAGCCATTTGGCATTGAAGTAGACGAAGAAACTAATAGTAAGATTGCTGGATTTAAAGAAATTCATGAAGGTTTAATCACAACAGCAAATTCTAAAATACCAGTATATGTAATACCAACTAATGAAGAAATTATGATTATTAGAGATACCTATAATTTGATAAAGTAGAAAAGGAATATTTATGAATGTTTACAAAAGAATATATTCTAAAATAAAAAAATACGACAAAATTGTAATAGCTCGTCATGTAGGAGCAGATCCAGATGCATTATGTAGCCAAATTGCTTTAAGAGATAGTATTTTAAATACATTTCCAAGTAAAAAAGTATATGCAGTAGGATCTCCAGCAACCAAATTTCGTTTTTTAGGTAATTTAGACAAAATAGATGAAAATATATATGAAAATAGTTTATTAATTGTTTTGGATGTACCAGATAAAAAAAGGGTTGATGGTGTAGATGTAGATAAATTTGAGTATAAAATTAAAATTGATCATCATCCAGTTGTAGATACATATTGTGATATTGAAAAAATTGATGATACATCAAGTAGTACTTGCCAGTTAATTCTTGAACTTTTATTTGCAACAAAATTGAAGCTTAATTTAGGAATAGCTAAAACTCTTTACTTAGGTATTGTTTCAGATACAAATAGATTTTTATACTTCTATACAACATCTAAAACTTTTGAACTTGTGTCAAAAATGATGAAAGAAACAGGTTTAACAGTAGAGGGGATTTATGATGAACTTTACATGAGGCCTTTAAAAGAGTTTAAGTTTCAAGGCTTTATTACTAATAATATGATAGTTACAGAAAACGGACTTGCATATATCAAAATAACTGATGAAACCTTAAAGGAATATGATGTTGATGCTGCAACTCCGGGGAATATGATTAACAATTTTAATTATGTTGACGAAGTACTTGTCTGGGTATTTATGAGTGAAGATAAAAACAATAATTATATAAGAACATCTATTAGATCACGAGGACCAATTATTAATGAAGTTGCTTCTCATTATAATGGCGGTGGCCATATATATGCTTCAGGATGTCGTTTCAAAGATTTTGATGAAGCAGATGGTTTGATTAATGAATTAGATGAATTATGTAAAAGCTACAAAAAAGAAGATTAGTCTTCTTTTTTATGTAAACCAAAAGTATAATTTGTTGACTAAAAATATTCTTTTGTGTTATATTAATAATGTAAAAATAGAGGAGGAATTTATATGAAAAAATTATTAAATAAGAAAGGATTTACATTAATAGAACTTTTAGCAGTTATCGTTATTTTAGCAATTGTTGCTGCTGTAACTATGGCGGTAATTGTACCAAAATTAACTCAAGCACCTTTAGATGCTGCTGAATCATCAGTTGGGAATATGAAACAACAACTTGTTAATGCTTGCTCTACGATAGGATCTAGTGTTGATATGTATGGTACTTTTGATGGGACTGTTTCAGGCGGTGGTGATGTAAGTACTTGCCAAAGTGGAACATGTACTATAACTTTCAGTAAAGCTCAATTAACAGCAATGAAAATTTCAGGAGAATTACCAGAAACAACAGTTATTAATTTTAACCAGTGTGCTATCACAAGTGGAACATTTACTTATAGTACAAGTGAGGGACAATTTAAAGGTATCACAGTTACATTAGATGCAAATGGAAAAGCAACTGCTACAAAATAGTGTTATGAAAGCCATATTAATGGCTTTTTTTTCTTGGCTTTTTTTGTTATAATAACTCCAGGTGATATTTATGAATGAAAACATTCGTAATTTTTCAATTATTGCTCATATTGATCATGGAAAAAGTACAATTGCTGATCGTATTTTAGAATTAACTGGAGCTTTAGATAAAAGGCAAATGCAAGATCAAATTTTAGACAATATGGATCTTGAAAGAGAACGTGGAATTACAATTAAATTAAATGCTGTAAGGCTTGAATATAAAGGTTATTTACTTCATTTAATTGATACTCCTGGTCATGTTGACTTTACATATGAAGTGTCAAGAAGCTTAGCAGCCTGTGAAGGTGCAATTTTAGTTGTTGATGCTGCTCAAGGAATTGAAGCTCAAACACTTGCAAATTTATATCTTGCTTTAGAAAATGATTTAACAATAATACCTGTTATAAATAAAATAGATTTACCAAATGCTGATATTGAAAAGGTAACAGCTGAACTTGAAGGTATTGGTTTCAATCGTGATGAAATCATCTTGGTGAGTGCCAAAAATGGAATTGGTATTGATAAACTTGTTGATGCCGTTATTGAGAGAATACCTGCACCAACTGGAAATAAAGATGATAAACTACGAGCTTTAATATTCGATAGTTATTACGACTCGTATAAAGGTGTTGTTGCTTTAGTTAGAATTGTTTCTGGTAAATTAAAAGTTGGAGACAAGATAAAAATGATGGCAACAGGGGCCACATATGATGTTGTGGAAATGGGTGTGCACACACCTAAAGAAAAGGCTTGCAGTGAGCTTTTTGCTGGTGAAGTAGGTTTTATTTCGGCTGCTATTAAAAGCATTAAAGATGTTAAAGTCGGAGATACTGTTACTTTAGAAAATAATCCAGCTGATTTACCTTTAAAAGGCTATAAGCCAATGAAACCAATGGTATTCTGTGGACTTTATCCTTTAGAAACATCAAAATATAATGACTTAAGAGATGCCTTAGATAAACTTAAGCTTTGTGATGCCGCTTTAGAATATGAGCCAGAAACCAGTAAAGCCTTAGGATTTGGTTTTAGATGTGGATTTTTAGGTTTACTTCATATGGATATTATTGAAGAAAGAATTAAAAGAGAATTCAATCTTGATTTAATTGCAACCAGTCCATCTGTTATTTATGAAGTAACTTTAACTGATAAAAGTGTAATTAGTATTGATAGTCCAATTAAATTACCTGATCGCGGAATGATACTTGATATAAAAGAACCTTATATTAGGACAAATATATTTACACCTAGTGCTTACATAGGTCCAATTATGGAACTATGTCAGAATAAAAGAGGCACTTATGTAAATATGGAATATATTGATCAAACAAGAGTTAATATTCATTATGAAATACCTTTATCTGAAATAGTTTATGATTTCTTTGATAAATTAAAGTCATATACTAAAGGCTATGCTTCATTTGATTATGAATTAATTGGTTATAAATCTAGCAATTTAGTTAAAATGGATATTTTACTCAATGGTGAAATAGTTGATGCTTTAAGTATTATTGTTCATAAAGACTTTGCATATAATCGAGGCAAAGCTTTAGTTGAATCACTTCGAAAAATAATTCCAAGGCAGCAATTTGAAGTCCCAATTCAAGCGAGCATTGGAAGTAAAATAATTGCTCGTGCTGATATTAAAGCTGTTAGAAAAAATGTACTTGCTAAGTGTTATGGAGGAGACGTTTCAAGAAAGAAAAAACTTTTAGAAAAACAAAAAGAAGGTAAAAAGAAAATGAAACAAATTGGTAGTGTTGAACTCCCACAAGAAGCATTCTTAGCAGTATTAAATATGGATAATGAGGATGAATGATGAAAAGTATAGAATCAGTTTATATTCATATTCCTTTTTGTTCATCAATATGTACTTACTGTGATTTTTCTAAGATGCTATATTATGAAAAGTTTGCTTCTAGTTATCTTGAAGCTCTTTTTGATGAAGTAAAAGGAAAATATAAGGGTGAAGAAATAAAAACTATTTATATTGGTGGTGGCACTCCAAGTGTTTTAAATTTGAAAGACTTAAAAAAGCTTTTTGAAATAACAAAAATATTTAAGTTGAAAAAAGATTATGAATTTACAATCGAATGTAATGTAAATGATATAAATGAAGAAAAACTCGAAATATTTAAAAACAATGGCATTAATCGTATTAGTATTGGTGTACAATCATTTAATTCTGAAATATTAAAAAAAATGAATCGTTTTCATACCTATGAAGAAGTGAAACAAAAAATTGAATTAATTAATAAATTTGGAATTGAAAATATTAATGTTGATTTAATCTATGCTTTTCCCAATACAAGCATTTTTGATTTAAAAAAGGATTTAGAAAAGGTGTTCTCACTTAAAATTAAACACATTTCAACATATTCTTTAATGATTGAACCACATACGATGCTTTACATAAAAAAAACAAAAAGCATTTCAGAAGATATTGATTCTGAAATGTATGAATTAATAAAAAAAGAAATGAAAAAACATGGCTTTATTCATTATGAAGTTAGCAATTTTTGCATTCCAAATTATCAAAGTAAACATAATTTGACATATTGGAATAATTTGGAATATTATGGCTTTGGACTTGGAGCAAGTGGTTATATTAAAAATGTGCGTTACACAAATACTTTGTCTTTGGACAAGTATTTAAGTCATAAATATGTAAGTGAAGAAGAAGTTTTATCTAAAAAAGATCAAATGGTTTATGAATTAATTTTGGGAATGCGTAAAATAGATGGCATAAATATTAAAGATTTTAATAAGAAATTCCAAACGAATTTACTTGAAAATAAAATAATTCAACGATTAATAAAAAATGACTGTTTAGTTATAGATGACAATTACATAAAAATCCCATATAATAAAATATATACTGAAAATGACATTTTAAAGGAGTTACTTGATTATGAATAAAATTGAAATGTTAAAAACAGAATTAAATTATATTAAGAATGAAAGAATAAAAAAAAGCGCAGCAACTTTTATTGAAATGCTTCCTGATTATTTTTTTCGGGTTGCTGCTTCCTCAACAGGCAAATATCATCCTGAATTTGCAAGTGGTGAAGGAGGCTTGTTGAGGCATTCAAAAGTTGCGTGTTATATTTTAAATGAAATTCTTTCTTCACACACATTTGGGGATGATTTTACAAGTGATCAAAAAGATTTACTTCGCTTTGCAATTTTAGTTCACGATGGCTTTAAACATGGTGTTAGTGAAGAAGAATTTACAAAACACGAACACCCACTTATATGTGCTACTTGTCTTCGCTCGGCTAAGGATAAGCTAGATTTAACTGATGATGAAATTGAGTATGTTGCTTCAGCCATTGAGAGTCATATGGGTGAGTGGAATAAGAGTAATTATAGTGATATTGAACTTGCACTTCCAACAAGCAAGGCTCAAAAGATTGTTCATTTAGCAGACTTGCTATCAAGTAAGAAAGTATTAGATGTTAAATTTGATGGCAATGAAATAAGACGCGATTAATTAAGACGCGTCTTTTCTAATATCTGAATTCCTTTACAAGGATTAACCATATATGCTTGGTAATTCTGAAAATAATTTTTTAAATTTTTATAAGCATTTAATAATTCTTCTTTATTATTAAATGCTCCAATTACAGTTGGACCACTACTAGTCATATTTGTAAAATATGCATTAAAATTGGCCATATAATCTTTAATATCTTTGATTTCTTTTGGAGCTACTATTTCAAGATCATTTTGACCGATAGCATAATAACCAAAATCAAAATAGTTAACACAAGTTTTATCATAAGCTTCAAACATTTCTTTTTGATTTAAATCAATGTTTGGTTTAATGATTAAAAATGGACACAAATCCATATTTACTTCAGTAACAATACTACCTGACCCATCAATTAAACAAGTTCCACCAAATAAACAAAATGGCACTTCTGGACTGATCATAGTTCCAATAAATGTGAGGGTATCATTGTCTATATCTAGATTAAACATTTTTTTTATACCTAAAATAACACCTGCTGCATCAGTACTGTCACTTCCAAGATTGGCATTATCAGGTATATTTTTTACAATATCTATATCAAAGCCATAAACTATGTGATAAAGTTGTTTCATTAAAATGGCAGCTTTAAATATAATATTTTCTTGATTAATATATTTTTTTTCGTTATTAATAGTTATATTAATAAAACCAGTTTCATTTGGTTTAATTGTCAAATAATCATACAAATCAACACTTTGATTAATTGATTTAAAAATATGTTTTCCGTTTTGTTTGCCTAATATATTCAAAAATAAATTTATCTTAGCAGGACATATGACAATTATTTGCTCCATAAAACCACCCGCTAATTATTTTAACAAATATGTAATGAATTAGCAATTAAAAATTTTTATAACATTAACATTAATTTTGTTGTTTCTTTTCTTTATTAATTTTATTATCTTATTTTGTAATTTTCGTTTTACATTTATTTCAAATTTATAATTATTCATAACTTTAATAATATTTTTATCAAACCTTAAAAATACTTTTTTAAAGTAATTATAATCTTTACTAGTGACTTTAAAAGAAATAATAATACAACCCAGAGCTATCTTTTCTTCAATTATATTTCCTAGATAAGAACCAATTCCACTACCTAAAGCAAAGTAAAAAATCTTTAAGTAATCTTTAAAATCAACGACAATAAAAGAAACTGAAAAAATCCATATTAAAGATATGGCAAAAGTTAAAATGGCTCCAAGCATTTTTTTATTGTTTGCAATTAAAATTATTCTTAAAGTTGCTAATGTATTTTCTAACAACTTTGAAATAAAAATTAGAAAATAAGTCATATTTTTATTATGACTTTTTCTTTGAATAAAATACTTACTTGCAAAAGAAGTACTATTATGATAATATTATTATGGTGATAATATGGCTAGAGAAACTAAAAAAATGACTGAAGAAGAAATAAGAAGATATTATGAAAAACGTGCTTACATTATTGGCGCCGTTTTTGCATTCACACTTTTAGGTATTGCATTTTTGGGCTTTTTAATAGGTTTTAACGGGCCAGATTTATTTAACTAAGAGATAAATAATAAATAAAATAACATATGCTGAGGTTGTTGGAAGTGAGGATGAGGCATTAAAATATATGTATGCTGTAAGAAGAGCAACTCCAGAAGAAAAACATCATTTATTGGAATCCTTAAGTAGTTGTAAAACCAAAAGTGGCAAAGTAATACCTGGCGTGGTAAAATATACAAATGCAAGTCATGATGAGAATCCAGTTTTTTAAAACCACTTGCAAATGCTAAAGATCAACTTTGGATTAATATCAAAGGTGAAATAGTAGCAGAAAAGCCATTTGAAATTGACCAAGATGAAAATTTAAAATTAACTGATACAAAGATAAGATAGTGCAAAAGATGCACTTTTTTATTTTTTTAAAATTAGCACTCATATATTGACATTGCCAGCATATAATAGTATAATGAATTTAGCATTCAGGTTTGGAGAGTGCTAAAGAGGTGAAAATGTGTTAAACGAAAGACAAGAAAAGCTTCTTAAAATAATTGTTGAAGATTATATTAAAACAGCAAGACCAATTGGTTCTAAAGCAATATGTGATAGTCTAAATTGCTCATCAGCTACAGTTCGTAATGAAATGGGTGAATTAGAAAATTTAGGTTTGCTTGAAAAAATGCATACATCTTCAGGAAGAGTTCCAAGTGAAAAGGGATATCGTTATTATGTTGATAACATTATGAAACCAAAAGAATTAAATGGTGAAGAAATGTTAAAATTGCAAACGATATTTAAAAACAATTCACTTGCACTATCTGATGCAATTGCAAGAAGTATGGAAATAATTTCAGAACTTACAAGTTATACAAGTATTGTTTTAGGTAAACAATCAAGTAATAATAAGGTTAGTAAAGTAGAAATTGTTCCAATAACAGATACACATTTAATTGCTTTAGTTGTAACTGATCAAGGTCATGTTGAGCATCGTGATGTTATTATGAGTGATACTGTTGATATGAAAGAAGTTCAAAAAACAGTTGAAATTATAAATAGAATGATTGTTGGCACACCAATTAATGAAGTTAGTGCTAAATTAGAGTATGAGGTTAAACCGGTAATTAATGAGTGTATTGCACAACATGATGTTTTATACAATGCATTTTATAATGCTTTTAGTGATTTCAACAAATCAGAAGTTCATGTGTCAGGGACAAGCAATATATTAATGCAACCAGAATTTGATAATGCTGACAGAATTCGTGAAATTGTTAGTAAATTTGATGATAAAACTAAAATCAGTAGTATTAAAGAAGATGATTCTGGAATCAATATATATATTGGTAGTGAAAATGAATTTGATGATGATGTTACAATAATTAAAACCAAATATTCTGTTAATGGTGAAGAAGGAACGATTGCTTTAATTGGACCAAAGCGAATGGAATATGAACGTGTTGTAACATTACTTGAATATATAAAGAAAAATATAGAAGGATAGTGACTTATGGAAGACGAAAAATTAGAAGTAAACGAAGAAAAATGTAAATGTGGTTGTGAAAAAGAAAATTGTCATTGTGATGATAATTGTGAATGCGGTTGTGAAAAAGGAAACTGTGAATGTCATGATGAAAAAAAGACAAAAAAAGATCACAAAGATAGAAAAGTTGAAAAATTAAAAAAAGAAATAATTGAATTAAAGGAACAATCACTTCGCGATAAAGCTGAACTTGTAAATTACCGCAAGCGAAAAGATGAAGAAGTAGCAAGGATGCTTAAATATGCTAATGAAGATTTGGTAAAGGAATTACTTCCAACCATTGATAATTTAGAAAGAGCATTAAAGCTAGAAGAAGATAATGAAAATGAGGATGTTTCTAAATTCTTAGATGGGGTTAAATTAATTTATTGTGGAGCAGTTGCAACTTTAGAAAAATATGGAGTTAAAGCAATTGATGGTGCTAATAAATTATTTAATCCAACTTACCATCAAGCAGTTATGACTGAAGTGCGTGAAGGCATTGAACCAGGAATGGTGCTTGAAGTATTACAAAAAGGATATTTATTAAAAGATAAAGTTATAAGACCAGCAATGGTTAAAGTAAGTGCATAAAGAAAGGATGATAAAAATGAGTAAAATAATAGGTATTGATTTAGGTACAACTAACAGTTGTGTATGTGTTTATGAAGGTGGCGAAGGAAAGGTTATTGCTAATGCCGAAGGTGAGAGAACAACTCCTTCTGTAGTTGCTTTCAAAAATGGTGAAATTATCGTTGGTCAAAAAGCTAAAAACCAAATGATAACTAATCCAGAT
>CACXGO010000003.1 GCA_902767245.1 uncultured Erysipelotrichaceae bacterium
GAATGGAACATAACAGAAAAGCAAGCTTTACAATACTGTTATGACCACGGCTATAATTGGTCAGAAAATGGCATAGAGCTTTACAATATTTTAGACAGAGTTTCTTGTTGGTGCTGTTGTAATAAAAACAAAAAAGAATTACGCAATATGCGTGAATATTTACCAAATTATTGGCAAAAATTATTAAACCTACAAGGTCAATTAGAAAGACCAATGAAAAAATTTAAAACAGATAAACGCTTCGGAAATTTAGGCAATATCATAAATTTAGAAAAATATTGGCAAGCCGAAGATGAAATGAATTTATTTTGTTAATTAAAAAATTAAAAAATAAAGCCCATGCAATTTTTACACTATCGTTAAATTAAGACATTTTAAACAAAAAAGTTCCCCCTTGCTAATTTTAAAAAATTAGCAAGGGGGATTTTTTATTTCTTTTAATAATTAGTAATTAAAACTTCTTTCGTAATATTATTACGATTCTTTATATGATAATTACAATTATTATAATCAAAATCAATATAATTAATTTTGTAATTATTTCGATCAGCCCAAGCTTTCATGGTTTTATGTACAATTCCTTTATGTTCAATAACATTAGAAAAAGCAAATTTTACATTGCGATAAGAAAGTCCATCTAACAATAAAAACAAACGACTGTCATCATGTAATCCCCAACCATTAAAACCACGCTTGCCATCATTATAACTTCCACAAGTTAAAGAATAAGGCGGGTCACAATATATAAAATCTTTTTCGGTCATACAGCCTAAATCATACATACCAAATTCCATACTGGAAAATTGGACTCCTTTAATTTTTTCTAAAAAGATCTCCAAGTTTTTCTTCATAGAAGAATTAAATGAGCTACGATTACGTCCAAAAGGATTATTATATTCATAAGATGAATTAAATCGAAATTGATAATTAAAAGAATAACACATGAGAACATATAAATCTAAAGGATTGCGTGTTTTATTGTAATAATCACGAAACAATTTATATGATTCTTCATTAGTTTTGGAAAGCTGATATTTTTCAATAGTATTTTCAATATACGGAATAACTTCCTTTGAATTGTTTTGAAAAGCTTTATAAATATCAATCACAAAGTTATTTATATCATTAGCATAATAAATTTTAGCTTTAGTATTAATAGTCACATCACAACCACCACAAAATAAATCAACAAACATATTGATTTTATTAGGAAAATATGGTAATATTTTTCCCATTATTCTATACTTGTTGCCAATATAATTAAATGGTGATTTATAAAATTTTGGCATTATCTTCTCCTTAAAAAATATAATTGTTCCTTCAAACCTTCAGTTTCATTAGGTATCTTATTCTTATACCTACGATAATCGAATTCATATAATTTAAAACTGTCATTAATAGCATAATCTTTACATATTTCACTTAATCTTGTTGTGGTTATCAACCCTTCATTATTATAAGAAATTAAAATATTATTACAATTTGTATCTCGAATTAATGTTTCAAAAGCTTCTTCTACAGTTTTTTTACTACAAAATTTAGATTTCATTTGCGAATACTCACGCATACCAGAAACGCCCTTAATTTTAGGATAATCATAACGAGCTATTGTTTCCAACAAATGATAATTAGGAGCATATTCTCTTTGATTATACGGTGGATCTGCATATAATAAATCTGCTTTGATTTTCAATAACGCCGTATAATCACAATTATAACAATAATTATTTTGGTTATTCAAACGAAGAGGTATTTCTTTTAAAACAATCTGATTATACGTCCTTTTATCCCAAAACTTAAGATATGCAGCATAAACACCAGTAATATTTGCTACGTAAGGAACCGCATAAATCAAAGAGGCTAACAAATAAAAATATTCGTCATCATTAATACAACCATCGAGATACCATTGTTCTATTGTTAAACGAATAATGTCTATTTTTAATGCATTATCTTCTCTAAAATACATTCTTGAAGAGCCACCAAGAGAATAATTTTGGTAAATAAAACATTTCTGAATATCAAAATCAGTTTTATCAATAGGTAAATAATTCAAATATTCTAATGGTGCAAAAATTCCTATTTCCTTTAATTTGTCAAACGATGGAATTTTAGAAATACCAATAACACACCTTTGTATTACATAACTAAAATATAATATATCATTACTAATTACTTGGAATCCACTTTGAACTAAATGAGAAGACACTACAACAGAACCAGCAAATATATCTATTATTGAATGTATATTACTGCAATTTTCATTTATAGCATTGTCAATTTTATCTAACAGTAATGTCTTTCCGCCAATATATCTCATTACATATATCTCCAAATTAAAGTTTTATATATTATATCAGATTAAACCCAATTTTATCAATGTAGTTTAATAATCTTCAACAATATTATAAGACAAAAATAAGACTGCCGATTTATTTCGACAGCCTTATTTTTTTATCAGATATATCATTATTAAATTTCATATCACAAAATGTTTCATCTTGTTGGTTCATTTGGCGGAATATCATTACCAACATCTTTAAATTTAACAGGTTTTATATTAACCTTAGATTCCGATTTTTCATTTTCTTTATTTTGAGGATTTCGAGCAACAACTTTAGGTTCAAATTTATTAAACAACGGGACATTACCATCGTTATTCCAAGTAGAATTCATATTAAATTGAAGGTCTTGCTCAAAACGCATATGGTCTAAATTGCCCATAAGTTTAAAGTTATTGGCTAAACTATAAAAACAATAACTAACATCTTCTTGCAATACTTTATCTTCTGTTTGTTTAGCAAAAGTATCCAATCCTTTAATAACTTCAAAACCATTAGAAACATTAGGAATAACAAAAGCTTCTTCCATATTTAAATCTTTGCCTTTGCAAAAAACAGCTTCATATAAATTATTTTTATCTGAATCAACTGTTCTCGAAGCATAAACACTAAAAGGTAAATCTGATGCTTGCATAGCCAAATTAATTTCTGTAATTTGTTTTTCAAAGCTTTTATAATGTTGCTTATTTACAAAATTAGGATTATCAAAATGTTCCATTGCTCTTTTTTCTTCCATTTTCTTTTTTATTTTATCAAAAGGAACTACTTTTTCATCAGACATAATCAAAACTCCTTTTAAAATTAATCTTTTTATATATTATAACATAAATAAAAGACGAAATTCCTTATATTCTCTTTGTATAATTTCTTTTTCACTAGTATAGCAGATAACATTTTATCTACAAGTGTATATAAACCGAATTCATTCGTCACTTGTATCTAAAATATAAAGCTATCTGCTAACTTATCAGTTACAAATAAATTATATACAAAGGAGATATAACATGAACATTATCAAATCATCCTTCTACATCGCAGGATTTGCATTCATCGTAGGAATTTCTCTTTACTTTGCAAGATAAAAAA
>CACXGO010000004.1 GCA_902767245.1 uncultured Erysipelotrichaceae bacterium
GAATCTCATCCACATGCAGCTCAACAACCAGTTGAGTTAAAAATTAACTAGGAGGGTTTATTAAATGGCAGAAAAAAGAATGTTTTTAGGAACAGGTAGAAGAAAATCATCTGTTGCCCAAGTAAAAATGGTTCCAGGGAAAGGAAAAATAACAGTTAATGGACGTGATGTTCGTGATTTCTTTCCATATGAAACTAATGTAATGGATTTAAAACAACCATTAGTTATGACAAATAACGAAGAAACATTTGATATTGAAGTAAAAGTTTCAGGTGGCGGATTTACTGGTCAAACAGGAGCAATTCGTTTAGGAATCACAAGAGCTTTACTTGAATATAACAAAGCAAATGAAGATAAAGAAGATAGCTATCGTAAAACATTAAAAAGAAATGGCATGGTAACTCGTGATTCTCGTAAGAAAGAAAGAAAGAAACCAGGTCTAAAAGCAGCTCGTCGTGCTCCACAATTCTCAAAACGTTAAGAAAATGTGTATTGGAAAAAATCCGATTTATTCGGATTTTTTTGTATTTAATTAATCATTTATTTGTGACATAAATTAATAATGTGTTATACTAATGTAAATTGGAGGTTTCCTATATGAAAATTATGGAAATTTTAAAGTTTATAAAATATGGGTGGATAGATAAAGAAGGAAATAAATATCTTGGAAGTAGTGGAGACTTTATAAACGACTACATATTAGAAACACCAGAAGAAGTAGAAAAAAATAAAATTGGGCTTTGTTGGGATCAAGTAGAACTTGCAAGATATTATTTAGAAAAAGATAATATTAAAGTCAAAACTTATTTTATTATTTATTATAATGACATATGCCCAACTCACACTTTCTTGGTTTATTTTAAACATGGTAAATACTACTGGGTTGAACATGCTTGGGAAAGGTTTTCTGGAATTCACGAATATAAGAGTTTAAATGAATTAATTTTAGATGTTAAAAATAAATATATTGAGTATGAATTAAATGAAGATTTTGACAATGACAAATTGGAAATTTATGAGTATCAAAAACCAAAATCTCACCTTTCAGTTCAAGAATTTGTAGATTATTGTACTTCTTTCGACAGAATTATACTTGAGAGTGAAGGATATAAGGAGTGAAAATATGAAATTAGCTAATAACTGGAAAGATTATGAATGTATTGATGCCGGGAATGGTGAAAAACTTGAACGCTGGGGGAAAGTTATTTTAAGAAGACCTGATCCACAAGCAATATGGCCAATAAATCAAAAAAAAGATTTATGGAAACATATCGATGGTCATTATCATCGTAGTCATGAAGGTGGTGGAGAATGGGAATTCAAAACCAAACTCCCTGACTTTTGGACAGTCAATTATAGAAATTTAACTTTTAAAGTAAGTCCAACCAATTTTAAACATACTGGTTTGTTTCCAGAACAAGCTGTTAACTGGGATTATATAATAGATAAAATTAGTAAAGAGAAAAGAAAAATAAATGCTTTAAATCTTTTTGCTTATACTGGTGCTGCAACAATGGCTTGTTCTGCTGCTGGCGCAGATGTTGTTCATGTTGATGCTGCTAAGGGTATGGTTGAATGGGCAAAAGAAAATATGCATTTAAGTCATTTGGACAATAACAAAATTCGTTTTATTGTTGATGATTGCATTAAATTTGTTGAACGAGAAAAACGCAGAGGTAATAAATACGATGTTATCATTATGGATCCACCATCATATGGTAGAGGTCCAAATGGTGAAACTTGGAAATTTGAAAAAAACATTTATGAGCTTGTTCTAAAATGTATGGATATAATGTCAGATGAACCGGTTTTATTATTAATAAATTCTTATACAACCGGAATTTCTAGTATTGTTTTAGAAAACATTTTGAAAGTAACACTTTTAAGTAAATATCCAAATTATGAGATTGAAAGTGGCGAAATAGGTTTACCAATAACGAATAATGATTTAATATTACCATGTGGAATTTATGGAAGATTTTCTAAAAAATCTTAATGTTTTGTATGAAGATAATCATTTAATCGTTGTTGAAAAACCTATAAATGTTCCAACTTGCAAAGATAGTTCAAAAGATACTGATTTGCTTTCTATTGTGAAGGAATATTTAAAGAATAAGTATAAAAAACCAGGGAATGTTTATTTAGGACTTGTTCATCGCTTAGATCGCCCAGTTGGTGGAATTATTGTTTTTGCTAAAACTAGTAAAGCCGCTAGTAGACTAGCTGTAGAAATAAAAAACGATGAATTTAAAAAGAAGTATTACGCAGTTATTCAAAGCGTTGGTTTAAAAAAAGAAGATAGATTTGAAGACTTTTTATTAAAAGATCCAAAAACAAATATTGTAAAAGTTGATAATGCTGGGAAATATGCATTGCTTGAATATAAGTTGATTTCTGAAAGAAGGGATTTATCTTTAGTTGAAGTAAATCTACATACAGGTCGTTCGCATCAAATTAGAGTGCAATTTGCTTCGCGAAATTATCCTTTATATGGAGATCAAAAATATAATAAAAAAGCCAATTGCCATGAGCAAATAGCTTTATATTCACATTATCTATCATTTAAGCATCCAACGACCAAAGAAATGTTAGAGTTTAATCTTGAATTACCTGATAGATATCCATTTAATATTTTTTAACTAAAGGCAAGATCAAGAATCATCATAATTGCAAAACCAATCAAGGTAAATAAGGCCATTAGGTCTTTTTTTTCGTTTGTTTGACTTTCAGGAATAAGTTCTTGAACAACAACATAGATCATTGCTCCGGCAGCAAAAGCAAGAACAAAAGGAAGAATATAAGTTACTTTTTGCACCATTACACATCCAATAACACCTGCGATTGGTTCAACAATTCCACTTAAACTGCCATATAAAAAAGCTTTTTTTGATGAATAACCATCTCTTTTGAGTGGGACGCTTATTGCTGTTCCTTCTGGGAAATTTTGAATACCTATTCCTAAAGCTAGAAGAGAAGCTGTCAAAATACTTGCTCCATTTAAACCATATAAAACAGAACCAAATGCTACTCCAATGGCAAGACCTTCAGGAATATTATGCAAAGTTATAGAAAGCATAAGCATAAAAGTTCTTTTGTTTTTACTGCTTTTTTTTACTAACACATCATATAATTTATCGCCTAAATATAAAAATATTCCACCACATAAAAATCCTAATGTTATCACTACCCAAGGGATAAAATTTAAATTTTTTGACATCTCTAAAGCTGGATTAATAAGCGAAAAAAAGCTTGCAGAAACCATAACTCCTGCTGAAAAACCAAGCATAGCATCCATGACATTTTTGTTTGGTTTTTTAAAAACAAAAACTAAAGATGCACCTAAAGCTGTAATTAAAAAAGTAAATGATGTAGCAATAATCGTTTGATAAATTGGATTTAAATTCTCAATAAAATTCATAAAAATCCCTCTAATTATTATATGAACACTCCTAAAATATGTTATAATAATTATGGTGAAATACATGAAGTCCGACATAAAGAGAATGATAAGAAATGGAATATTTTTTATAGTTATTTTTGTTTTAACTTACATAGTGATTTTTTCAAAAATTGATTTAAAAGCAATTGTTTCAGCTTTAAAAAATTCCAATATTTTTTTGGTTATATTAGCTTTTATCTTTGCATTTAATAATATATTATTTGAATCGATTAATTTAAAAAGGAATTTTAATTTGCTTGGAGACAAAGTTAAATTTTGTACATGCTTAAAATATTCTATTATTGGATTTTTTTATAGCTCCATTACACCTGCTTCATCTGGTGGCCAACCTATGCAACTATATGAAATGAATAAGGATGGAATTAGTGTTTCTCATGGCGCGTCAGCACTTTTCATTTCATTTATAGCTTATATGTTAACAGCAGTAATATTAGCAATAATTGGCTTTATCATCAATTATGAATACATCAGCGAAATAGCTCTTTTTAAATATTTAATATATATTGGGCTTGTAGCCAATAGCCTTATTATTTCTGCAATTTTAATCGCAATGTTTGCAAAGAAACTTTCACATAAAATTTTAAATTTAATAACTTCAATAGTTGAAAAAATTAATCCAAAGAAAGCAAAAAGTATTAAAATAAGTTTAAGTAAACAACTTGATGATTATCATGCAAGTGCAAGTTTTATTCTTAAGCACAAAAAAGCGACATTATTAACATTTTTAATTTCTTTTTTACAGATAATTTCAATTCATAGTGTTGCTTATTTAATATTTTCGGCTCTTGGTTATTGTGAATATCCATATATCTATATGTTGTTATTACAATCGGTTGTATTTATTTCGGTGTCGGCAATACCGCTACCAGGAACAATTGGCGTAAGCGAAACTGGTTTTGCCTTAATGTATAGGAATCTATTTCCAACAGCCGTAGTTGAAACATCAATGCTTTTGACTAGAGGCGTGAGTTTCTATATTTTGGTAGTATTTTCGGCAATAATTTTATTAATATTAAAACTTGTAAAAAGGAGAAAACAAAGAAAATAAATTCTTTGTTTTTTCATATAATTAAGTATGAAAAAGATAATAATAATTTTTACAATAATATTAATTTTATTTAGTGTAGTAAAGACAGAAACTGTTTTTTTGGATTTCCCATTGGTTGGAAAAGTAATATATTTAGATGCCGGACATGGAGGGGTAGATTCAGGAGCAAGGTATAAAAATGTATTAGAAAAAGATATAAATTTAGAAATAGTTTTAAAATTAGAAGAAGAATTATCAAAAAAAGGGGCAATTGTTTATTTAACAAGAAAAACAGATACAGATTTAGCAGATTTAAATGCTTATTATCGCAAAAAAAGTGATTTGGGAAATCGAGCTAAATTGATTGAAAACTCTGATGCAGATATTTTTATTTCAATTCATCTTAATAGCTATCCTTCAAGTAAATGGAGTGGTGCTCAAGTATTTTATACTTTGAAAAACGATAAAAATGAATCATTGGCATCAATTATGCAGCAAAATTTGAATATAAACCGCAAACACGCACAAATAGATAATATGTATATGTATGATCGGATTTCGAAACCAGGAATTTTAATAGAAGCAGGATTTTTAACAAATGAAACTGATCGTAATAATCTTTTAGACGATAATTATCAAAAAAAATTTGTTGATAAGATTGCAAACGCAATAATTAAATATTATGTACTTAATTAACAAAAAATATTTATCATTTTAATATAAATATGATATAATTTATAATGGTGGAAGGTATGCAAAAGAAAATATTCAAGACTTTAGATGAACAAATAGATTTATTAAAAAATAAAGGTTTATCAATTAATGATATTGATTATGCAAAAGGGGTATTGTTCAAAGAAAATTACTTTTTTTTAATGGGATATCGCCATTTATTTATGACTGAATCGCGTGAAAAGAAGTTTAATAATGGAACAACTTTTAACGAATTATATGCAGTATTTTTATTTGATCGTCATATTAGGAATTTAATGTTTAAAAATATTTTAATAGTAGAAAATAACATTAAATCAATAATGAGCTACCAACTATCAAAAAAATATGGATTTAAAGAAAAAGATTATTTAAA
>CACXGO010000005.1 GCA_902767245.1 uncultured Erysipelotrichaceae bacterium
GACTGTGATTATAAATTGTGGATGTCCTTAAACCATTATATGCAATCACTGTTTGAAGCTGCACCTGATGAAATGTTAAGACAAGTAAAAAAAATTTTTAATAATAATAATCTTATTCTTAGAAAAATGATTGATAATAGTACAGTTTGTTTTGGTGGTGATTGTTTTTATGTTGGAATATTAAATGGACTAGAAAGTCTTGCTTGGTTGCCAGAATATTTACCAAAAGTTACTGATACTCTATTACAAATGAATGAGAATTGGCAGGTACACGATGGTTATTCTAATTCTCCATTAGATAGTTTAAGAAAAATATATTGTGCTTGGATGCCTAGCACAGGTGCAAGTTTAGAACAAAGAAAAGAGATTTTGTTAACTTGTGTTCACAATGATAAGTATATTGAATCTATGGAAGCATTATTAAATGAACTTCAACCTCGTCGCAATGACACAATAATAGAATCAAGTCAGCCTATATATTTAAATACTAAAAAAATTACTACGCTAAATACAGAGGTTTATGATTTTTATAACTTCGTATTTGATACATTAATAACCATAATTGATATAAGTCACCATTGGAGTTTATTAATTGACAACTATTTTAATTTATCTACTTACCAGCAAAATAAATTGGTTGATAAATTAAAAGCAACTAATTTTGCAGCTTACAATGATGACGAGAAACTTAAAATAAAGAAATCAATCAAGTTGAAATTAAATTGGTTTGAAGAATTTGGAAAAGATGCTAATGAGAGTATAGACATCAACTTAATTAATGAACTAAAAATTATATCCACTTCTATAAAATTCAATGAAAAATATCAAGAGTATATTTCTCTCTTTGATGTCTATTCTTATAAGGAGAATAATGAAACATACCTAGAAGCCTTGAGAGATATTTTGCATTCGGATGGTATAAATGGCATTTTAGAATTAGCAAAAAATTTGAAAGAAAATAAACATAAATTCAAAGAAACTTTGTCTATGATAAGTTTTTCAGAAGAAGAACTTAAACAACTCATAGATGCGTTTGGTTACGATAAAAATATAGATGACATTTTGTGCTACTTTGTAGGTCGATATTTTTATGGTAAAGAGCAAGATTTTTTGGATAATTTTTGGAAAAAAACATGGTCCAATGATTTACAGAAGAATATCCTTAAATTTTTTAGTTATTCCTTAAAATTATGGCAATGGATAGAACAGAATAAAATAGATGATTTATATTGGTCAGAAATAAGTATATGTCAAAACCTTGGCATAGAAGAATTCAAATATGCGTGTAAAAAATTGATAAAGTATAATCCTAATGCTTTATTAGAAACTGTATTTTTTAATCAAGAGAGAGCAAGTGTTGATGATATCCTAACTGCACTATTACTTTTTAAAAAAAGCAGAGGTAATCCATCTGAATATTATTACATTGAACAATTATTCCAAAAACTTTATGCTTATGAAGTCAATTCAAATGATTTAATTAAACTCGAAATTAAATATGTAGACGTGTTAACAGTATGCGATAAACCTTTTCCAAAAACTCTAAAAAAAGAATTGTCTAATCCTAACTCTTCTCTATTTACAGAAATTATTTCAGAATTATATATTCAAGATTCTTTACCTCCAGATGAGCGTAAAAAAATAAAAGAAGAAGAATTATCATTGGCGCAAAAAAATGCTAGAGATTTGGCATTGACTTTGACAATGAAAATAGAAACATCATTTATTTTCGATAATTATGATACCATACTTCCATGGTTTGAGAACAATAAAAAACGATTAATTAGTCTAGATAGGTTAAAATCAGGAATGTCTGTAATCGGCGAGTTGTTTGGAAGAAGTCCTAAAGATGAAAATGATAATATATGGCCACTAAAAGTAATAAGAGATATCATTGAAAAAGAAGAAAGTGATGATTTAGATAGAGGAATATGCATAGGAAAATTCAACTCCATAGGAATAAGACAAATTACACCACAAGCAAAAGATATGTGGGATGCATACGAAGAATATAAAAAATATGCTGACACTTTAAGGTATAGCTATTATAGAACAGCTGATATTTTGGATAACATAGCAGATGATTACAAAAGAAATGCTATGCAAGACCAGAATTCATTTAAAAAACGATATTTTTAATAGTATATCATAGAATGCTATTTAATTTGTTCAATATGCGTATTTTCAGTATATTGAACAAATTCGTTTTTTACTTTATAGACGCCGAATATAAATAAACACAACGAACAAATGACTCCTATTATAGCGATACCTGTAAAAATATCTCCAAGTCTACCATATATTTTTTCCTTTTTTTCTTCTGACTTCTTCTGTTTTAGTGTATCTTCTACCTCATTTTCTAAGGCTTCTATATCCTTTTCAACGGGTATTTCTTTATTTAATACTTTTTCCTTTGCAAAAAATATTCGTTTTTCTTTAGATTGTCTTAATTTGATATGTAATATTTTCTCTCTTCCTATACAAGCACACTCATCTTGATAAAATTTTTGTGCCGCATAGGCTAAAAAAATACATATAACCGAAATAACAGCTCCCCAAGAAAATATTGCAACTGCATCAAGTAATGGCTGAAAAACTTTTTGAATATTTAGTGATGAAGATGTAAATAAAGTAAATACTGAAATAGCTGCCGTTCCGTTTAATAAAAAAAGTGATTTGATAGCCATTTTCGAATAGTCAATTACGTGTTGCAGCATATGAGAATCAGCATTATCGAATTGCTGTTCATAACAAGATAATTCCTGAGCTTGTTTATTCATAATATCCAAATATTGAGTTGCGTGTTTGTCTAAATCCATTATCTTCAATCCTACTGTTAGTACTTTTTTCATAATATTATGCTTTACCAAAAAAGCAAAATAATTTTACGATAAGTTGATGTTTTTAATTGTAATTTAACTGATATAGGCTTAATGTCTTTATTAGGCAAAGTACGCTTATGCCAAGTGCCTTGTATAAGGTGCGGAGCTTTCATCGGCTCTTATAGTGTTCGGTGTTAGGGTATAACATCGTCAAATTGTTAGCTGTCAAACATTCAGCGGACAATTAGATATATCCCCGATTCATAAAATCTTTATGGTCGGGGAGCTTTTGGCGTATGTTCAGAAGTTTTTTGACTTTAAAGGCTAAAAGAGTCATTTAACACTATATGATTGATGAACTCTCCGACCACCTTAAGCCAAGGTGGTTTTTTAATGATTTATTTGGAGAGCACTATGGATAACAATATAGATTTAATTAAGCAATTGTTGAAAAATTTAATATCGCAGATTTTAAATAAAGTTAAGATATTAAAGCCCAAACAGTGGATAGGAATATTTTTTATTTTTATACTGTTTTTCTCTTTCTTTTATTTCGGGATATTCAAAGAATCTTTAATGGAATCTGATATAACTGTTTGTAAAAAAGAATTACAATCAATAGAAGACGTTAGAATAGTTGATTTTATTGATAATGAAAAATGTTCTTGGGGAAGAGATATATTAAAATTTAATATAATTGACGAAGATGGGGATAAAATAGGAGCTTACTGCC
>CACXGO010000006.1 GCA_902767245.1 uncultured Erysipelotrichaceae bacterium
TGCAGATGCTTGGTCGAAAGCATTAGCAACAGGTCAAGTATTACCAAATGATACAGGACTTGTAAATGGCGGGACAGTATTTAATTCGATGATGGCAGTAGCTCAATCGAATCCTGTACAAGCAGGTGAAGATACTATCTTTATTGGAAAACAAGAAAAATATGATGCAGTAAAAGCCATTGATATTTCCAATTCAAAAGGTGAGGCTCGTGTTATGACAGGTGTCATTGCTAATCCTCAAGATATGTCTTCTGCGGCTAATGTAGGTTATGTAAATGCCGTAGGCGAGAGTATTATGGGTAACATTAATGGTCGGTTCTCTGAAGTAAATGAGAAGATTAGTGATGTGGGAGCCAATGCCGCAGCCATGAGTGCATTAGTACCCATGACACCTGATGGAGATGAAAAATGGGCATTATCTGCTGCTGTAGGTCATTATGATAGTTCAACTGCTAGTGCCGTTGGTTTATTCTATAAACCATCAGATAAAGTTATTGTAAATGTAAAAGGCACAGTTGGCTCGGATAAGAACATGTTGGCAGGTGGTGTAACTGTAGCGTTAGATAAAGGTTCAACACCTGGCGTATCAAAAGCTCAAATGGTTAAAACTATCAATGCTCAAGCTGAACGCATTGCAAAATTAGAGCAAGTAGTTAATCAGTTAGCTCAAGGAAAAGCTCAACAATAATTTTAGATTTATGGCTGTTTTAAATTAAAATTTTGTTAGTTTTTCTGTATTATTATTTTGTGTGTGGTATTTGTAGTTTTTCATAAAAGAAGTCCTCTTTTGAGGACTTCTTTTTTTATGATAAAAACTTATGGTTTTATCATAATAGTTTGTGAGGTTATTTGTAGTTTATTTTCTATGTTATAAAAAAGCGTATGTGTTCCATACGCTATTTCATAACAAGAAGTAACCATAGGTTACTTGATATGTTGTAATGTTTATAAATAACAACAAAGATTATTGTTTGTTTGTATTTATAAACATTTTTTTGATTTGTATATTTCCATTTTATAAATGTACTGAATGCCGTTCAGCTGGGTAGAATACTGCCTTTATTTTTTACTTTTTTTAAAGAAAAAATGAGGGCAGTAATTTCGTTCCCAGCTGAAAAGAAAGTAAGTAACAAGTAAATAATATTTTTAGGTAGTTTTGTTTCAGTTTATGGTATGATATATGTAGAAAATATTAAGTTAAAGAGAGGTAAAAATTATGTCTGAAAATCGTTGGGTTGCTTCTGGTATTGAAATTAAAAATTTCAATCAACGAGAAAATTGTAATGAATTGGTATTAGAGTCTTCGGATATTGGTAAAATCATAGAAGAATTTAGTGTTAGTAAATTAGATAAAGATAAAGACATTAATCCTAATACTATTTGTATAGAAAATGGATTAGTATTGCCTAGTGATAGAGATAGTTTATCTATTACATTAGACGATGAAGAAACTCGTCATTTAATGTATTGTGAACCTGTACGAGAAGTACCAGGATTATATTCTGTGATTGATACTGTTGTAGATTTATCTGATGAAAATTTACCCGAACATGATTCGGTTTATTTTGTTGCAATTGATGCAGCTTGTTTAGCTGAATCTTTAAAAATTCCACAACAGGATTTAGAAGTGGTTCAAAAGACTTTATTGGATAAAGATAATACTATTTTAAATGTCGTTGACAATAGTTTTGAAGTAAATAAAAAATGGTATGATTCTGCCATTCAAATCAATCATATTAATAAGTATATTGATTTTGAAAAAGGCATTGAATGCCCATATTATAAGTTTGGTTCATTTGCGAAACGAATTGTTTCTACCAGTGATTTAAGCGTATTGAAAGATATGTATATTAACAGTGGGTTAGTTTTGCCTGAAGATAAGAAATCGTTAAATTTCTATATTCGTAATTCTGATTTGGAACATACAATTACTTGTGTTCCTATAAAAGACATGCCTGGATTATATAAAGGAACGGATGTCGTCAGGGATTTACGCCCTGACTCTGATTTTAAGAATGTGAATGAATACTATGTTACAATTAACGCTAAGCGTTTCGCTAAATATTTAGAAATTCCTGAGAAGGAATTACAAGTAACCAAAGAATCATTAGTAGATATTCACAATAAAGTCGTAGAAGTTCGAGATAAAGAAACACCAAAGATTAAAAGCTATATTAGTTTAAAACCTAAAAAGACTATTGTGAAAAATAGTAAAGATAAAGAAAATGATTCTTTACAAAAATAATGTGTATAATATTGTAATCATTATTTTATTATGCTGTTACATTATTTTATGAGTTATTTTATAATGTATTTTGTTTTACTTCAGTTTGTATGTTAAAAATTTCCCCAAGGGTAGGTTCTTGTAATAATGAGTAGAGTACTTAAATTAATCAATCGCTATTTTATTTTTATAAAATGCGTTGGTTTAGTTATATTGATTGTAATTCTGTATTTTCTTCTTTTTTATATGTATCGCAAAATGTAAGAAATGATTTAATATGGGGCTTCGTTATGCCTCTATGGTATTTGGTAAAGAAACTTCTGATTGGTATGAGTAAATATTAGATTATAAGAAAGTAAAATACAACAATAAGGTAATTTATTAAACAAATAATTCTTTTAGGTTTAATTTAATTTTATTTTTATAATGTTTATTAGAAAAGCCGATTTTAATATCGGTTTTTTTATTTTAACTTGCAATTTTTTACTATCTGTTTTACAATAGTTTAATAAAATAATTTAAAAAATATTTCATATTTTTTATAAAGTTGGTGATAAATAATGTCGTTTGAATTTAGTCAAAATTTTTATGTTTTTATATTTGTTGCATTTGTGATAATATCGATAATTTTTTATACAAAAAATACTAATATAGAAGAAAATGCAACTTCTTCTAAAAATATATAGTGATAAAAACATGAAGTTCTAAAAAAACAAATTTAAAAAGCCAGTACTTTAGTATTGGCTTTTTTTGGTATGTTTTTCTTTTTTTATGTTACAATAGGAATATAAGATAACATTTTTAAAACCATTAAGTTGTTAGCTTATAAGGAGTTTTTAGTATGGGGTTTATTGATAGATTTAAAAATATTTTTAATAAAAAAGAACAAATTGATGAGCATTTTTCTCAACTTTATCAGGGTGATAAATCATTAGATTATCACATTTCTGATAA
>CACXGO010000007.1 GCA_902767245.1 uncultured Erysipelotrichaceae bacterium
GCTTCTAAATTTGCTCTTCTTTGGCTCAATTCATCGCTTACAACATAGCCTTGTTGTCTTTCGGCTTCTAAATTTGCTCTTCTTTGTCTTAATTCATCACTTGCGACATAGCCTTGTGCTCTTTCAGCTTCTAAATTTGCTCTTCGTGATACGATTTCATTATTATTTAAAGAACTTGGAGTATTTCGCCTTGCTTGAATGGAATCAAGATTAACATCACCTGTTACCATATTGCCATTTGCATCGCGATAAGTAACGCCTCTAACAACACCTCCAACGTGTGCATTTCCACTCTTTAGTGTTGTTAATCTTGCTTGAGCTTGTGCCAAATTAACATTGTGTGCCTCTACTTCTTGACCTTGAGCATTTCTATATTTAACTGTATTTATAGGGTTTGTTGGATTTTTGGCAGCTTGCTTAGAGGCATAGCTTTCTAAACTTTCACGAGCTTTCTGCCATTTATCTTGCTTTTCAAACTCTTTTTCTAATCGGTCTGCTTTTGTATCTAAACCTAATCTTTGTTGAGCGCCAGCTATCATTCTTCCGCCCAAAGTTGTTCCATCATTTTTAATTATTTTTTGTCCACTTTTACCGGCAGCTCCAAATCCAGCACCAAGTCCTAGTCCATTTTTTTGCTTTGCACCTGCCGCTGCTCCTCTAACAGCCCCAGTCAAAGCTCCTCCTAAAGCTGATGCTCCACCTCTAACAAGACCACGCTTAACAGCATTTGATGCCTGTGCATTCGCAAACATACCACCCAATGCTCCTGCTGCTGCTCCTGTAAGTGGTCTGACCATTGACATAGCTGGCTCTAACTTTTTCTTCAAGCTAAATCCACCTGTTTCAAATTTAATACCAAATTCTTTCAAAATATCAGGTAATTTTTTGGCAAAAGTTAAAGCTCCAATTATCAAAAACAAAGTTACAAAGAAATCATTTTTTTCAAAAGTATTAGGTTCAATCAAGTATGAGACCGCTAAAGCAGCTAATTGTAACCCGGCGACTCTTATAAATAAGTCGACATATGTTTTTAATACTGCATTAAGCCATTTGCCAAGCATAGAATCTTTACCACTTTTAGGTCCAATATTAGCAATTATTGGAATCGGCGCAATTATTTCATAAAATGCTAATTTAACCGATCTTAAAGCAATATCAATGCACATAATTAGTAGCATATATCCTATTACAACACCAACTAAAGTTGAGCCTACGAACGGAAATCTATAGTTAACATAAAACTCCCCCTCATTATTATTAGCAGTCGGATCACCATATTGTGGCAAAGACATCAATGCCCTGAGGTCCTTTTTCCCATTAGGCTGAGTTGTAATTGCCTTGTCAAACGCCACTAAAAGGTTGGAGTTGTATTGTGCTCCATACCTACACTCATTATCGTCATCCCAGTTTAATGGACATTCTTGTTGTTTGCCATCTACAGTTTTTTGTGGAATTATAAAAAGTTTGCCAACAGTATACATAAATCTATATCCATTACTTACATCTTTTTCTGCACTTGTCCCAAATACTAAATAGTCAATAACGCCCTCATCTATTACAACTGTTTGAATGTTTCTAGCTTGATCGAAAGCCCATGGTGTAATAATTATTAATGCTATTGAAACAATCATTTTGGTTATTACTTTTTGATAACCTTTTTCCTTATGAACCATATCATCGGGATTAACAACATATCCAATAAAAACAGAAATAAGTCTAAACATCATAATTAAAACAAGTAGTTGGTATACTCTGCCTGCAATCGAGGTTAAAGTGTCATCTGTAAAGATTTCAGCTTCTGCTATTTTTATCATTAAATCATAGATTTCTGCTGAAATTGTATATATAAATCCGTCTAGTAAACCAACAATTAATCTTAGTGCATAACGTAAATAATATACTATTGTTGCTCCGATATTTAAATCCATATACTCTACCTCCTACTTTATATCAATTAACTTATTTATCCATGTTTATACTCTATTTAATTATAACATATTTTTAAATAAAAGTAATAAAATATAAAAAAAATATATATTTTATTTATTAAAAATATATATTTTTTCTGTTTCGTTATATATTGGAACTCTTATAAGTTCAATTAACGGTAAATCTATAGACATATATGACACAATTCCATAAGTTATATACATCTCTTTACCATCTTTATCTTTATCAATTGAGGCCTTATAAATACACAACCCAGACATTGACCATTCAGCTTTTTTTCCTTTTTTTACTGGACATTTATCTTTTTTTATTTCTGATTTATTATATCCAATAATTTTAAGGTAGTTATTAATCTCTTCCTTTGATTTGCTATTATATCCAGAATCATTTTCAATTATTTTAGCAACACTTTTACTCACCTTGAAAGCTTTATTATAACTATAAGAGGCCATTAAAAAACCAAACATAATAAGCAAAAAAATTATAACTAAATTGTATACATATGCGCCACCAATTGCTTTTTTCATTCGACCAACTCTTTCTATAATCAGATATATTATAACACAAAAATATCAAAAAAAACAGTTATTTAACTGTTTTCCACTCAGCTGTTGACTTCGAATATAACATTTTTGTTTCACCTGTAACTGGTATCTGAATAAAATTGCCTACTACTGGTAAGTCAAAATACATATATGTTACAACTTTATAATAGTAACTATCTTTGCTTTTAGCCTTGTAAATACAATACATATGCGATGGATATGATGTTGTATCTAAGGTAAAACCAGAAAACTTTTTTGAATTGCAACGACTTAAATATTCTGTTTTTTTCATTGTTCTATAACCTATATCAGTCAAAGCATTTTCGATTTCTGTAGCTGAATTATTATCATAAACATTATACTTTTCAATAATATCAACAATTCTATTTTTTACTCTGAATGCTTTACTATATGCAATTGAACCAGCCAAAAGGATGATTATAATTCCAATAATAGTTAGCATTATATTCATTAAACCAGCTTGACCTGTTGCTTCTTGCATAATTCACTTCCTTAACAAGACCAACTTGTTCCTTTTCCTTTTAAAGTGCAAACTGTAGCATTATCTCTTTTACAAGTAGTTCCCACCACATTATTTCCTCCGGCTTCACTACATGCACTTCTTTTTGCCATACTTTCTAACAAATTTGGAATTAAAATTGCTCCTGCTGCTGCTACTAAGCCAATAAGAACAATTGTAATAACTGTCATATTTGCTTCTCCTGCTGCTTCTTTCATTTTATCACCACCTCTTTTTTCAAAAATATTATAACATAACCATTGCAAAATTCAACTACAAATTCATCATGGTTAACATTGCAAATAGGAGCAGTGCCAAAACGCCACCACCGGTGCAAGTCAACATAATCATTGTTTTACTTTCCATTTTATCTAAACGAGCTTGATACTTTTGCTCACGTGCTTTATTTTGTAAAACCGAAACGTTTTTCGAAAATAAAGCTAATTGTTCTTGTTTGCTTTCCTGAGATCCTAAACTTAAACGATATAAAAGTCTCATCATTCGCATTGAATCACGAACTGGATAAGTCTTAGCAAATTCCATATATGGATCAACTGAAGAATTACCAGAATCAATTTCCTTAATTAATTTTTTTAAACCTTCTTGAAATACAAAAGGTGCAGTAGCAACCGATTTTGCAATTGCAACAGGTACAGTATAATGCTGTACTAATATTTCTAAACTTTTTAAATAATAAGGTAACATTTGATTTATATTGTTCAAGTTACTTTTATAATATCTTTTCAATTTGCTGTAAGGACTTTTGTAAACTAGATAACCAACCGCTAATGCCACTAACCCATATAGAAGCGAAAGTTGTCCTGCTAACGCAAGAATCATAAGCATCATAGCTGTTGCAAGTCCAAATGTCATTAATCTTTTTTTAAAAAGTTCATTTACATCAATGCCTGCTCCATAACGAATTTTTAGTAAAAATTCATAATCTTTTTCCATCATGAATTTAAAGATTGGAACAACATTTTTTGTTAAACCTTCATCTGTTAAAACACCATTTGCAATCAAAATAATTACTAAAATTGCTGGTACCCCAATAACTAATAACAATTCCATTATTCAGCACCCACATTCTCATTATAATATTTTTCACCATTTAGAAGGAAATATGTATTTCCAATCAAAATAATGTGAATTAAAACATTAACAAATATATTTTCTTTTATCATACCAATATATACATCTATTCCAATTAAGAATTCAACCAATAGAGCCATAACATATAAAACGCATCCAAATTGAACAAACTTTCTATGGAATACTGCTCTATCCATACGGTCACGATAAACAGCTTCAACTAACATATCAATGTCAGAAGACATGTTTTCTAAAGCTAAAGCTGAATCTTTTGATCCTTCATTTGTTATCTGTAAAAACAACTGATGCATATTTTTAACTATAAAATAGTCATATTTTTCATTGAAAAATGCAATTGATTTATCAATTGAGCCATTTTTGTAAGCTAAATCAATCATTACTTTGACATCAGATTTTACTGGTTCTTCCAATACTCCAGAACTATAAACCCCTTCAATGGCTTTTACAAAAGATTGTGTTGTTGCAAATTCCATGATTGTATTGGTCGTATATGTTTGAATTTGCTCAAATATAAATTCACTATAAAGTCGTTTGCAACGAAGATATGACAAATATGGAACAACGCAAATTGCTCCAAAGGCATATATCAAACTAATAATTACACTATAAAAATAGAAATATGATATAACTGCAGCTGATCCTGCATAAATTATAACCTGTGTTGTATACTGCCTTACAGTATATTCCTGACCTAATTGTTTAATTTTTTCACGAATCTGTTTAAAAGAATAGGGAGCATATTTTTCGTATGCCACGCCTACTGTATCTACAATTGCATTATAAACACCTTTGCCTGAACTTTGCCAATTAACAAATAAATATAACAAAATAAATGCTACAAGTATCAAAATTATTGGTGGCATTAAAAATCACTCCCTTTTTACATAAATAATATTTCTTCTGCTTTTTCTTCTAAATCTGGAACTTTTTCTTCATTGTTATTTTCATTATCAGTTGGAACAATTGCATTAGCATCAAGAGTTACCCCTTGAGCATCTAAATATTCAATTAAATATTTAGATGGAGCCTTCTTAACAACTTTTCCCGTTGAAGATTTTTTATATATGGTATTATAAATAGCATTGTTATCTTCGTCAACATAAAATTCAGTTACTTCTGCAATTTCACGCTTAAAGCTCTTAGTTTTTGGATCTTGATAACCACGTATATAAACTCCCAATTGAATGTAGCGATAAATTGATTTCAAAAATTGATCAATATCTTGGTTTGTTTCCAACAAACTATACATACGATTAGGTATTGATGCGGCTTTATCCGCATGAATTGTTGATAATATGTAGTGCCCAGAAGAAATAGAGTTTCTGACCGCCATTACTGCTTCAGCACTACGAACTTCTGATAGTAAAATCCACTTAGGATTTTGGCGCATACAAGTGACAAGAATATCACTATATGACACTATATTATTTGTTTTCATGGCAACAATATCACGTTCTGGAAATATTTTGTCAAGATGTAATTCAAGAGTATCTTCAACTGTAATAATCTTTTCATTTTCACGGATTTTTGATGCCAAATATTTAATAAATTCTGTTTTCCCTGAACCTGTTTCACCACAAACAATTATATTACAATGTCCTTCAATAGCTTTTATTAAAAAATCATGAATATCTACTGTAATATAATTGTCAGCTAAAATTTTTTCTTTTTGCAACCTTATTTTAGCTGGCGTTTTTCTAATTACACAGGCAATACCATTTTTAGCAACAGAATCATGCACAAAATTTAATCGAATTTCTGAACCTTCAGCATCTAAAAACGGATTAGCTGAATTAAAGCTTTTGCCCATTATATTAGAGCATTGGAAAGCTATTTTCTCGATTAAAGAATTTGTTACATCTTTATTATCTTCCCTGTAAATACCTCTGGATAAGGTTTTAATCCACAATTGGCCATTATTTGTATATGAAATATCTGTTACATCGTCATTTTTTAAATATACATCTAATGAACCAAAATCTATTTGACTAAATAATAAATCATTCATTAGCGATTAGTATTCATATTAGCTGTGGCACTATTGATTAAATCAACAATTGGCCCTTGATTAATTGCAGCTGATACATCCTGATTCTTATAAGTCATTCCATTTACTACAGGGTAAATATCCATATTGTATTCTGAAGCTCTCAATTTTTGAGCATTTCTAATTAAATCTATAATTTTACTATCTAAAGTAAATATAAAATATGCTGGTGTTAATTTGTTCTCGTGATCAGCAAATACATTATTTCCAGCAGAATCAAGTACAGCTAAAACTGTTGCCCCTGTTACTAGTGGTCCAATAATGTATTCTGATTTTCCATTCTTAGTTGGTGCTATAGCATCTGCATAAATATCAACTTTATCCCCTGGCATTATCGTATTACCATATGTTGTTTCAAGATTAACATCAATCATAATAGCAGTTTCGCTTTCAAGCAAATCTTTGAAAATTGAATTTGGTGATGTATCAGTATCTGATAACATCTCTGTAAAGAAAAATGATTTTTCTGGAATAATAGTATCATAATTTACATACTTGCCAACTATATCCTTACTATCAGTAACAGCCTCAATTTCATTCAATGTTGATTCTGGAACTTGAATCCTTTTTATATCTTCTTCAGTGATTCTTGCTCCTGCTTTTATTTTTCTGGCAGCAACCGGAATGCCTGTTTTTATATCTAAGTTTTTATTTAATTGGTAATTATAAGTAAAATACAAAATTGCAACAATTGCGAGCACACCTAAAATAGTTATAAGTTCTTTACTCATAACATTCTTCTTTTTCTTATGATTAACAGGAGTTGCAGGCTTAGATGAAATAAATTGACTTGCATTATTTACTCTTGGTTGCTGTGCTCCCATTACAGGTTGCCCTGGTTTTGCAGGTTGCCCCATATTTTGTTGAAAATTTGCATTAGGCATGTTTTGCCCATTTGGATTAATTTGACCGTTAGGATTTTGATTCATAGTTTTTTCCTCCTTTTATTCTATACTTGCTATTGGTCTATTGGTATCTGTTTCCAATATGGCATTTATTGTGTTAGTTAAAGTAAAATCTCCATCGCCACCTACAGTATTTGTAGACTCACTGCTCAAAACACGAATGTTTATAAGTGGTGGTTCTTCATTAATTTTATAAAATTCTATCTTATAAGTAGATGTTAATAAAGCATTTTCAGAAAATCTACGTATAAAATTTTCAATAAATACAGCTTTGCTTATTCTAACCCTACCATCAGAACTATAAATATCCCAATCAATTGCATCATTCATTGATGCTTCAGTCACTTCTTTTAATAGTGACATATTATGCTCATCAGTATTAGTAATATTTTGGAAAAAGAATATAACAAATATTATAACTATTCCGACCACGATTACTAAATATCCCCATACTGATTCTTTCATCTATTCACCTTCTTAAATAAAGTCTTTTTTTCTTTTGGTTCTATGCATAAATACTAATATCATTAGTAAAATTATTATTGCTAAAGCCGAAAAAGCATAAAATCCACTAATCTTTGTTTCATATCTCTTTGGTTCTAGTTCTTGTTTCAAAGATTTTTGTTCACGATACTCATCAGTTTGTATTTTTAACTCTTTTTCAGTAATTGAAGAACTTAATAGTCCCCATTTACGACATAAAGAGTATTCACTAATACCACTACAATAAACATGAGTATAATACTTATTATAAGCTGGCAATGTTATATTTTTCGTCATAACAACCTCATTACAAAGTTTTGTATACACTTCAAAACTTATTTTTTGATTGTCAGTATAATCATTAATCACAAACTCAGATTTTTTATATGTTTTACCATTTTTTAAATCTTTAATGTACAAATTTCCAAAAACATTACTAACAGTTACATCAAAATACATTTTGTTGTTTTTTAAATGATATTCAATTGTCCATTTTATGTTGCTGGCCAATTTCTTTTCTGAACTTGTCTCAGCCCAAGTACACTCTCTCGCACTTATAAAAAGTGGCAAAAGTGATAGCATAATAAACAATGTTTTTATAAAGTTTTTCATACCATCACCTATTATAATATATTATAGCACAACTAATTAAGTTTAAACAATAGTAATTATTTGATATTATAAAAATTCTTTTATATATTTGGTAGAATCAAATATTGAACTAAATTTACTATAGAAAATTTTAAATGTACTATCAGTTGCACTTTTGTAATCATGTTCTTTATTATAAGCTCTTATGCTTTTAATTATTGTTGGTGTCAAAGTAACAGTTAATTCTGGTTTTTTACTGTAAATCTTGGTATCAATAACACTGTTTCCTGATTTTTGATCATTATACCAGTTACTATCAGGATCAAGAGTTCTTTTGTTTCCATTTATATCTAAAAATGGATTTGATAAATCAATGTTGCGGTAAACTATTTGATATTTGTTCCCGGTAATACAGTTTTCTTTACAAACTTCGTTTCCATACACCAAAAACATTCCTACCCCTGTTGTACCAGTAGCTCGGTCTTTAACAGTATAATTTTCACCAGTTGATGAACACTTTTTTAAGGAAGGAGCAGAAAATGTATACTTCCCTATTTTAGCTTCAGATGTTAATCTCAATGTCTGTGGAACTTCACAATTTATATTTATACTATTAGCTGTTGCACTATATATATATTTGGCAAAATCTGCAGACGAATAAACTCCGCTATACCCAGGTTTTTGGCTTTTGCAGGCATTAGCAATAATTACTGGCTCTAATATAATTATATATTCTTCACTTGTACTAGCATCTATTAACACGCCATCTATTTTAGCATCAGCAGCTTTAATATAATCTTTTACAATGCTCGGATTAGTAAAATAAGCTTTAAACTGGTTTGAGTTGCCATTTTTTGTATACCACAAAGGACTCCATGTCTTACCTTCATAATCTTTATCAATAAAATAAGTATAATTATCTGTAACTAATTTGGATGATACGCCATTTACATAATCCAATCTAGAAGGTGTACCACTTACTAATGTTACTGCCTGTTGTGTTATTTTTTCTTTTAAGCGACCATAAGTTTTACCTTCGTTATCATAATTAAACAGTCTATCATTTGTCCAAACATCAATGGTCTTACCAAGTTGCTTACTACCATCAAGAGTATAAAATGACACGCGTATTCCCTCGGTTGATGGTTTGTTTAAAGCACCACCCCAATAATATCCTGTATAACATTCTTCCGAACTATTAAATGGTTTTAATTCAAGTCCATTTGTCGTACCATTAGTCCCTAAGGCCTTAACTCCACAGTTTAAACTTAATAAAAGAATAATAATTAATATCTTTTTCATATTTCCTCCTTTAAGTCAAGATTGTATTCATATATATAATCTCTTATTTTAAATTTTAATTTTCGATTTTTACCATTTAGAACATCTTTTGCAACTTGAATATAATAAACGTTTTCTTCTTTAATTTCTAATGGTTTTATAAAAGAATAAATTTTTGATTCTTTTATTTTTTCTTCTTTTTCATACTCTATTTTACCATATTTATTAATAATAGTTTCTAAATTTATCTTATTATTTTCTGATTCGACTTCATATTTTATTTTTAAAATTGTTTTTTCAACATCATCATCTATAGTTGGTACCAAATATTCAACTGAATCAAAGGTCTTATTTTCATGATTAAATGCATAATTAAATTTAAACTTTTCTTTAATTTCTACATCATTTATTACAAACTTCATAGAAATTCCACGAGCATTTATTTCCATTTTTTCAGTCAAATTTGCTACTACCTTTTTTTCTTCATTAGTAATTCTTTTATAATTTGTTTTTATTTTATATGTATCACCCATAGAATAACCATTGTTAACTTTAATATAAATAGTGTCGGTTGAAAATTCATATGGTATTTTATAAACAAGGTAATATTTTTTATATTCAGTTGTTAATTTTTGATTTTTGTAAGGGGTTCCAAAATCTGAAAATAAATCAATTTGCTCTTCAATATTATAATATACTTCATCATTAATTAAAACCGATACGCCATTAGAATTAAAACTGATATCACGATTAAAATTCTTCTTAACATAAACATCTAATATGACAAAAAAATCATTTTCACTTATTATTTCGTTATTATAGTCTAAATTTGTAACATAAACTTCATCTATTTTAATTGTCTGTTCATAAAAATTAAATTCATCTTTTAAAGAATAAAATGTTTCTTTATTGCTTTTATAACTATTTATAATAATTACACCCGTTATGACTAATATAAGAGAAACTATCAAATTAATTTTAAATTTGTTTTCAACATATGAATATTTAGCTTCTCTCAATCTGCGCCTTCTTTTAGTTTTAATTTCGTTTCGATCTATTTCAAGATTGAACTCTACTTCTTCGCTATCAGCCTCAGTTAAATCAAGGCCTAATATGTTTTTATTAAAAGAAAATGTTTTAAAATCAAATCCTACAGCTCTAAATAAAAAAATTAGCAAAAATACAGCTTGAGAGTAAAACAAAATTTTTGAAACATCATTATATGCTAAATATATTGGAGCATCAACAACATTTTTTTGCATAACATTAATATTGTTATAAGCCATTATGTAAAAAATCAAAAGTCCAGAAAGTAATATTATTGTTAAAATATAAAAAACAAATTTTTTTTGCTTACGAACTAGTAAAACTAATATCACTATTGTTAATAATAAGCTTATTATAATAGCCACAAACATATAAGTATTAAATAATTCTGATAAGTTTGATTCACCTACTATTGATTTAACGCTAACTACATGTTCATAAAAATCAGAAAAACTACTAGTTCTAAATAATAAGTAAATCATACATAAGAGTATTATGCCATGAATTAATTTGATGTGTTTAATAAAAAAAGCATCCGGTCTTCGAAATATCACGCACAATCCCTCTATTCTAATTTTAATTATACAACAAAACAATAAAAAAAGATATTTATTTTTTAATATCTTTCACTAAATTATAAATGCATGAATAGCTTCTAGTATTGTAAAATTTGCAAAATTTTCTAATGCTAGCATTACTTCTTTTATATAAATTGATGATTTTTTCTTTTTCTTCTTCACTTAAAGCATTAATTGGCTTTCTATTTTTATTACCATGTATTAAAGAAAACTTATTTGTTTCAATATCTTTTTTTAATTTAAACAAATATTTAACATGATATCCAGTTATATCAGCAATTTCTTGATAAGATAAAAATGTTTCACCTGATTCAACTTTTTTCAAAAGTTTTAATGCTTCCTCTTTATTCTTCATAATAACCACCATATAAATTATACAACAAAAGTAATTTTTTTGCAAGAAAACAAAAAAGCGAAAGTTTTTCTTTCGCTTTATTGTGGTAAAGTCAATGTCTGTCCAACACTTAACAGATTTGTTGTTAATCCATTAAGTGCCTTTATTTCATTTACTGTTGTGTTAAATTTCTTTGCTATTGAATATAAACTATCGCCACTTTTTACAGTATAACTACTAGTTTGCACCATTGGAATTTTCAACAATAATTTTTGGCCAACACTTAAGTTTGTATTAGGCAAATTATTAATTTTAATTAAATCATCTACTGTCAAATTATTTTTTTGGGCAATTCCATATAATGTATCTCCATTTTGAACTATATAAACATCATTCTTATTAGGAAGTAGCAATCTTTGCCCAATATTTAGAAAATTACTTGTCAAATAATTCAACTTTTTAAGTTCATCTATAGTTGTATTGTTTGAAATAGCTATTGAATATAAACTGTCACCTTTTTTTACAATATAATAATCACTTAATTCTGTAATAGTTACTCCTGGTATTAGTAATTTTTGACCTATTTTTAATTCATTAGATGCCAAATTATTCAATTCTTTTAATTTTGTTACCGTTGTATTATTTTTATTTGCGATTCCATACAAAGTATCTCCTTTTTTTACAATATAATATTCATCGTTTAATTGCTCATACGGAACATTTAAATATTCTGTTACTGCTTTTACAACTGCTTCAGCATAGACTTCATAATTATTTTTTAATTGATTAACATCATCACCCTTAGAATCTAAAAATCCATATTCAACAATAACTGGTTCGGTTTTGCCGGTTTCGCGATGAATAAAATAATAATCTTTTGATGGGTTACTTGGCAATTTTCTTTGGTATACCTTTCTAACATTTTGACCAGTTGCACCAATTTCATTTAATATAAGTTTTGCTAGTGTATCATCATTTCTTAAAGCATATATTACTTCCGCACCATCTCCACCACCAGCATTTATATGATTTGATATAACTAAAACATTTGGATCATTTCCATAAGCCGAAAGTATTTTGTTAACTCTAGCTTTTGGATCTAAAGTTGTATCATCGCTTCTCGTCAATGTTACTGGTAAGCCTAGTTCTTTTAAACGATTAGCAATATAAGTTGCGATTTTTAAGGTCAAATCTTTTTCAACAATACCATTACCAACTGCACCAGAATCAGTTCCTCCATGTCCAGCATCTATTACAATTCCTTTTAAATTTTTTATCATAATTTCACCTAATTTATTGTATGAAAAAAGCACAATTTAGTGCTTTAAAAATTATTTTTTATTGTAATATTTAATTATTTCTTTATACAATTTTACTGTTTTTTCTAAAGATTCTATACTAACATATTCACCTTTTTGATGTGAAGTATCTGGGCCTGGCCCAAGTATAATAGAATTTTTTTTAATAACTGAGGCTTCAGTTAAATAGCTTTTTGTTTGTTTTTTAGTGGAAATTTTTTCCAAAAAGCTTATATCTTTATTATTTATACTTGGATTTATTTTTTCCCTTATATTCAATTTTGCATTATAATTTAATAACATTTTTTTAATCTTAGTTTCTATTTTATTTATATCTTTAGAATTTGCTATCCTAAAATCAATTGTAATTTCACATTTACCTGGAACCGAATTAATTGTCTCTCCACCTTTAATTATTCCAATATTCATAGTAGTGTATGGAATATCAAAATCAGAGACAGTGCTTTTTTTAATTGCTTTTTCATAATATTTTCTTAATTTGTTAGTGAAATCCATGCATTCATAAATGGCATTAAGTCCTTTATCTGGAGTTGAGGAGTGACATTTAACACCATAAAACTCAATTGCTAATTCATACAATCCTTTTGTTCCATAAATCGGTGTATTATCAGTTGGTTCCCCAACGATTATATTTGCTGGCACTATTTTATCACAAATATCTTTAATCCCCGTAAACCCAATTTCTTCATCACTAGTAAAATATAACGCTACTTTATTTTCATTTAAATTTAATTCAGAAATTGCTGTTAATATAGCGGCAATTCCACCTTTCATATCACATGCGCCTAATCCAATTAATTTATCGTCAATTTCCTTTAGTTCAAATGGACTACCATCCCACGATTCATAATCAACTGTATCTGTGTGCCCAACAAAACCTACATTTGGAGTTTCACTATTATATGCAATTAAACTTTTTTTTACCCTTTTAGTTATAAATTTATACTTTTTTAAATATTCTTCAATAAAATCCATTATTTCTTTATTTTGTTTATCTCTAATTGTATTAAAACTAACCAATTTTTTTAATATTTCTTTTGCATTCATACATATTTCCTTCCTAAAAAAAAACAGGGTTTCCCCTGTATCTATAAAAATATTACAGGTATAAGCTACTTCAAAAACCACTCATACCCTTATTCATATCAATGCCGAATAGTATGAGCGTTAATTATATGATGCTTACGATTAAATCTGGTTATTTTCATATAAATAACTTCCTTTCTTACTTAAATGCTATCATTTTTTATTAATAGTGTCAACAATACTATTTTTTGTTTTTAATTATTTCAATTTTTTCACATTTTAAAATTAAGAATCTATTTCTTTTATGACAATCAGGACATTTTACATGTTTGATTCCTTTCTTTTCAGGAATTGGAAGTCTTAAAATACGACCACAATGATGACATCTTTTATAAATATGTTCATCTGTATTCTTTGGTTTTGGTTTAAGCTTAAATTTATTAACAATTTTTAAAAATTCTTTATTTTCATTTGACCTTTTATATATTTTTTTTGATAAAGTCCTAAAAGCAATTAGAATTAACAACAATAACTCAAGTATTACTAAAATATACGATTTTACAAAAATGTTAATGATTAATAAAAACATATAAATGTAAAAAATAAATCCGCTTAAATTATCTACTCCATATCGTCCTTGCATAAATCTTTGAAATTTAATTATAAAGTTCATTTTAGATTTCCTTTCAAAAAATTATATTCAATTTAATTAAAAAAAGTAGTTTTCTACTTTTTTTAATCAATAAGTCCTATAACATTTTCCACTGGAATTGAAAAGCAAATTCCAGCTCCCGGAGTTTTCAAGCCACAACTTGCAACAATTTCATTCATAATTGGAGTTTTGTTTTCGTCGTTTGTTAATGTTAATACAATATCCTTTTCAGGTTCTATTGAAATACCTAAAAATTTTATTATTTTTTCAGTTTCTAAACCACGACCATTAATTGTCGTTCCGCCCGTTGCTCCTGCTTTTTTAGCAGCATTCATTATCATTTCAGCAAAGCCTTCATTTGCTATTGTAATTATTAAATGACCATGTTTTTCTTCCATATCAAAATCCTCCAATTTGTTTTGTCTATAAAAATCTTGCATATATTTTGTTGAACTTGATAAAGGAATAGTAAATGCAATTCCCTTGCCAGGCTCATTTATTTTTAATTTAGATTTTATGTATCTAAGTATATGTTTGCATGTTATTTTTGGCGAAATTGCAAATATAATTATCTTTTCAACTTCATTTAAACCAAAATAATTAAGTAAACTCGATGAAGCTGTTCCTTTGCCATAAGTAACTGCTTTAAATTTAATCTTGTATTTTTCAAGAACATTTAAATACATTTTTTCAATCGGTTTTGACGCTATAATCATAAGTAAATTCAAATTATTCATAAGCACACTTCCAATCATAATCAATTATTTCTTCATCTATTTTGCTTATATCAAGCATGTTTTTAGATTTAATATTATATAAAATCCCAAAAGCTTGAATCGTTATTAATGGTGAAAGTGCAACTAAGGCAACGACTCCAAAAGCATCGGTCATTACATTACCACCTTTTTGATAACAAACACCAATAATTAATGGTAGTAAAAACGAAGTTGTCATAGTTCCCGATACGGCCCCACCAGAGTCAAATGCTATCATTGTAAATATTTTGGGCGACACAAACATTAAAACAATTGCTAAAAGATACCCACCGAATAAAAACCAAATTATCGAAATTCCTGTTAAAACACGTATCATTGATATTGCAATAGCAATAGAAACTCCAAAAGCAATAATTGTATTTATAATCTTCTTAGAAACACTTCCTTGCGTTATTTTTTCAATTTGACTTGTTAAAACCGCTACTGCTGGTTCCACTTTTACAATTACAAAACCAACTAAAATTGCAAATGGAACAAGAAGAAATTCATAATTAGCAACCATTTTTATGCCAATCAAGTATGCTATCTTCATATAACCAACATTAACGCCGATGAAGAATAATGACAAGCCAACAAAAGCTATAATTAAACCGCTTATTACCATTTTCAACTTAGCTTTTTTTATTTTTTTTGTTATCAAATTATATATTATAAATAAAATTAATATTGGTAGTAGAGATAAACCGACTTCTTTTAAAGTTGGTAAAATTGCTTCAGAATAATTTAAAAATAAATTAGTGAAATCTCTTGTTTCAGTTGCAATATTATATTTATAAATCATGTTCCCCTTAACAAGTAAACTAAATAATAAAACTATTAAAACTGGTCCAATTGAGCACATCGCAACTAAACCAAAACTATCATTTTTTGATTCTTTACGTGACCTTGCTACCGAAAATCCTAACCCCATTGCAATAATAAATGGAACTGACATTGGTCCAGTTGTAACTCCTCCTGAATCGAATGAAATAGGAACTAACGATTTATCTACTAAAAACATTAGAGCCAAAATAAGTCCATAAAAAACAACAATAAATTTTTTTAAATCAATTTGATAAATAATTCTTAATGAGGCAAGGGCAAAAAAAATCCCAACACCTAAGCCAACACATAATATCAATGTTACACTATCTATTGCTGTCATTTGCTCTGCCAAAACAAGCAAATCGGGTTCAGCTATAGTTATAACAATTCCAACACAAAAAGTAATAATCATTATAAGTAAAGGTTTTTTGGTTTTAACAAGTGATGAAGCAAGTGATTTTCCAATTTCAATCATAGAAACACTAACTCCATATGTAAATAAACATATTCCAATCATTAGCAAAATGGTACTTATTAAAATTGAAACAATAGTTACTATGCTAAACTTTAAAAACAAACCTATTACAATCATTATTATTGCTATTGGCATTATTGAAAATACTGATTCTTTTAGTTTCCCTTTTATGTTTTCCTTCATATTATCACCATTTTATTCATTATAACATTTTTTACAAGAAAAAAGAAGCTTATGCTTCTGCTTTCTTATTTAATACCACGCTTGTCTCATAAATGTGATTATTACGATAATATTTAATCTTAATAGTATCTCCTACTTGATATTTATATAATACATATCTAAAGTATGATGTGTCTTCAATTTTGGTTCCATCAATCTCAATAATGACATCTCCTGCTTGCAATCCGGCTTTTTCAGCTGGATAACCTTTTTCGACTGTAGCTAAAACTGCTCCATATTCAACAGATCTATCTAAAATAATTCCATATCTATACAATTGCCATGTATTATCTACATCAGAAATTGTAACACCTAAAAGTGGTCTATCAATAGCTTCGCCTTTTTCCAAACGTTCAACATAAGACATTACCGTATTAATTGGAATTGAAAATCCCATTCCCTCAATCGTATCGCTTGCAAGTTTCATTGAATTAACTCCAATAACTTCACCATTGATGTTTAAAAGTGGGCCACCACTATTACCTTCATTAATTGGAGCATCAATTTGAATTGCTTCAAGCATTACAGAATTTGAACCAACTAAACGATTTTTACCGGCAATAATTCCTTTAGTAACTGTTCCAAAGTACTTACTTCCTAAAGGAGAACCAACTGTAAAAATAGTATCACCTAATTCTACTTTAGAACTATCCCCTATTTCAGCAACTTTTGTTACATTTTTTGCATCAGTTGATAAAATTGCAACATCTGCATAAACATCACTTCCTAGAATCTTGGCCTCAAATGTTTCTCCTTTTGAATTGGTAATTGATACCGTTGTGGCATTATTTATAACATGGGCATTTGTTATCAAATAACCTTTTTTTTCATCTTTTTTATAAGCAAATCCAGACCCGGTTGATTTTCCCATTCTAGTACTAGCTTCGATTAAAAAAACAGCATCATAAACTTTTTCAATCGAAGATTTAAGACTATTGCTTTCCGTTATTGTAACAGCACTTTCATTTCGATTAACAACAACTGATTTATTTGGTATAAATTTATAAACCACTATTGTTCCTATAATGCCTACAAAAAAAGCTAATACTAACATTGAAATATTAATTGTTCTTTCTCTCATTTTTATCACCTTTATTTATATTTAACTACAAAACATTCCCACAATTATGTGAAAATTATGTTAAATTTTGGATAATTCAATCCAGTTATTTGGAAATCCAATTCTATTTAAAATACTATTTAAAGAAACCGTGTTAACACGACTATCAAGCAATTTTATTTCATACTCTAATTCACGCATAAAATCTGTAAATTCATTTTCGTTTAACATCTGCTTTAAAATAATTGCCATTGCAAACAAATCATTTTTACCATAAGCATATTCGTTTTCATCATTTTTTGTAATATCAAGTTTATAATGATACATAGTATCCGATATTTTTCTTTGAGTTCGATGATCATATAAAATATCTTCATGAGCACAAATATTTCTAAAATTAGATAATAAGTTTAAATAAATAGACATTTCTTCTTCATCAATATTGTAATTATAAGAAATGCTTTTTTTATCTTCATTTTTTAAAATTGAATATAATTCAGATATTAGACCAAACGATAAAACCTTAACTAATACCCACATCGGAATGTAACCATAATTATACATATAATGCTGAGTTGCAGAATGCTGTTTTCCATTTACACGAATCTGCCTTTTCATTTTTGATATAACATCGTACACCTGTTTCTCACGAAGTGGATCTTTAGTAAAGTTTTCTGGATTTAAATAATCTTTTTCTTTAAATCCATATTTTTTTGATAGTTGGTAGCTCATTATTGATTTAATGTTATTTTCTACTATTAAAATA
>CACXGO010000008.1 GCA_902767245.1 uncultured Erysipelotrichaceae bacterium
AAATTTCCTCCTTTATTTATTTACATAATTATTTTATATTATTAATTTTAAAATAGCAAGTCTTTTTTTAATTTCCGCTGTTTTTCTTAATTATTTCTTCAGCAATATTTCTTGGAACTTCTTCATAATGATCAAATTCCATTACAAATGTTCCACGACCTTGAGTGTTTGAACGCAAAGAAGTTGCGTAACCGAACATTTCAGCAAGTGGTACCATTGCATTAATTGCAAGGGCATTACCACGAGATTCTTGGCCAAGTGGGCGACCTCTTCTTGATGTAACATCTCCCATGACTGTTCCTAAATATTCTTCTGGAACAACTACTTGTACTTTCATAATTGGTTCTAAAATAACTGGTTTACATTTGTTTTTAGCTTCTTTTAAAGCCATAGATGCAGCTATTTTGAATGCCATTTCACTTGAGTCTACTTCATGATAAGATCCATCATGTAATGTTGCTTTAACATCAATCATTGGATAACCGGCTAAGATACCAGTTTTCATCGCATCTTGAAGTCCTTTATCAGTTACTGGAATATATTCTCTTGGAACTGTACCACCAACAACTTCATCAACAAATTCATATCCTTTATCTGGATTTGGTTCAAATTTAATCCAAACATGTCCATATTGTCCACGACCACCAGATTGTTTAATATATTTACCTTCACAGTCTCCTGCTTGAGTAATTGTTTCACGATATGATACTTGTGGCTTACCAACATTAGCTTCAACATTGAATTCTCTTCTCATACGATCAACGATAATATCTAAGTGAAGTTCGCCCATACCAGCAATAATTGTTTGACCAGTTTCTTGATCAGTTGTTGCTCTAAATGTTGGGTCTTCTTCAGATAATTTTTGAAGTGCTGTAGCCATTTTATCTTGATCAGCTTTTGACTTTGGTTCAACAGCAAGTTGAATAACTGGTTCTGGGAATACCATTGATTCCAAAATAACTTCATGTTTTTCTTCACAAAGAGTATCTCCAGTTGTTGTATTTTTAAGTCCTACTGCAGCAGCAATATCTCCCGCATATACATCAGATATTTCAGTTCTGTTGTTAGCATGCATTAAAAGAATACGACCAACTCTTTCTTTGACCCCTTTGGTTGCATTCATTACATATGAACCACTTGATAAATGTCCAGAATAAACTCTAAAGAATGTTAAACGTCCAACAAATGGATCTGTCATAATTTTAAATGCTAAAGCTGCGAATGGTTCTGTATCTGATGGATGACGGGCTACTTCATTACCTCTTTCATCTACACCTTTAATTGATTCTACATCAGTTGGAGCTGGTAAGTAATCAATTACAGCATCTAAAAGTAATTTAACTCCTGTATTTCCCAAAGCATCAGAACATAATACTGGGAAGAATTCAGCTGCAAGTGTACCTTTACGAATACATTTTTTGATTTCTTCAATTGTTAGTTCTTCACCTTCAAGATATTTTTCCATCATTTCTTCATCAAATTCAACAACTGTTTCAATTAAATCATTACGTTTTTCTTCAACTAAATCTTTAAGTTCAGCTGGAATTTCAATTATTTTTGGATTTTCTTCTTGAGCTCTATCATACTGATAAGTTGTTCTTGTAAGTAAATCAATGATTCCATTAAACTCATCACCAGAACCAATTGGCCATACAATTGGTTTAGCTAAAACTCCTAAACGATCTTTAATAGATTTTAAACTATATTCAAAATCTGCCCCCATCTTGCCCATTTTATTACAGCAGATCAAACGAGGTACTTTAAATTCAGTTGCTTGTCTCCAAACTGTTTCAGTTTGTGGTTCTACTCCAGCTTGAGAGTCAAGAAGTGCAACTGCACCATCTAGTACACGAAGTGATCTTGATACTTCAACTGTAAAATCTACATGCCCTGGAGTATCAATAATATTTAATCTATAGCCTTTCCAGAAAGCAGTAGTTGCAGCAGAAGTAATAGTTATACCACGTTCTTGTTCTTGTTCCATCCAGTCCATTTGAGACTCACCATCATGAGTTTCTCCGATTTTGTGAATTTTTCCTGTATGAAACAAGATTCTTTCAGTAGTGGTTGTTTTCCCAGCATCAATATGAGCCATGATACCGAAATTACGTGTATGTTCTAAACTATATTCACGAGCCATACTATTCTCACCTTTCTACCAACGATAATGTGCAAATGCTTTATTAGCTTCTGCCATACGATGTGTATCTTCACGTTTTTTAACTGAGCCTCCAATACCATTAGAAGCATCAATAATTTCGTTTGCAAGCTTTTCACTCATTGAGTGTCCACTTCTCAAACGAGAATATTGTACTAACCAACGAAGTCCTAAAGCTTGACTACGATCAGCCTTTACTTCAATTGGTACTTGATAGTTAGCACCACCAACTCTACGAGACTTAACTTCTAGAGCTGGTTTAATATTTTCCATCGCTTTTTCGAAAACAACCATAGCATCTTCGCCAGTTTTTTCTTTTACGATTTCAAATGCTTTATAAAGAATTGTTTGAGCTTGTCCTTTTTTACCATCAATCATTAAACTATTAATAAGTTTAGTAACTAATTTTGAATTATATATTGGATCTGCTAAAACGTCTCTTTTTACTGCACGTCTTTTACGCATATTAATCCTCCTTTATTTTACTTTTTTGGCTTTTTAGCGCCATATTTTGAACGACCTTGACGACGTTTTTCAACTCCAGCAGTATCAAGCGTACCACGAATAATGTGATATCTAACACCGATTAAGTCTTTAACACGTCCACCACGAATCATTACTACACTATGTTCTTGTAAATTGTGTCCTTCTCCTGGAATGTAAGCTGTAACTTCCATACCATTGCTTAAACGAACACGAGCATATTTACGTAAAGCTGAGTTTGGTTTCTTTGGTGTTAATGTTCCAACACGAGTACAAACTCCTCTTTTTTGTGGTGAATCTAACTTTGTAGTTTTCTTTTCTCTACTATTATATCCAATCCCTAAAACAGGTGATTTTCTTTTACGTGTTTTTTCACCACGACCTTTTCTAACTAATTGATTTATAGTTGGCATATTTTTCTCCTTTCCACTACACACATCCAGGTGTTTCATTTTTCTACTTAATTAAAGATTTACCGAAGTAAATCCCCAATTAAAACGCAACAATAATATAACATCTTTAAATATTATTGTCAACAATTTTTTGTTCAATTTTTTCCTGTTTACAAAAAATCATTTATTCATATTCACTATTGTAGTTAGGTGTAACATAATCATCACATTTTACATATGACTCTATTTTCAATTTAACGTCTTTTTTTACTATAGAGTAACCAGTACAATTTAAGTCAATATAACCATATTTTTTTAAAGTAGATAGTTTAATAATTAATTGCTCATCTTCTTTTAAATCACTGTAATAAGCATTAATATATTTTTTAGTGACATTATTTAAAGTAACTTCATAATTATTACTTTCCTTTCTTTCTTCACTATTTTTGCTACTAAAAGTGAAATAGTCTTTCATCATAAAAAAGCAGTATACTCCACAAATTAGAAAAATTATTAAAAAAGTTACTAAAAAGCTTGCTTTTGCAGTCCCTTTACTTGATAACATTAAACAAATTCCTTTCTAAATCTTTATCTAAAAAACGATAAAGCTTTGCTGGTCTTCCACCAGATGGTAATTCATTTTTCTCCCCAGTTTCATAAACAAATGGAAGAAATTTTTTGCGAAAATTTCTACGATCAATATTTTCATTTAAAACTTCCTCATACACTTTCTGAAGCTCTGGAAATGTAAAATCAGCTGGGAAGAATACTTTTAAATTGTTCAAATTTAATAACTCTTTTTTTAAGCAAGCTACTGCTTGAGCAATAATACTTCCATGATCAAAAGCCATTTTTGGTATGTTATTTATATCAAATAATTGATATTCAAATTCATAATTTTTCAAACTATATTTATTAATCATTAACATATAGCTAACAGCAATAGTTCTTCTTTCTTTGTTGCGATTAACTTCACTAAAAGTATGACATTCTTTTAACATGTCTGCTTTTAATTGAAATTTATTGCAAATTTTAGTAGCTGACGATTCTAACGATTCATCAATTTTTAATAATCTACTTGGAAGATGCCAAGTGCTACTTCCTTCTTTCTTTAAAAGCAATATTTTTATTTTATCATCATCAACAGTAAAAATATTTAAAAAAACTTCTATTTGACACTCAATCATGTTAAACTCCTTTGCGTTATTCTTACACAACTATTATATATAATATTTAATATTTTTTCAACAAAAAAGCAATTCTTTTAATAAATTGCTTTTCTAATTATTTCTTTTTGGTTTTATAAACAACTTTATATATCTCATATACGATAATTACAATTAATGATAATAAAAATAAATAAGTTATTTCCAACCATGAGATAGGAGTTACTTCTAAAAACTTAGCAGTGAAAGGAATTTCAGCAAAAATAAGTTGCATTAAAATTGCACTAATGATTGCAAAAATTGCAAAAGGATTCGTAAAAAATGGAGTTTTAAAAATACTATTTTTTTCACTACGACAATTAAGCACATCGACATTCTGAATAAAGACCATAATCATAACAATTGCTGACCTTGCATATATCAAGTCATAGTTATTATCAATCATATATTTCCAGACACCAAAAACTACAATTGTAATTGTTAAACCAAGTATTAATACTTCTGTCATCAAATCTTTTGAAAACAAACTTTCTTTAGTATCTCTTGGTTTTTCTTTCATGATATCCTTATCAGTTTTTTCAAATGATAAGGCAATATCTTGTAATCCATTTGTAACTACATTAAGCCATAATAATTGAATTGCAAGTAACGGAATATCATAGCCAAAAGCTATTGAAAGTATAAAAAATGCCACCTCTGCAAAACCACAGCCAAGTAAGAATAAAGTGATTTTCCGAATATTACTATATGCTGTGCGACCTTCTTTTATACCATCAACAATGGATGTAAAACTATCATTTGTAATAATCATCGATGCAGTCTCTTTAGCAACATCAGTACCACTTCCCATTGCTATTCCAATATTAGCAGTTTTTATTGCTGGAGCATCATTTACCCCATCGCCAGTAACCGCAACAAATTCCCCCTGCTCTTTTAATGACTCAACAATTTCAAGTTTATTTAATGGTGTAACTCTTGAAAAAACTTTAATTTTTCCAACAAACTCATTAAATTTTTCTTTACCTAATGCTTTATATTTATCAACATCTTCACCAGTTGCTACTTCATCATATTTCTTACATAAATTAAGTTCTTTTGCAATAGCATAGGCAGTAAGAGGATGATCCCCTGTAATCATAATTACTTTAATACCAGCATTTTTGCATTCGTTAATCGATGCTTTTACATCATTCCTGATTGGATCAATAAAAGCAACCATTCCAATAAATTCTAAATTTTTAATATCCTTTTTTTCGGTCCCTTTTACTACTCCATCTGCAATTGCAATTACACGATAACCTTCACCTGTAAGGCTTATATTTTGCTTTATATATTTTTCATTTGTTTCAGAAAAAGCCATTACTTTTTCTAGTGAACCTTTAACTGTACATCTGAGTTTTCCATCTTTTTTATAAAAAACTGCAGAGTATTGATTTTCGGATTCATAAGGAACAATTTCTTCAATAGTTGGTTTGTCAACTATTTCAGCTTTTAAAGCCAAAGCTAAAAAAGCGATATCGATTGAATCTCCATAAGAAATCCATTTACTATTTTTATATTCCAAATGCGCCTCGTTATTAATAGCACCAAGTAAAGAAAGCGCTTTAGCTTTATCTAGCTCGCTTCCATTTAATGGAATAATTTTACCGTCATCATTATAACCACTTCCAGAGATATTATAACTTGAACCATCTGCTAATAGTATTTTTTTGGCTGTTTGCTCATTTACTGTCAAAGTTCCTGTTTTATCAGAAGCAATTACTGTACAACTTCCTAAAGATTCAACTGCAGTTAGTTTTTTTACAATCACATTTTTTTTAAGCATTCTTTTAGATGCAATCGTTAAAGCCATGGTTAGGGCAAGCGGTAAACCTTCGGGCATTGCAGACACTGAAAGAGCAATTACGCAAATAAATATTTCATTTATAACATAACCTCTTGAAATTAAAACAACAGTAGTAAGAATTGCAATCAAAATAATTATAAAAGTTATTTGCTTTGAAAATTTTTCAATTCTTATCGTTAATGGTGATTTTTCATCTTCAGTTTTATTAACTTTGTCAGCAATCATTCCTATTTGTGTATTTATTCCAGTTGCAACTACAATTGCTTGAGCACGTCCTCTAGTAACATTAGTTCCTGCATAAACCATATTTGTTCTTTCTGAGAGAACGGCATCTTTTAAAGTTTCACTTGTTTTTAAAATGTTTAAGCTTTCACCTGTCAAAGTTGATTCATCAGTTTGAAAGTTTTTACAATCAATTATTCTAGCATCAGCAGGTACTTTATCGCCACTTTCTAAAAGAATAATGTCTCCAACAACCAAATTACTTGAATCAATTTCTTTTGTTTTACCATCTCTGATGACCCTTGTTTTAACTTTTATCATCTGAAGCAGACTTTCAGCATTCTTTTCGGCTTTTGCTTCTTCAATAGTTCCGATAAAAACATCAACTAATATTATAAAAATCAGTGCAATTGCATCTACTACTTCACCAACTAAAAATGATAAAAAAACAGTTACAACTAAAATCAATTCAATTGGACTTTTAAATTGCGATAAAACTATTTCTAAAATACTTACTCTTTTAGTAGATGGTAATTCATTTTTACCATTTTTTATTAATAAATTAGCAGCTTTTTTTTCAGTTAAACCGCTAATCCCAGAATCTAGATTGTTAAATATTTCACTAACATTTTGATTATAAAACATTTTGTCCCTACTCTCTAATAACATTTTACAAATAATATTCCTTTTTGGCAACAAAAAACTAATCTATGATTAGTTATTTGATTTTTGATTTTATAAATTCTTCAATTGGAATTCCGTTCCATGTAGTAGTACTGTCATATATAGCATCTTTGAAAGTTTCATTAAAATAATCTATTGAAATTGGGTCATTATCAATACTAAAACTAGCTCCTCTAATATCCACGTCTGAAAATCTTACCCAAGGTCCAATATAAACCCCGGTAAAATTAGCATTACGCAAATTTTTATTATATGCTTCTTGTGGATTTAAATTTAAATTACAATTGCTAAAGTCTAATCCATCCATTTTAACATTAGTAAAAGAAATATGAGTCAAATTAATAAATCTAAGCTTGCTTATTAATTCACTTTTTATTTCAAAATGATCATCAACTTTAATAAATAAATCTTCTTGATTTATATTGACTCTTTCAATTTTATTTTGCTTTTTTTCTATTTCGTGTAAAGCATTAAAATTTGCTTCAATTTGAGATCTTGCATTTTTAGCTTCATCAATAAGTACTGCTTCACTTGATTCAGCCTTTGAAAGTCCAGTTTTAATAGCAGATTCCTTAACCTCTTTTTCCTCTTTTTCTCTCAATTCTTTATGTTCTCTTTTTTCATCATCAATCATTTCATCAATTGTTGATGCTTTTCTATAACTAAACTCTTCTCGCGATGCAAAGGTCACTCCATTACTTATATTTATGCTAGAAAGTGAACTAAGATTTTCTAAATAATAATCTGTTATTTCAGCAAATTGATTTTCATAAACCAAATAATATGAGGTCCCATTAAAAATAAAATAATCATTGTAATTAACATTCTTTACTGATCCTATAAGGATATACGAGTCAGTAAAACTATCATATAAATATACTTGATCTTTAGAAATACATAATATATGTCTACCATACACTTTTACTGGCAGATATTTTATTTTAATAGTACCTTTATTATTTCTTAAAATATATGAAAATAAACTTCTATGCATAGTATAGTCTTTTAAATCTGTTTTAATAGGTGCTGACTCAACAACCTCTGAAAAACTCTCTACCCAAGCGAAACTCCCATTATATTCAAATGTATTATCTTGTTCATCATAAAATTTTTTAAATAATTCTTCACCATTAACATTGATAAAATTCTGTTTTCGATCTAATCTTGTTTTGGCTTTTACATAGACTCTTGCTAAGCCATCATTAAAATTTGTTGCTCGAATATACCATCTCTTACCTATCAAAGTTCCATTTTTATCAATAAAATTAACTAAATCTTGTTCATTTTTTACGCGTGCACAACCATTATAAAATAAATCTACATATGGGTACCATTGTTGACTTATGAATTTTTCTCTATCATTTTGGTTAACAAAGTTATAAATAGCTCCTCTTCTTCCTTTACGAGTAACTTTTTCATAATCATCTTGAGGACGATTATTATATGTTTCTGAAAATAAAGGTTTTATTGAAATTCCAGTGTTACCCTTAAAAATCAAATCTAATTTTTGATTCAAATATTCTTTATATAAACTATCTACTTTTACTTCAATACTCTCAAACATATTATCACCACTATTATTATTTTATAATAAATAATGATTTTTTACAAATAATTAAAAAAATAAATGTTCAATTAAAATTTTTAATCCAATTAAAAATAAAATAATTCCACCAAATAATTGAGCTTTTTTTTCATATCTATTTCCAAACATACTTCCAATTTTAACTCCAATTACACATATACAAAATGTAATTAAACCAATAATAAGGGAAGCTGAAATAATATTTAAATTTAAAAATGCAAATGAAACCCCAACTGCTAAAGCATCAATACTAGTTGCAATTGCAAGAACAATCATCGTTTTAAAATCAATTTTATCATCAATCGATTCAAAATCTTCTTTATATGTTTCTAAAATCATATTAATGCCAATTATTCCAAGTATTACAAAAACTATCCAGTGATCAATTACCATTATTAAATCTTTAAAATTATAAGTTAAAAAATAACCAATCACTGGCATTAGGCTTTGAAAAAGTCCAAAATAAAATCCAACAATTAAATATACTTTTATATTTGTTTTTTTTATACTTAAGCCTTTACAAATTGATACTGCAAAAGCATCCATTGCAAGACTTATAGCTGTAAGTATTAATAAAAAATAATTCATATATTTCTCCTATTTATATATTCTTTATTAAAAAAAATAACATTTTTGTTATTTTCTTTGTCACAAACCTAACTAAATCATATATTATACTGGGTGATAAAAAATGCCAAATGGATTCAATAGGAATTGGTTAAGTGGTGCTGGAAAATGGATTTTAACTTTATTTGTATTTTCCATTTTAGCTATTTATCAAATATTTTTAGCTTTTTTTGTCCTAACAAAATTTAGTATTTTTATGATTTTTGTCTTTATTCTAATTATCCTTTTTTCCGTTTTTAAACTCATCTGGTAGAATTATTTTATTTGCATAATAAAGTAATTCTACTTTTTTAGTTATTGATTCACATAAATCATATTCAGTTCCTTTAAATTCTATTTTAGGAGGCATCATCATGAATATATGAAGTAATTCTAATTCTTCCTTTTTTAAGGGATAAATGGATTCATATATTTTAAGTTTATCTTTAAAATTATATTTATCTCCATAATTGTTAAAAATAGCGATTAAGTCAAAGATTGGACTACCAAATTTAGCTTTTCGCCAAGATAAGAATGCTTTATTTTGACCATATATAAAGTGATCTAATGCCAAATTATTATGAAGAACAACAACTCTAATGCTTTCATCATTTTCAACATTCTTATACCATTCTTCAACTTTGTTATTGACATAGTTTAAAGATGATAAAATAATTGTATAATTACGAGCAAATAAATATTCACTTGGGCTCATAAATTCTTTACTTTCTATTAAGGCAATAATATCTATATAATAGCTATTTAAATATTCAATATTGTTTTTTAAATTCTCATATATTTCTTTATTATATGCAAGATTAGTTTTTTCATAGTATGTTGTTTTTGTATGTAATACCGCCAATAATTTCATCAATTCTTCCAATTTTTGATTTTCGGGAATATTTGTTTCTTCAAGATATTCAGTTGCCTCATAATTATTATCTGCAAATAAAATCTCTGGGAAATTATTAAATGAACGACTTTTCAAATATGAATAAATTGAATATTTGCTATTTTTTTCTTTAATTACATATTTTTTATTTTTAGTATTTATTATTAAACTCTTGCCTTTTTTTAAATAACTTATTGGTTTTAATCCATACTTTTTAAAAAAATCATTATAATTTTTCATTATTGTTGGTTGGAATAATCAATTTTAAACCAACAGTTATTGAATTTAAATCATTATAATTTTCTAAATCTTCTTTTGTAACATCAAAACGTTCTAAGATACTTTCTAAATTGTCATTTTCTCTTACAATGTAAACTTTGTAAGTACGATATGATTCTTCAACATCAAAAGAGTCAAAAACATCTTTCATACTATTATCTCTTTCCTCTTTAATATTAACTTCATCTTTGGATTTTTCTTCTACTTCTTCGCGAACATCTTCTTGTTTTGATTCAATGATTTCAATTTCTTCTAGGTTATCTAATAAAACAGAAATATTAACAATCATTTTATTTTTATCAAGTTCATAATAAAAATCATCAATATCTATTACTAAGTTATCGGTTTTATATTTTTTATCAATATCAATATCAAATGGAAGTTCAAAACTAAATTTTTCAGTATTTAAAGATACATCAACTATTTTATACTCGCCAGAAATAATAAAATCTCCTGTAATATAATTATCACTGGCTTTTTTTAGTGTATTTTCTAAAGAAATACTTGTTATTTCAGATACTTCAGTATTAAATTCAAGCTCTTTTTTGTAAGGAACAATCTTTTTCATAAATTCCACCTTTCATCATTATAGTATATTAGCAAAAGTTCAAATTATGAAAAAAACTATAACAATTTGTTATAGTTAATTTGTTACAAGTGCTTTTTTCACTTTTGCTTTAAATAAAAGCTTAATAATTTCATCATATGTTTTTACACTAATATATTTAATATTATCTTTCACTTCTTTTGGAATTTCATCTAAATCTCGTTCATTATACTTTGGTATAATTATTTCTTTGATGCCATTGCGATGAGCTCCAATTGACTTTTCTTTTAAACCACCTATTGGAAGAACGTTTCCACTTAAAGTCATTTCTCCTGTCATTGCAATGGATTTTTTTACTTTTGTATTAGTTAAAGCACTGATTAAAGCTGTTGTAAGAGTTATTCCAGCACTTGGCCCATCTTTTGGAACAGCTCCCGCAGGAACATGAATATGAATGTCATTGTTTTTAAAAAGCTTAGAATCTATTTTTAGAATATTTGCATGAGCTTTAATATAACTTAAAGCAATTGTTGCACTTTCTTTCATAACATCACCAAGAGATCCTGTTAATTTTAATTCTCCTGTCCCTGGATATAAAGTTACTTCAATATCCAAAGTGTCACCACCACTTGTTGTATAAGCAAGACCAGTTACAACACCGGGCAAATGTTCTTCATCTTTAACAAGTTCTGGATATTTAGGTTTTCCAAGATAATTTTCTAATGATTTATAATTAATCACAATTTTCTTGTTTTCTTTTTCATTTAAAACATTTTCAGTTACAATTTTTCTAATTAATTCGTCAAAAATTCTAGTTAATTCACGAACACCAGATTCTCTTGTATAAAGTCTTATCATTTTTAAAATCACATCATCTTTAATAGTTATAAGTTTTTGGTCAAAACCATTTTTTGTACATGATTTTTTTATAATATGCTTCTTAACAATATCTAGTTTTTCATATTCGGTATATCCTGACAAATTTATTATTTCCAAACGATCTTTTAATGGATCTGGAATATTCTCAAGATAATTTGCAGTCAAAATAAACATAACATGTGATAAATCATATTCTTCTTCTAAATAATTATCAATAAAATGCTTGTTTTGATCACTATCTAAAACCTCGAGTAATGATGAAGCCGGATCTCCTTTTATATCTTTAGTCATCTTATCAATTTCATCGATAAGAAATACTGGATTAATGCTCCCAGCTTTTTTCATTGAAGAAATAATTCTTCCTGGCTGTGCTCCCATATATGTTTTTCGATGCCCTATGATTTCAGCTGGATCATTAAAACCTCCTACTGAAAGCTTAACAAATTTTCGATTCATGGCATTTGCAATACTTTCAGCTAATGAAGTTTTCCCTACACCAGGAGGCCCAACTAAACAAATAATTTCCCCGTTTGTTTCTTTAGTTACTTTTCTTACTGCTAGATATTCAATAATTCTTTTTTTTACATCTTCTAAACCAGCATGAGAAGCATCAAGTGAAGCTTTAACCTTTTTTAAATCTTTATTATCCTTTGTTTCTTCCAGCCATGGAAGTGATAACATTGTCTCAATGTAACTTCTTTCAATATTAAGTTCTGGAGACATTGAATTTAAAGTTTCATATCTTTTTAATTCTTTAGCAATTTTTTCTTTAATTTTTTTAGTTGCTTTTAATACTTCAAGCTTTTTATTAAATTCGTTAGTATCATCATCTTTGCCACTGATTTCACCCAATTCATCTTTAATTGCTTTCATTTTTTCTCTTAAAATATATTCTTTTTGTGACTCATCTAGACTTTTTTTTACTTTAGCATCTAACTCGCTTTCAATACCATGAATTTCACTTTGTTTATAAATGCATTCAAGAAGCATTTCGGCTCTTTTTATAGATGAAGTTGTTATTAAAAATTTGAATTTATCTTTTAAAGAAATTGGTAGAAAAGGAACTACTAAATCAGAATATTTATCAATGCTTTTTTCTTGCTTAATACTAGCTAGAAAACTATTGCTCACATTTGAAACATTTTGAACATATTTTTCAAGTTCTAAATTTAATTTTCTTATTAATACTTCTTCAGATTTAGAATCAATTTGATCAGGAATAACTGATGAAACGATTGATTCTAAAACCTGAGATGAATGATTAACATTTAAATATTCATGAACTTGACCTCTTTCTTTAGCTACAATTACAACACGTGTTTTATTATTTGGAAGTTCAAGTTTATGAGTTATTTTAGCAATCACACCAATTTTAGGTAATGAATCAATTGATGGTACTTCTTCTAATATATCTTCTTGGCAGATTATTAATAATTTATTATCATGAAATAATTCAGCGACTTCGATAATATCTTTATTCATATCATTATCAAATTCTAATCTTAATTCATTAAAAGGGAGTAAAACAACTCCTCTTAAAATCATTACTGGTAGATTTGTTTTTATCAAGTTAACACCTCCACACAAATTGTTTTTTATTATAGTATAAAAAAAGATAAAAGTCTACCTCTTATCTAATTTTTTAACATATTTAATTCATCAAAAGATATATTATATGTTTCTTCTAATTCTTGAATACTAGCATTAAAAATTGGATTTAATGTCCCATTTTCAGTTAATTTCAAATTGTTTTTTTCCAAGTAATTTATAAGCCCTTCAAATAATTCTATTGAAATAACATTTAAACGATATTTGTTAAGTTCAACATTTATTTTTTTCTGTAAACAAATTTTTTTAATTCTAGTTTTTGAGTCTTTTATGTTAAAAATCATTCCAATCATTAAAAGTTTTTTACCTCGTTCACTTTCAGGATTAGCTCGTTTTCGCTCTCTAAATATCCACTGACCTAGATTAATTCGACCATTTTTATCATAAGTTAAACCATCATTAGTTTTAAATCTTATGGGAACTAGTAAATTATGATGATATAAATAATAATGTTTAGCATAACTATACATCTCTTTCCAAGCTAAAGCCATACTTATCCTCCTTTCAAAGTGAAACAATATTAACATTTTACCGCAAAAATAAAAAAAGTCTAGCTAGACTTTTTATGTTTCACTTATAAATGTTTTAAGATTTACAACATTTATTCCTTTACTTAAGATATATTTTAAATAAATGTCCAAATAATTACAATTACTTATTAAAATAATATTCCCTTTTTTTAATTCTTGTTTAAGTTCAAAAAAATTGTTAACCTTTAATGATTCTTCAATAATATATTTAGAACATTTATCTAAAGAAGAATAGCAAAAATAATCATTATTTAATTCTTTTCTAAAAAAAACTTCTTCATCAATAATAATTATATTATTATTTAAACTAATAGCATCTTCAATTGACTCAAAATTATTTAAATAGTATTCTTTTGTTATTAAAAAACTAGCATTTAAATTATTTTTTTTTAAAATCTTAATTATTTTATCAATACCATTTGGATTTTTAAATATTAGTGCAACTTCATTTTTTGAATTAGCATTTATTATTTTGTTTTTATTATTTGCAATTGAAATTGTTGGTTTAGTGTGTTTATATACAAGCATGTTTTCATTAAAATAACCTATTTTTTTCATTTGATCATAACTTTTTAAAGTATCTATTTCTAAACCATCATATCCCAGTTTAATATATTTGTCATTTATTGTTCCATTTACTCCTTCAACATAATAATCTTTTGCTTTTTCTTTGATTTCAACCATTAAATTGTCACTTTCTTTAACAACTGTGATTGTTTCATCAGTTACTAAAAAACTAAAACATGCTAGTGCAAGAATACCAATATTGCGAAATATTGTTTTCATAAAATCACCTAATAAAATATATGTAATAGGAATAAAAATTTAACTTTTTTTTGTTTTTTTCATAATATATTTTGAAAGGAGTATTTTATGTATAATTCTCGAAATAATTTTAATCAAAATTATAAATTAAATTCATCAAATTATCAAAATGATGACAGATTTTTAGGCGGTTTTTTAGGTCCATTTATTCTAGGAGGAATAACTGGTGGTGTTGTTGCACCATATTTTTGGAATAATAGACCTTATTATCAGCCTTATCCTTATCAACCTTATCCTCAAAATTATTATTACTATGGTGGTTATTATCGATAAAAACAAGAGATTTCTTGTTTTTTTAATAATAAAATTTCGTTTTAATATAATTTATTAGAGGTGTAATATGTTAAAAAAAATAATTGATTTTTTATTTAAAGATTTATTTATCTTTACAGCTGCTTATACTAATAATGTATTCCCTGATCCTTTGGAAAAGGAAGAAGAAGAAAAATATATTGAACTAATGCTTAATGGAGATACTGCTGCAAGAAATATTTTAATTGAACATAATTTAAGATTAGTTGCTCATATTGTAAAAAAATATGAACATAATAGTTCTGATGCTGATGACTTAATAAGCATTGGTGTAATCGGTTTAATTAAAGGAATTGATTCATTTTCTTATAAACATGGAACTAGAATTACTACTTATGCAGCAAGATGTATCGAAAATGAAATTTTAATGCATTTTAGAAATGATAAAAAAAATAGCAAAAATATAAGTATTAATGATTCCTTAGGTTTTGATAAAGATGGTAATGAAATAACACTTTTAGATGTCTTAAAAACACCAACTCCTGATTTTGCAGCAGATATTCAAAAGCAAGATCATATTAAAGCTCTTTCAAAATATTTAAATGTGTTAAATAAAAGAGAAAAAGAAATTATTAATAAAAGATATGGCTTAAATAATGAGGAGGAAAAAACACAAAAAGAAATCGCCGATGATTTAAATATTTCAAGGAGTTATGTTTCAAGAATTGAAAAAAGGGCATTAACAAAATTATTAAGAGAATTCATTAAAAATAAAAACACATAAAAAAGGATTATTGATAATCCTTTTTTAGTATAAAATTATATATTTCATTTATAGTTTCATCAAAATTGTTGAAATTAACATCAAACCAATTAACTTTAAATTGATGATTAAACCAAGTATATTGCCTTTTAGCGTATTTTCTGGTTCTTTGTTTCATTATCTCAATACAATTTTTTAGTTCGTCTTTACCTTCTAGATATGGAAATAACTCTTTATAACCAATTGGTGTTAAAACTGCTTTAGTTCTAATGTGTGATTCATAGATTTCCTTTACCTCATCCATTAATCCATCACTAAGCATTTGATCAACGCGTTCATTAAGTCTTTGATATAAATCATCTCGATTAGTTGTTAAACCTATAAAAATGACATCTTCATAAATCAAATTTTCGCTTTTCTTCTTTGAGTTAATTGATTTATTATTATTTAAATAATAATCTAAAAATCTTTCAATTCGCTTTCGATTATTCATATGAATATTTAAATTCTTATCAATTTTTAAAGCCTTTTCATAAAGTTCCTGATTTGAATAAGTACTATAATCATTCTTTTTAGTTTCATCCTCAAAGACATAATCATATAATGCTGCTTTTACATAAAGCCCAGTACCACCAACTATAATTGGTGTTTTTTTTCTTTTTAATATATTTTCAATATAGTATCGACAATCTTTTTGATAATCATAAACTGTATAATTTTCAGTTAACTCTTTAATATCAAATAAGTAATGAGGAATATTTTCCTTTTCTTCTTCAGTTACTTTTGCTGTTGCAATATTGAGACCTTTATAAACTTGAGTACTATCAGCATTAATTATCTCACCATCTAATTTTTTAGCAAGTTCGATACTAAGTTTAGTTTTGCCAACTCCTGTTGGTCCAACAATAACAATAATCATTTTATTAGCATTGCATCGCCAAAAGAGAAAAAGCGATATCTTTCTTTTACAGCAACATTATAAGCATTTAAAATGTTTTCACGACCTGCTAAAGCACTTACAAGCATAATCAAAGTTGATTTTGGTAAATGAAAATTCGTTATTTGGTAGTCAATTGCTTTAAATTTAAATCCTGGATATATAAAAATATTAGTCCACCCCGAGCACTCTTTAAATGTTCCATACCTACTCATAACAGTTTCTAAAACTCTTGTTGAAGTTGTACCAACACTGACTATCATATTTCCATTTTTTTTGGCTTCATTTAAAACATTTGCAGTTTCTTCCTTCATTACATAATATTCACTATGCATTTGATGTTCAAGCACATTCTCAGCTGTAACCGGTCTAAAAGTTCCTAGTCCCACATGTAAAGTCACGTATTCAATTTTAACTCCTTTAGCTTTAATTTTATTTAAAAGTTCTTCAGTAAAATGTAAACCTGCTGTTGGAGCTGCTGCACTTCCTATTTCTTTGGCATAAACTGTTTGATAACGATTTTTATCAACTAATTTTTCATGAATGTATGGTGGAAGTGGCATTTCCCCTAGTTTATCTAAAATTTCGTAAAAAATCCCTTGATAGTAAAATTTAAATATTCTTATACCATCTTCTTCAATACTTATACATTCTGCTTTTAAAATTCCACCAAAATCAACAATAGTTCCTACACTAATTCTTTTAGCTGGTCTTACTAAACATTCCCATAAATCGTTTCCTAATGATTTAAGCATTAATATCTCGATATGTGATCCTGTTTCTTCTTTTATACCGAAAAGTCTAGCTGGCATTACCTTAGTATCATTTAATACTAAAACATCACCTTCTTCTAAATAGTCAACAATATCGTAAAAATGCTTATGTTCGATTTCCCCAGTATTTTTATCAAGTACCATTAGTCTTGAATGATCTCGATTTTTAAGTGGCGTTTGAGCTATTAATGATTCTGGTAAATCATAATTAAAATCTTCTGTTTTCAACTTTTCACATCCTTAAATTCAATAAATCTTTTGAAGCTGATTTATCCAAAGCTTTATATTTGTAAACTTTAAATCCTGATTTTTCATAAATTGGAATTAATTCTTCAAAAGTTTCATTTTCTAATTCTTTCACATATTCAAGTATTTTAATGTCACCATAAACTCCAACTTTAATGAAACCAAATAATGAAATTAAAAGTTCTTCAAAACGAGAAATATCATAATGGCTTAAAACTTCATTAACAATTTTATTATTTAACGATAAATAATTAGTTAAAATGTCTGACATTTCTGCATATTTTTCTTGTTTAAATGAAACTAAAGTCCCATCTCTTAAAACAAATCCACTTTTAATAGCTAGGTATTCTCGTTGGTTTTGAAATCTTAAAGTATTAATATATTCAATTTTTAATATTTTTTTAGTCTCTTTCTTCTTTATTTCAAAATAGTCATCACTATTACAATCATAAATCGCTAGTGATTTCTGATCATCCATTATACATGTATTTTGACCAAATGCGACTGTTCCAACTTGAATCCATTTCAAAACTCTAATTAAAAATTCGTAATCAGCACTTACATATTGATAACTACGGCGAAAATTATCAAGTTCAGTTGACTTTAAACTATTACAATAATCTTTAGCAAAAGCTAGCATATCTTCTCTTGCAATTTCAATATTTCCTCTTGGCGTTAAAAAACCACTTTTCACTAAAATAACCCTCCCTGATGATTAATACCTAAATGTTCATAAGCTTTTTCAGTTACAATTCTACCTCTTGGTGTCCTTTTAATAAAACCATTTTGAAGTAAATATGGCTCATAAACATCTTCAATCGTTGATTGTTCTTCACCTATTGATGAAGCGATTGCTTCAATACCAACAGGACCTCCATTAAATTTTTCAATTATAGCTTTAAGTAAATTATAATCAGTTGCATCTAAACCTAATTTATCAACCTTTAATTTATCTAAAGCTAGTGTTGCTACTTCTAAATCAATGGAACCATTACCTAAGACTAAGGCAAAATCACGAATTCGCTTAAACAAACGATTAGCAATTCTTGGTGTTCCTCTGCTTCTTTTTGCAAGTTCAATTGCAGCTTCATCTTCAATTGGACTTTCTAAAACACGACTTGTTCTTTTCACAATATCAGTTAATTCTTCAACTGTATAATAGTTTAATTTGAAAATAATTCCAAAACGATCTCTTAAAGGTCCAGTCAAATCTCCTGCTCTTGTTGTTGCACCAACAAGAGTAAAAGGGGGTAAATCAATTTGTATACTACGACTACTATTTTCAGAACCAATTACAATATCTATTTTATAATCTTCCATTGCCGAATAAAGAATTTCTTCAATAAATTTTGGAATACGATGAATTTCATCAATAAATAAAATATCGCCTGGTTCTAATGTTGATAAAACTGCTGCTAAATCACCAGATTTTTCAATTGCCGGGCCACTAGTTGTTCTAATATTTGCTCCCATTTCATTAGCAATTATGTATGCAAGAGTAGTCTTTCCAAGCCCTGGAGGGCCATATAAAAGAACATGATCAAGTGATTCATCACGCATTCTTGCTGCTTTCATGAAAATATCTAGATTTTCTTTGACTTCACTTTGACCAATATATTCATTTAATAAACTTGGACGAATGCTTTCTTCAAAAACATCTTCATTTTCTTTGTTAGCATCTAATATTCTTTCCATATGTCCTCCTACTTAGTTAATAATAATTTCAAAGCTTCTTTAATTTGATTTTCAATTTTATCATTTTTTACTTTTGGTATTACCTTATTGATATCTGCTGGTTTATAACCTAAAGCTTTTAGTGCTTCAAACAATTCTTCATTTTGTTCCTTATTATTAGATACCTCATTACTTACTAATTTTCCTTTTAAATCTAAAATAATTTGACGTGCAACTTTATCTCCTATTTTAGGAAACTTTTTTAAATAAAGAATATTTTCCCTTTCAATAGCATCAATTATACCACTTACACCACCAGTTGCAAACATTGGAAGTGCCATTTTGCAACCCAAACCTTTTACTTCAATTAATCTTAAAAATAAATCTCTTTCTTCTCTTGTCTTAAAACCATAAATAGAATTTTCATCTTCACGAACTAAATTGTAAACATAAACTTTTACTTCCTCATTTTCATTAAAACTATATGGATTTGCGGTGTAAATCAAATAACCTACTCCATTTACATCAAGTGCAATATAATTACTTTCTATTTCTGTTACAATTCCTTTTAAATATGTATACATTTTATCACCTCTAATAATTTGTTGGGTTCTGCATGAGTTTTAATATTCCATCAAAATTATCATCTTCTGCTATTATGTTTTTATGAATTTCATGACATTTTTCACATCTATAAATAATTTTATATGTATCTTTAAATTTTTCAATAGCAATTGGTTTTAATAACCCACGGCATCCATTTTTGCGATCGCCCGGAAAAACATCAACATGCTTTGAATATAAACATTTATTACAATGATCCCTTGCAGTTTTTTTTAATGGTTTTACTTCAGCTAAACAGTTTTCACATAAAAAACTTTCATCAACCATTTTAAAATGTTTTGTTTCCATCAATTTCACCATTTATATCTTAACATTTTTTTATATATTTTACAAACAAAAAGCAGAAACAAGTTCTGCTAATTAGTTAGAAATTGAATTAAATATGGTCCAAGAATAATAAGCAAAATAAGTGGTAAAACAAACAAAACAGAAATAATGCTTATTTTATTTGGTATTTTGTTAATCTGACCTTTAATTTCAAGTATTTCTTTTTCTCTTAAAAAATCAATTTGATTATACATAGTTTGCAAAATATTGCTACCAAATACTTCAGTTTGGGTAATATTTAAAATTATATTATTGATAGTTTCAGAAGGAATACGCATTTTCATATCTTCTAATGCTTCCATTAATGATTTACCTAGTTTCACTTCAATTAAAGTTCTTTTAAATTCATCAGAAAGTTCCGAGTGAACATTACTAACCGCAATCTCAATTGAATTTTCAAGATTTCTTCCTGACTCTAATGTAAGAGTTAAAATTTCAAAAAAATCCAAAGCTTCACGATTAAGTTTCATACTTCTTTTTTGAATAGGTATTTCTAAGAACAAATAGTAAAACAAATAATACCAAACTATTCCTGCAATTGGTCCAAATATATAACCTAATTTTGTTTGATATAACACTAATATTGCAATAATACCAGTTGAAATAAAACGTGCATTTAGAAATGACATTGTGTCCCATTTTGTTGATCCAAGTTGTTTAATTTTTAAATTTGTATTTTTTATTGAATTATCATTATAAATTTTTCGTATAAATCCATTTTTCATATTTTCACCTTCATTATTTTAATAACAAATATAATATAAACAACATAGATTACTATCATAACTCCAAGTAAGATTAGACCTAAACTTGTTGTAAAAAATGGAACAAAGTAAGTTGAATCTAATACCGTTATAAAAACTGCAAACAAAATTGGAACAGCAAATAAGATATAAGAAATAACTCTTGATGATCCTGTTAGTGACTTAAGCTCTAACTTCAATTTTTTCTTATTAAATAGTGTATTTTCTATCGAAGTGAATACTTTTATGATGTTTCCACCTGTTTTATTTAAAATTGTTATTGATGCAGTCAAATAACTAACTTCTTCAAGTGGCAATCTTTCTTCAAGTCGTTTAAATGCATCTTCTATAGATAAACCTAAATTAATTTCCATATATAATTTTTTAAATTGTTCTGAAATTGGTCCATCTAATTCAGTCGTGACAAGTTCGATTGCTTGAGTTATACTACGACCAGATTTAAAAGCATTATTCATTATCATTATTGCTTGTAATAAATCATTTTCAATTTTTGATTTATATCTTTTATAAGATATAGCATAAACAATATCTGGGACAAAAAATCCTGCTAAAAGTGGTAACCCTATTTCATAAATTCTTAATAATTGATATTGTAATGTTTTAGAAAATGCGGCTATAAATACAAATAAGAATGCCATTACAATTTTGCTTGCAACAAAATCTAGACCATCTTTATAAACACGATTAACAATATAAACATATTTATCATATTTTTTAGAATATTTTTTTAATGTTACAAATCCAGATATTACATTACGAACTTTTGTTAAAAAACGATAATAAAGTTTTAATACTTTCCCAAATAAAGACTCTGATTTATCATATATTGGATCTATTGCAAACTTTGAAATTCTTTTTTCAATTCTAATACTTTTACGAAGACGAAAAATAAGTAAAATTATTACAAATAGTATAAAAATTATAACTGATTGAACAATCAATAAGCTAGAAGTTGTTCCTCTTGTAACATTAACATTAACTGTTTTAGCTGTGATATTGCCTGCTTCATCGCTAACACTATAAACAAGCCTCTTTAAACCAAGAGTCGTAAAATCTAAATCTTTGGCATTCGTTTTTAATTTTCCTGTTAAATCTCCATCTTGTTTATCATGAGCTTTAACCCCACCCATAATATCATAACTAGCACCCTGTTGCATTGTTACAAGTATGTCATCAACTTCAATAACTGGAGCATCTTTATCTATTTTATATATTCCACTTCTAGTTTCTTTTTGTTCACCATTAATAAACTCATAAACTATAATTTCGTATTCACCAGTTTCTGAAAGTGTTATATATGATGACTCATTATTAGCAATTTTCTGATTTTTATATGATTTATAATCTTTATTTATTACATAAAAATAAGAAGAGGTTTCGGAACCTGGTTTAATAACTAAATCAATATTATGGTTTACTGGACTAGTTTGTTCAAAAATACTAAATATGTTACCAGATTCCATTTTGTTTACCTCCTATCTAAAAATATCATCTAAATCATTAATTCCACGAGCTTTTAAGCTCTTATAAATATTTGGAATATATTTATGTTTTATAAACTCTCCTTCAATTTCACCATTTGGTAAAACCCCTGTTTGTTTATATGAAAAAATCTCTTTTGTTTCAATTATGTCATTATTAAATCCTGTTATTTCACTGATATTTACAACTTTTCTTCGCCCATCGGCCATTCTTTCAATATGAACAACTAAATGAATAGCTTTTTCAATATATTCACGAATAGCTTTTACTGGTATTTCCATGCCAGTCATTAAAATCATTGATTCTAAACGATTTAAAGCATCACTTGGTGAATTTGCATGCATTGTTGTTAAACTACCTGTATGACCTGTATTCATCGCTTGAAGCATATCAAATGCTTCCTTACCACGGACTTCACCAACAATGATACGATCTGGACGCATACGTAATGAATTAATAACTAAATCACGAATTGTAATTTCACCAGTACCCTCATAATTCGTAAGTCTTGTTTCTAAAGATATTACATGACTCTGCTTAAGTCTAAGTTCAGCAGCATCTTCAATTGTAATAATACGTTCACGTTCACTTATAAATGATGATAAAACATTTAATAGAGTTGTTTTTCCACCACCAGTACCACCACTTATAATAACGTTGAATTTTTCACGAACACATGCTTCTAAAAATCTCGCCATTTCACTTGTTAAGGTACCATTTCGAAGTAAATCACCAATATCTGCAAGTTCTTCTTTAAATTTTCTAATCGTTAAAACTGGTCCTTTGATCGACAATGGTGGAATTACTGCATTCAAACGAGAGCCATCTTTAAGTCTAGCGTCAACCATTGGATTAGTAGTATCAATTGTACGACCTAATGGTTGAATCATTCTTTGGATTGTCCTCACAATGTGTTCATCATTTATGAAAGATATAGTGTGATCACGAATAATGCGTCCATCAATTTCAACATATATTTCACTAGGCGCGTTTACCATTATTTCAGTAATTGATTTATCTTCAAGTAAATCTGTAATTGGTCCATAACCATTTATTTCATTATCAATTAAATTATAAATGTAACTTCTTTCAATGTTTGATAAATCATATCCTACTAGTGTTTTATCTATTTCGTTACGAACAAACTCTTTTGTTGTATTACCAGTCAAATTATTATCTATCAAATGTTCGATGATTTTACTTCTTAATTCATCTAACAATTCTTTATTTTGAAATGTTTCATAATCACTGATAAAATTTTCAATTTTTTCACTTTTAAGACCAAATTCATCTAAAAGTTTACTTGCCATTTTTCTCACCTAAATTCAATATTTCTGAAACTATATCTTTATATACTTTCATAGTTTTTTTATGTCTTCTTATAATCCCTTTATTTAAAGTTATAATATTTCCTTTGTAAACATAAGAGTTAATATTACTTAAATAAAATGACGATGGTATTATATAATCAATATTATCCTTTATAACATTGCTTACATCTGATTTTGGTAATGCCTCTTTTAATCTATCTTTGGCATTATTTAAAATAATTCGATAATTAGTTTTATCAATATCACTATAAATCGAAATCATCGTCTTAATACCTTTAATATCAACAATATCGTTTGTTATTACATAGTAGATTAAATCAGCATTATCTAAAAATGTTAAATTGCTAGAATCCATGACATGATTTAAGTCAATTAAAACGACATCATAGTACATACTTGCTTTAGCTAATATAATATTTAAAAATTTACTTTCAATTTTATTTGCATTTCTTGGATCATTAGAAGCAGGAAGAATATCAATATACTCATTATATTGCTTTACATAACTTCCTAATTGATCAAAATGACTTGTTGACATATCATTAATTAATAAATATAAATCTTTATCAAATTCAATATCTAGAGATGTTGCAATCCCACCGTTATATAAATCACCATCTATTACTAGAGTTTTCTTTTTTAATGATGCTAAAATTCCAGCTAAATTTAAAACTGTAGTAGTCTTTCCAACGCCACCTTTAACTGATGTAATTGCAACAATTTTCCCCTTTTTTATAGCCATCAATTTCCCTCTTCTCTAATAAATGTTTTATTTTGAACATTATATTTCAAATTTATTTCAGCAGTATTTGAACCAATTCCAAATATCGATGTAAAAATGCTTTTATACATCACTTCTAAATCTACTTTAATAATATTTTCATTATAATCTATTCTTAAATTCTTGTAATCCTTTATATTTTCTTTAATGTTTTTTTCTAATAAATCTATATTAATTTCATCATTGTTTTTAAAAACATATTGAATTGCTTCCTGTAAAGAATTCTCTGTTTTCTTTTTTATAATTAAAGTATTTCCAATATCAATTACTAGACCTAAAAGAATAAGAATTAAAGGCAAAATAAGGACAAATACAACTAAAACTTGACCTTTTTTATTCATCATAAAAAACTCTTTCCGTTTCTATTTTTTGATTTGAACTATAGATAAGTTTTAAAACTGGAGTTACAATTTTTACATTTTTACTAAGTTTAACAGTTACCTGGTTACTTTCATTTTCTAAATCAATTTTTAAATTGTTGTTTTTAAGGTAATTATTATAATTTTCATCTTTCAAATACATATTTACGACTGTATCTAAATCAGATTCTAATTTTAATTTTTGATAGTTAATTGAACCTAATTCAATTATTGTACAAACTATGATTATAAAAACAGGAAAAATTAAAACAAATTCAACTAATGCTTGACCTTTTTTGTTCATTTTTTTGCACATCCCCTATCATATAAAATTATAACAAAAAAACATGTTTTTAACAACATGTTTTTATTATTTTCTAATTCAGAAATTGAAATGTTTAGTAATTGAAGTATTTCCTAATTCTTTTTTTACAATACTAGTTTTGTGGCTCAAGTTCACCATTATAAAATTCATAATTTGTATTTATTTCAGATATATTTTCAAAATTTGTATATTTAATTGTTAAATCAAGATTGGTAAACACAATTTTTTCAATTTTTTCATTGTTTATAAATAATGAGTAATTTGTTATTTCTTTATTATCTACATCTTCAAAAATGTTAAATATTTCCAGTAATTGTGATGTGTTAATATTGTAATTTTCCTCTTTTAAACCATCAGTATAAGTAGTAGTTTTAACTAAAAAACTTATTTTTTTAATTTCATCAAGATTATTTAGATAATCAAAATTATATTTAAGAGGATTTTCAGCTCCAACAAATTTCTCATTTTCTAAACGATAACATTTATCATTAATATAATAGTAGTCAAGATCTAAAATTTTAAATTCTACAACATCATTATACTTTTTTACATTTACTGTATCTTCACTCGTTATATATTCATATTCATAACTATTATAAACTGTTTTTTCAACTTTTTGAGGTACATTATCTGGTAATATTATTTTTTCATTACGTTTACCATAAACAGTAAAAATATAAGCAAAAAGTATAATATAAAATATTATAAAGATTATACCTCGTGTCTTTCCATTTCCCCATATATTCTTAATTTCATTCATATTTACACCAACTTTTTATTAATTAATTCTTCTTTGTTTTTTAAACCATTTAAATATGCACTTGCTTCCATTTTAGCTTTACCTTCTGGTTGAATAACATTTAAAATGATTTCGCCATCTAAACAATTAACAACTATGCCTTCTTTATTATAGTTAACAATCGTACCCGGTTCTTTACTGCTTTTTGTTTCGTTTCCAATTATTACTTTCCAAACTTTTATAATGTGATCATCTAGTGTTGTATAAGCACCCGGCCATGAATATAAACCACGAACTTGATTAAAAATCTCTTGACGAGTTTTTCCAAAATTAATTTTTTCATCTTCACGCTTTATATTAAAACCATATGTTGCTTTATCATTATCTTGACTTATTCGACTATTAGTTCCATCAAAAATACTTGGAAGTGTTTTCATTAATAATGATGCACCTATTAGACTTAAACGATTATGCAAGCTTTCAGTTGTATCATCAATACTAATTATAGTTTCTTCTTGACTTATGATGTCACCTTCATCCATTTTTTCATTCATGTACATTATAGTTACTCCTGTTTTTTCATAACCATCAATAATTGCGTGATGAATTGGAGCACCACCCCTCAAATTAGGAAGAAGTGAAGCGTGAACATTAATACATCCATATTTCGGACATTCCAAGATTTCTTTAGGAATTATTTGACCATAAGCACAAGTAATAATAATATCTGGATTTAAAGCAATAATGTTTTCAAATTCTTTTCTTATTTTGACCGGTTGAAAAACAGGAATATTACTACTTATAGCAACTTTTTTTATTGGTGAAAATGTTAACACATTTTTTCTTCCAACAATTTTATCAGGTTGCGTTACAACCGCAATAACATTTGTGTTTTCAATCAAAGCCTCTAAAACAGGAACACTAAAATCAGGAGTTCCCATAAATATTACTTTTTTATCTTTCAATTTTTATCACCTGCTTTTATTTTAACATAAAAACCTAGATTTTTAAAGGATTAAAATCAATATCAACATTGATATTTTTTTGATTATTATATTTGTTTTTTATATAAATAATACTATCCTTCACATCAATATCATTTTTATATTTTAAAATTATTTGATAATAATAAATATTATTTACTTTTGGCATCATTGATGGACTTGGACCTAGGATATAGACATTATTCAATTTGCTTTTCAAAAATGAATCTATTTTTAAACTTTCCGCTTTTACAATTTCTTCATTTTTACCACTTATTTTTATAAGTAATAGATTGTAGTATGGTGGATAATTAAGTTTTTTTCTGATTTTTAATTCTTCTTTTATATAGGCATCGTAATTATTGTTTGCTGCTTCTTTTACACTATAGTGATCCTTATTAAAAACTTGAATAAAAACTTCTCCTATTTTTTCACCCCTGCCACTTCTTCCAGCAATTTGATTTAAAAGTGCAAAAGTTCTTTCGCCAGCTCTAAAATCAGGTACATTAAGGGAAGCATCACCATTTACAACACCAACCAATGTAACATTTGGAAAATCAAGTCCTTTTGCAATCATTTGAGTTCCAACTAAAATATCGTATTTTTGATTCAAAAAATCTTCAATTATTTTTTCATGAGAACCTTTTTTAGATGTAGTATCAACATCCATCCTAATAATCCTTGCTTTAAAAAGTTTATTGATTTCTTCTTCTAATTTTTGAGTTCCAAGTCCAAAATAATCAATATTTTTACTTTTACAGTTCGGACATATATGTGGAACTGATGAAGCATAACCACAATAGTGACAACGCATTACATTTGCTGATTTATGATAAACTAAAGGAATATCACATGCTTTACATTTTAGTGTAAATCCACAATCATGACATGTAACATTAGTTGAGTATCCTCGACGATTTAAAAGGATTATAACTTGCTCTTTATTCTTTAATCTTAATTCTATTGCGTCAATTAATTCTTTAGCTAAAATTCTATAACCCTTTTTTATTTCTTCTTTCATATCAATTAAATATGTTTTAGGCATATTTTTATTTACGCGATTTTTCATTTCAATTAAACCATAAATACCTGTATAAGCCCTAACATAACTTTCAACTGAAGGTGTTGCGCTTCCAAGAATCATTAATGCATTATGCTTTTTAGCTCGCCATAATGCAATATCAATTGTATTATATTTCGGATTATTTTCTTGTTTATATGAATCAGAATGTTCTTCATCAATAATTATTAAACCAAGACTAGTTAAAGGAGCAAAAATAGCACTACGAGCCCCAATTACAACTTTTACTTCTCCTCTTTCAATTTTACGCCATTCATCATATTTTTCGCCATCAGATAACCCGCTATGTAAAATAGCAATGTTACCTTCAAAACGATTTTCAAATCGACTCACTAATTGTGGTGTTAAACTTATTTCAGGAACCAATACAATTACTTCTTTTCCTTGATCTAATACCTTTTTAATAACTTGCATATAGACTTCTGTTTTCCCACTGCCGGTTACTCCATGAAGTAAAAAAGGTGAAAATTTATTCAAATTACTATTTAAAGTGTTAATTGCATTTTCTTGTTCTTTTGTTAAAACAATTTTGTTATTTTCTTCATTTAAAACATGTTTTTTTAAGCGATATTCTTCTTCTTTTATTTCTTTTAAAACTTCTTTTTTTATTAGTGTTTTTAAAATATTTTGATTTTTAATATCTTTTTTTAAAACTTTTTTATTTTTTAAAATAAAATCATATATTTCTTGTTGTTTTAAAGTAAGTTTTAATTCATTTTTATTTACAACAATATAAGTTAAATACTTTTTATTAATAGTTATTTTTTTATGAACTTTCAAAGCTGTTGGAAGCATTGTTTGATAAGCGCTTATTAAATTACATAAAGTTTTTTTAGATATATATTTACCTAATAACAGTAATTCTCCATTTAAAACAGGTTTTTCATCAATAATAGCAATAATATCTTTTACTTCATAATCAACATTTATAGCAAAATCCATGACAAAGCCTTCTAATTCACGATTTTGAAATGGAACAATGACGCGCTTTCCAATTTCAATTTCATTTTTTAGTTTTTCAGGAACTTTATATGTAAATGTCTTATCAACTTTCCATGCTTTTATTTCAACTAAAACTTCAATAAACAACTTTATCACCTAGTAATATTATAACATGTTTAAAATGAAAAATAATACCATTTAGGTATTATTTAAATAACAAAAGCAATTAAATTATTTGAGCCTTTATTAACAACTTTAGTTAAAGTTTGTTGAAGTTTAAATCTTATGTTTTCTGGCATCAAATTAATTTTTGATTGAATTCCTTCTTGAACTATGACGTCTAAACTACGACCAAATATTTCACTTTTCCATATTGATGATGCATCTTTGTCATAATCTTTCATAATATAATCAATTAATTCTTTACTTTGAACTTCACTTCCAATGATTGGTTCAAATGTTGATTCAACATCAATTCTAATCATATGAATAGATGGTGCAACCGCTTTTAGTTTTATACCATATCTTCCATTTTGTTTAATGATTTCAGGATTATCAAGTTTCATATCAGCAAGTCTTGGAAATGCAACACCATAACCTGTTGCTTTAACCATTTTTAAGGCGTTCATAACTTCACTATATTCACCCTTTGATTCGCTGTATTCTTGAAAGATATTAAGTAAATCTGCACGATTTTTAATATTAACACCAATTATATTTCTTAGTGTTTCTTTATAAAGATTTGGATCTGCTTCTAAATTAATTGTCACTTCGCCATTGGCTGGATCAACATTAGATATATATGATTTACTTATTTGCTCACAATTGATAAAATGTTTTGTAATATTTTCAATATCTCTTAATTTATCTACTTCAACAACACTCTCTTTAATTTTATCAATGAAAACTTTCTTAAGTTCATTATTTGGTTTTAATGCTGCTATCCAATCTGGCATATTGACATTAACTGAAATAATTGGAAATTCATATAAAGCTTCTCTTAAAATTGAATACATATCTTGTTCATTCATATTTTCAACACTAATTGGAATTACTGGAACATTGTATTCTTCTTTTAAACTTTCACTAATTCGCATTGTTTCAGGTAATGATGGATGAACTGAGTTTAAAATAACAATAAATGGTTTCCCAATTTCTTTTAATTCATTTATAACTCTTGCTTCAGCATCAACATAATCATTTCTTGAAAGTTCACCAATAGAACCATCAGTTGTAACAACAATTCCAATTGTAGCATGCTCTTTAATTACTTTTTCTGTTCCAATTTCAGCGGCTTCAATAAATGGAATTTCTTCAGTATACCAAGGAGTTCGTACCATTCTTGGTCCATTTTCATCTTCATAACCCTTGGCATTTGGAATAACATAACCAACGCAATCAACTAGTCTTACATTCATTTCTACTTCATCAATTTTTAATTTAGCAGCTTGGGAAGGCACAAATTTAGGTTCAATTGTCATAATTGTTTTACCTTGTGAACTTTGTGGTACTTCATCAAGAGTTCTTTTTTTCTCATATTCATCAGCTATATTAGGAATTATTAAATTTTCAACAACTTTTTTAATAAATGTACTTTTTCCTGTTCTTACGGCACCAACAACACCAAAATATATATCGCCTTTAGTACGAAGAGCAATATTTTTTATTATTTCTTCTTTATTCATTTAATCACTCTCTTTCATTTAAGAATATGAATAAAAAATAATAATATGAAAAAATTCCTTTTTTTTATACTAATTATATAACTTCATCAACAATTTTGCTTGTGTTTTTTTACTATTCAATATATAATACTAATAGGAGGCACTATGAAAAAATATTTTTTAGGAGTATTTCTTTTGTTATCGATATTGCTGATTACGGGATGTAAAAAAAATATAGTTGGCAGATGGAGAGCTGTTACGACAAATAATGAGTATTATTATTTATTTAATAAAGATAAAACGTGTTCATATGAAATGCTTGCTGCAAGACTTGATTGCACTTATGAAGCAAATGATGGAAAATTAACTATTCAATTTAAAGGTAATGAAAAACCAAATAATTATGAATATAGATTTGAAGAAGATAATCTAATTATTAAAGATAATACTGGTAGGGATAATAAATTTATTAAAGAATAAAAATCTTGTTTAAAAAAGCAAGATTTTTTTATATGAAAAAAAGGAATGTTTTTTATAAAACAATCCTTTTTTATTTTAATGAATAATTGCATTTCTAAATGCTGTTAACAATGTATCATCATCTGCCGCACGCTCGTATGTATACCAAGCATAAATATCAGCATTTGTTGGATATGACTTATACATTGAATAGAATCTTGGATTAATACTAGATCCACTTAAATAATCATGGAAACGTGAACGATTTGTAAGTCCAAAGAAATAACTTAATTCATAATCTCTTAAACGGTCTTCTTCAGATACTCCTAAAAGTCCTTCTAAGAAATATGCAATTGTTCCTGTTCTATCTGTACCAATTGTACAGTGGAAGAAGATATTATCACCAGGATCAACTCCGTTGCCAACAACATAAGTCATAATTTGCTTGATAGCAGCTTTAAGGAGACGATACTCTGTTAAATGGGTTTTTCCACAAGAGTTACCATTATTAAGACTTGGTTCAGCAGATTCTAAAGGTAAATAATCTGTTGGTTCTGGATGAATATGATAATTAGTTACAACAATATCAGTATGGCTTTGTTTTGTACCTATATCAAAATCATCTAAACGATATTGACTTGGATTATCACTATCACTTCTTAAGTCTATTTCTCGGTTAATTCCTAATTTAGTTAAATCAGTAATACCTTGAGAAGTAATTAACTGAGCCCCACGATATAGTCTTCCATAATCAATTGTTCCATTTACTGTATTTCCAGTTACAAGATCTGTATAACTTACAGCTAAACCACCTAAATCACGAAGATTTCTAACATCAGTTTTAAGTGTTCTTCTTGCTCCTGTTGCAGTAACAACACCATATTTGGTATTATCAGTTGCTGATTCCCAATAATATGTTTTACCAGGAATCATATTATAGATAACACCCCCACTAGAAGTTACATATGTGACTACACTTCCTTTAACTCCATTGTCATATGAATATACAACTAAGTTATCAGATAATCCTGTATCAAATTCTTTTTGATAATCACATCTTGTTCCAGCCCCTGGTGACGTACAAGTATTAGCTCCATTACATGCTGAACAATTATTATTTGTAAATATTGTATTTAAGCTACTTGTGAATGCACTATGGTTATCATTACTAATGTCATTATCTTGATTAACGGCTATTGCTGAATCAGCAGCTACATATGAACTTACATTAGAGAAATATGTGCTAAGTGCATCACTAAGAATGTTATGTGTAACTGGTGTAAGTGAAGACACATATGTTGTCCATTTTGCATACAATGTCATTTCTCCAGCTGTATCTGGTGTAATTGTAGTAAATGGTGTTGTTAAAGTAGAGTCATACCAACCATCAAAGTTAGCTATTCCATTTGTTGGTGTTGGTAAATCGCTAGTTGTAATGGCTTCATTAAGATCAAAATCTATGTAACTAGGCGAAACTGTACCTTCACCGGCATTAAAGTTAATACGGTATTTCGCTGGTTGTTCAAGTGTATAATACAACGTGTAATAGTCCCCATCTGTACCAGTTTGTCTTGCTGAGCCTGTTTCGGTTCCAGTTATTTTATTAAAATCATTAACTGCCTGATTATTTGTTTTACCTTTAATAATTCCATCATATATTGAATAACTAACGGTTGAATTAATACCATATTTGTCACCTTGGATTACTGGGTTTGTTACATCATAAGTACCATTATTAGTACCAATAGTTAAAGGTCCACCATTATTTTCAATGGCTGATGATGTTGTTGATTGAGATATTATTGTTCCACCAGTAATGGTTATAGAGTTTGTGCTAGCTTTATTATAAATAGCACCCATATTAGAATTAGCAAGTTGTTTAACAATTCCTCCAGACATAGTAGTCGATGCACTACCACTTGCATTTTGAACAACCGCACGTTCTGATGCAACTGATGTTAATTCACCACCACTTATAAATACATTACCAACGTTATATATAGCAGCACGATCATTTGTATTTTCAATTAATCCACCATCAATATATAAATTACGTCCTGCTGAATTTTCTAGAGTCGCAAGAGTACTTTTTCCACAACTATATGTACCACTTATTATTCTTAAGGTACCACCTTCGTTCATAATCAATTGTTTTGTTGTAGAATTGCCACATGTTACTGAATAGTTACCACCATTTAAAATAACACTTCTACCAGATGATACCTTAGATTGACCAGACGGATTAACTATATTTTGTAATAATTTTACTTCTGTTGCTACTCCTGATGTCGGTACAGCATTAAATGCTGCTTGAAGAGTTGTATAATAACTAGCATCTTGACCAGCAACATAAACTGCAGCAACATATGTATTGGATACCCATTTTGCTTTATAAATCATATCACCTGTAACGGTTGCAGATGTATCAAGCGGTGTTGAAGTTAATGTTTCATTAGCCTCATCATACAAATACCATCTATCAAACACATAATTAGTTTTCGTTGGATCTGATGGTAAGATTACATCTGAATCATCGATTGATGATCCAACAGGTACTTGAATTTCTGTCTCTTGATTACCATTAACTGGATCAAAAGTTACAGTATAAGAGTTTACAACATTAACAGTTATTGTTCTTGTTGCACCTGATTCAATACCAGTTAGTGTTAATGTAATTGAGCCAACATCAACACCGATTATCGTTTTCCCTGTAACTTCAACATAATTAGTATTACTTGATGAAAGTGTATAATCTTCAACTAATCCACTATCACCTGTTGCAGTAACAACTACTTGTTTATTACTACCTACTAAAAGTGATATAGGATCATCTGGAAGTGTTGCAATTGTTAAGGTCTCTTTCCAGCTTACAAGAACATCTAAATCACCATATACTTCTGTTGCAGATGTAAATGGAGTTAAAGTATTATTATTATCATATACCCAACCATTAAATATATAGTTTGTTTTTGTTTGATTAGCAGGCATTTCAGTATCAACTGTTTCACCTGATTCAACTTCAACTGTTTTAATAACAGTATTGCCATCTTTAAATCTAACTGTATATTTTAATACATCAGCAGATACTGGTACTTGAATAGTTGCCCCAGATAAGCTACCAGTGACAGTAATATATGTATCACCAATAGCTACTCCAGTTACTTGCCCACTACTATTTACTGTTGCATAGTTTGTATTAGCAGAAGTAAATGTACAATCTTCAACCTCATCCCCTTGAATAGTGGGACTTAAAGTTATCTGTCCTGTATTTCCAACTATAACTTTAAATGGAGTTGGACTTGTAGTTACTGTAGCATAACTAACTTTTTCTTTCCAAGTAGCAACTACATTGATATCTCCAGTTACCATTGTTGAAGTAGTAAATGGTGTAGAAGTATCTCCATTTATATACCATGTATTAAATACATAGTTTGAATTAGTTGGTGTAGGCATATCATTAGCAGCAATTGAACTTCCAGATACAACTTGTACTGTATCTATAAGTGTCGAATGCTCTAAATCATTTGGATTATAATCTGCATCATAGAATTTTACTGTATTCATTATTTGAGTTACTGTTACTGTTACAGTTCTAGTATCACCTGATAACTCACCAGTTATTGTAATCGTTGCTGTTCCAACATTAACGGCATGTACTGTTCCATCACTATCAACTGTAGCAACACTTGTATCACTTGATGAATATGTAACTGATTCTATATCATTTTCTTCGAATTCTATTGTATCAGTAGTATTTATTTGGATAGTCATTGCAGTATCCATTGTTGCATTACTAACACTCTGTACCCACCTAGCATATGCAGTAAATGGTCCTGTAACAACCGTTGCACTTGTAACTGGTTGCAATAAATCGCCATCAATAAACCATCCAGCGAAATAATATCCTTGTTTTGGACTTGGTGTTGGTAAATCACTACCGATTTCTGTACCATTATCTACAGTAACAGGAATTGCTGTTCCACCACTTTCTTCATAGAAATTTATAGTTATACTTGGTGCAAGTAAATATGCTGCGTGATAACTTACACCTTCAACGCTGACTGTTCCATCAGTTTTAAAATCAATTCCATCTGGTTTAGTTACAGAAGTTGTACTAATTGCCTGTGTTTGAGAATAAGCTTCAAATATTCCGTCGTAAACTTGGACTACAGCAGTAGCGGCAGTTCTTTCAAGGCCATATCTTTGTCCACGTAATACCGGTGTTGAAATATCAATAACATCATCATCAGTACCAATTCTTGTTGTTGCGCCACCTTTTCTAGCAATAACAGCGCTCCATCCTTTAGAAACAATCGTTCCACCAGTTATAATAAGTGTTCCACCGTTGTTATCAACGGCTGCTCTTGTGTCACCAGTTCCGGAAACATTTTCTAAATAAGCATTACCACTTATAGTAACTGTTCCGCTTTCTGAATAAACCGCTTGCCCTTTAGTCACATTATGAGCAATAATTTCACCACCAGAAATATTTAATATACCATTTGATTTATTATTAATTCCTGCACTTTGGCCATAACTATTTAAAGTACCACCAGTTATGTTTACTGTTCCACCAATATTTTCAATAACAAGGAATTCATTAGTTCCGTTTGAAGAAGGGTTAGTTAAAGTTCCACCTGAAATATTTAATGTGGCTCCAGATCTATTTCTTATTAACTGCGTTGCCGTTGTCAAAGAAGGAGTTGTTATAGTTCCACTTACGATATTTAATTTTCCTTCGTTGATTATCAAATCAGTAGATCCACTTATAGTACGATTCCCGCCTACAAGTTCAACCCATTTATCACTAGGAATTGTAACTGTTTCAGATAATGTTACATTTCTTAATAATGTTACAGTAGTTGCTGACTGTGTTCCAACAGGCACAGCATCTATTGCTTCAGCAAGCGTTTCATATGGAGTCCCATTTACACTTGCAACATAAGTAGCATGCGCCCAAGCTGCAAAAATTGTTATATCATCGGTTATTGGTTCCGTTTCATCGAATGGTTCAGTAAGTCCAGAATCCGTATACCAACCATCAAACGAATGATCTTGATAAACGGCTGTTGGAATATCATTTGAATCTATTGTATCTCCTGTATCAACTATTACATCAAAAGTACTTTCACCATCAATTGTTCCACCATTAGCATTAAAAGTAACAGTACTTGTTGGTTTTGGTGCCCACTTTGCATGAAGTGTCATGTTTCCTGTTACAATAGTTGATGAGTTTACTGGTATTGAGTACTCACCATTGACATAACTAGCATACCAACCATCAAAGTTATAGTGTTCTTTAGTAGTTGTATCAATTGTTCCAATTGCTTCGCCTTCATATCTTTTGAATCCAGAAACAAGTGTTCCACCATGAGTTTCAAAAGTAATATCATATCTTTCAGCATTTACATATCCTTCAAAAGCACTGATTGGAATTTCAATAACAGGACGAGCTGTGTTTTCACTTGTAGCAGCTACACTCATGAGTGCTACTGAACCAGTTTGAATTCGATAATGTTGACCATTATCAATTTGCATCCAAATTCCAGCACGGCCTAAACTGCTTGATTGAAATCTTGAATTTTCAAACAAAAACCATTTTTGACAATTATTAAAATATTGAGGACCAACTACTGTTGTAGGTGGGTTTGGAAATGGTCTAGAAATTGCTCCACAAACAGTTTCAACTTCTTCTAAAGTAATAAACCTAGTTATATTTCCGTTATTAGAAGAAAAACCGATAAGTGATGGATTAGTCCACGTACTTGATGTAGGCAGATGCGTTAAAGCAGTATCATAGCCATCTGATCCAATGTTATTATTATGTTGACTATCTATTCTACCATTTGCATCAAAACTTGTATAATATATTAAAGTAGCTGTATTTTCAGAATTGTTGTTTATATTTTCTTTTAAGAAATAAAATCTTTCAGTATATTTTCCATATTGATCTTGTGGATCATAAGTACCATCATTATTAACATCGCAATCGTAGGCATCACCAGCAATTGGACTATTTTGGCCATAAGTTGTACCATAAGTAATAATATTGTTAGTTGTTTTGTTAAATCCTGTGCCAGATGTTGTACATCCTTGGCTACCGGCACATGTTTCAGTGTGTAATTTATTTTGATCTGTAACTTTTTTACATACAATTTTCTGCCAATGTGCATAAAGATCAATTGGTCCTGTAATTGCATCACCAGAATAAGCTCTGTTTCCGTTAGAATCATACCAGCCGAGGAAATTATAACCTGTTCTTGTTGGTGATGTTACATTCCCAAGTATTTGATTATAAGTTCTATATTCAGTCGTAGTATTATTAGTTCCATCATTTGCATGTAATGTAACCGCAATACTAGCAGATGGATCTAATACTGTTAAAGTAATTGGCGCATTTAAAGCTTGTTTATAAATTGCGAATGTAGAATCAGTTTTCACTAAAAAAAGATGTAAAAACAAAACTAAAATTAAAAATAATAATTTTAATTTCCCATTTTTCATTTTTACACCTTCTTTCTATTTATTTTTTTTAATATTATAATATCTGTTCAACAACAACACTTATATTAACTGGCTGATTATTTACAGGAGTTGCTCCTGATACAGCACTAAATGTTAATGTATGTGTCCTCGTTTTTTGGCTATCACTGTATAAAATAGTACCTACATTTGAAAATGTTATTGTATTACTTGATTGAGTTTGAAAAGCTCCATTATCTAAAGACACTTGTACTCCTGTTGGAAGATTATTGATAACAATGCTATATTTAGCATCGACTTCTGATAAACTTCTCACAGTCACCGAATATGTTGCATTGCTAATTTCCGGAACAACTGTTAATGCAGTACTCGCTCCAGAATCAATCAAAGTAACATTCCATTCAGCCAAAGCCAGTTCACCATAGCCTTGACTACTACTTTTAAAAATTGATAAAGTTGATGGGATTATGATTATAGCTAAAAATATAATTACTATCATTAACTTGATTAGCATTTTTTTCTCTTTTGTCATAATCTCACATCCTTTCTAATTTTCTTTTTCAATTTCTTTCTTTTTCTTTTTTTTACTTTTTTCCTTTTCTGTATTTTCTTCTTCATTAAATATTTCTTGAATTGCTTTTTTTGCTTCTTCACTTATTTTTTCTTCTTTTGGTTCCACTTTTTCATTATTTTCTTCAGGTATTTCTTCCAAAATATCTATTTTTTCTTCATCTACTTGATTTTCAACTTTTTCTTCATTTACTTTCTTAGTTTCTTTTTCCTCATCATCTTTGCCAAAATAACAAGTTAGTAAATAGACACTTAAAAGCCCTCCGACCAAAATATATTTATAATTTATAATAATGTTTAAAACACCACCAACAAGGATAACTTTTCCAACTATCCTTGATTCTTCAATGGTGCCATCCTCTGTATTATTAGCATCCCCTTTGGTTGTAATAATATTCCCATCTTTTTTTATAATTCGATGAGTTATGTAATAATTGTTCTCACCAAAAGTTACAACATCTCCAACTTTATAATCATCTTTCTTTATTATCAGAATATAATCTCCGGCATGAATATTGTCTTCCATTGATCCAGTCATTACATTGTATATTCTTATACGATTATCAAATCTTAATATGAAATATAATGCCAAAACGATAATTATAATTGCAAAGATAACATCAAATATTTTTTTTATTATTTTAACCATTTACGCTTTCTGCCTTTATTTCTATTTTTAATCCATAAGTGCCATTCATTAAACTTCCAATTTGAGTATCATTATCAGCACTAATCCATTTCCATTCTAGATAGAGAGTATCACTACCATTAGCTGGCAAATTAGTGATTTTAGTTGCTAATTCACTTGCCGAAACATAATGATCAATAATATAATTTTTGTTTTTCTTTAATTTATATTTGATGTTTGCATTATAAGGATTATCCTCAATAAAATTAAGACTATAGTTTAATTTATAATTTGTGCTATTTTTAACAACAAATTGATAAGTATTACTATCTTCAGGAGCTATGGTTCCCTCAATTCGATACATTGGGTTTTTAAATATTTTGGCTTCAGTTATGCCATCCCACTTAATTTCACCATCATACACAACAAAACTACCACTGTTACCTGGTTTTTCATTTTGACCTTGATTATTAGTTTCACCATTACCATTTGGATTATTGCATGTATTTGTTGCATCGCACTTGATTTCAATAATTTGAACATTTCCAGTTGAAACTGGCCCAAGGTTTCTATTCTTCATTAATGAACAATTATGTAAAAATAGAATAATGATAATAATTATTAATAATATTTTTACAATCAAATCTATAATTTTTTTTTGATCTTTTTTACTGTTTTTCTTATTTTTCACAAAATATCACTCCATTATACTTTCATTTAAAGCTTATAAATATTTATAAGCTTTAAATGAAAGAATAATATTGCTATTATTCTTTTAGTCCTTATAATTATGCATTATAAGCGTGTTGAGTAGCTGTTAAAGTTACTGGAATAGTAATATCACTTCCAGCTGCTGCTACATCAGATGCATTTTGAGTTGTGTTATTTGTTGTCCATCTAACTTCAACTGTTATAGTTGTTCCCATGTCACTTGCTGCATATGGAACATTTTTAGCAACTTCATCTCCTGATTTAAGAGCTACTGTAAGTCCTGTTGGAAGAGTTGATGATGGAGTTCCACCATTATCTATTGTTACTGTTCCAAGTGTTGCTAATACGTCAACTGAATCTACTTGAGAACCTGTTAAATCAACTGGTATTACGATATCGCAAGCATCGCCTGGTGCGAATGTTCCTGCTTCTCCATGGTTAGTATAACCAGATGGTACAGTACAACTACTTAAATCAAATGTTAATGTTGTAGTTGCTGGACTCGAAGTAATATCATTTTCTTGAACTTCTACATGCCATCCTGACAACTTAACAGTACCTGATGCTTCAGTTTGTGATTTATAAATTGCATATGTTGTAAAACCAACACTGATTAAAAGTAGTAAAATTGCTACTGCTAAAATCTTCTTATTTCCCTTCATTTTAACACCTCCTTTACTTTTTTACTTGTTGTAAAAAAAGTAGGTTAACCTATATTTTATACCTTCCTTTACTTTACATAAAAAAGTATAGCACATTTTTTGACAAATTTAAAGTGTATTTGACAAAAAAACATATTTTTTTTAGTAAAAAATATGTTTTTGTTTTTATTTTAAAGTCAAACTAACAAAATAAAAAAGGAATTAATTTCCCTTCTTATTTACTACTTCATTTTTTTATTTATTTCACTGACATTATTGCAAATCTTTATGAATAAAATCATTGTTTCATAAAGAATTCTTAATGCAAGATTGCCAACTGTTATTGCTAATATAAATGATATAAAGCTTGTTCCGATTAATGCAAATGAGCCAAGTGTTAAGAATATAGCCAATGCAATATATGTTGCTTTCAATACAAATTCAATAACTAATGTTTTGAATTGTAAAAAGTCATATAACCATCCTAAAAAGCCTTTGAACTTATGTTCATTCTTTTTGTTTAAGAAAAGAACAAAAAGGCAAACAGTTCCTGCAATTGCAACAACAGCTGAAATTATTGTCCAAATTAATGAACCAATTCCTGATGAAGCAGTAGATGTTGTATAATACATTAAAATCCCTCCAAATATAATTATACCATCTTAAATAATTTTATCAATATTTTTTGGAACTTTATCATTTATAACAGCTGAAACTATTTTATCTTCTTTTTCTTTGGATACATCTCTACCTGTAATCGAACTTAATTCTCTTATGATTTCTCTTAAAGTATTTTCATTTTTCATGTCATTTTTTTGAATCTTTTCAGCTAAAGATAAAATAGTATCTTTTGAAACGTTGGTTTTTTTCTCAACTCTTTTAAAAAAACTATCACTAAACATAGGATTACCTCCTAAAGTATTGTATGATTTTCATAATTTTTGGACATAAAAAAAGATATAATTTCTTATATCTTTTCTTCACCTTTATTTTTAAATCTAATTACAATTGGAGTTCCTTCTAAGTCAAAATTTTCACGAATCTTATTTTCTAAATAACGTTCATAAGAAAAGTGAACTAGACCTTTACTATTAACTTTGATGTTAAAAGTTGGTGGGCATGTTGAAACTTGTTCAGTTGCATAAATCTTTAATCTTTTACCTTTATAACTTGGTGGCAAATTCAATGCATATGCTTCTTTAATACAATCATCAATTAAATCATTATCAATAACCTTTTTATGATTTTCGGCAACTTTCAGAATTTCTGGCATCAATGTATGAATTCTTTTTTTAGTTAATGCTGACAAAAACACAATTGGAGCATATGTCATAAATTGAAAATTATTTCTAAGTTCTTTGGTAAATGTTTTAATATATTCCTGTTTTTCTTCTACTGTATCCCACTTATTTACTACTATAACAATTGCTTTGCCTGCTTCAATTGCATATGAAGCAATATGTTTATCATGTTCAATAATACCTGTTTTAGCATCGATTAAAAGTAAACAAACGTCTGATCTGTCAATTGCTTTTAAAGCTCTGAGCAAACTATATTTTTCAATTGACTCATATATTTTTCCTTTTTTACGCATGCCAGCAGTATCAATAACAACGTATTCATTACCTTCATATTTAAATACTGTATCAATTGCATCTCGAGTTGTTCCGGCAACATCACTTACAACAACACGTTCGTATCCAACGATAGCATTTACTAAACTGCTCTTCCCAACATTAGGTCGCCCAATAACTGAGAACTTAATGCGATCATCTGGTTTTTCTTCTTCATAATCTGGAAAATCCTCCGTAATTTTATCAAGAAGTTCAGAAATTCCTGTTTTTTGTTCACCACTAATACTTAAATAATTATCTAAACCTAATTCATAAAAATCATATAAATGTTCTTTTGAGTCTTTACTATCAACTTTATTAATAGCAACAATTACCTTTTTATTTGATTTTAAAATGATATCTCTTGTTGCATAATCATTAGTATCGAGTCCGATTTTAGCATCAACTACAAAAATGATAACATCAGCTTCTTTAATTGCAATTTCAGCTTGCATCTTAATATTATCATTAACTTCATTAGCTGTAATATCAATACCCCCAGTATCAATAAGCATAAATTTTTTGTTTTTATAGTTGACATCACCATAAATACGATCTCTAGTTACTCCTGGTGTATCTTCAATAATTGATACTCTTTTACCTACTAAAGCATTAAACAGTGTTGATTTGCCTACATTTGGTTTACCAACTAATGCAACAACTGGTTTCATATTATCACCTCAAATCTATTAATTCTCCTTCAATTTTTATTTCATTTGTATTTTCATAAGTAATCTCACTATTTTCAATCAAATTACCTAATAATATAAAATTTATTTCTTCATTTAGTTCTAAATATAGTTCATTATTATATAAATAAACATTTGATTTTTCAAGAATTCTTTTATCAATTTCAAAAATATCATCTAATTTATAAAAAACTTGATTCTCAGATATTATGATTTTCATTTCTACTTGTTTTTCATAATAACTTAAATACTCAAGTTCTTCTTTTTCTAACTTTATTATAACACCATAATAATTATCTGAATAAATAGTAACATTATAATTACCATATATTTCAATATTATATTTTTCTTTTATTTTTAAAAATATTTTTCTTAAAACATCTGAAAGTATACTTTCTTCTAAAGATGGAATTACTTTTTTATCAATAATAAATAAAACAAAATTATTTTCGTCAACTATTCTTATATTCATAAAATATCCACCTAAATTATTTTATGAATATTTAATTAAAATGTTAGATTATTCTTTCGATACGATCGTATATTTCACTTCTACCTTCTTTAGTAACATTTGAAAACATAACAAATTCGTCACCGACTGGTAGTTCTAGTTCATTCAAAATAGCGTTTCTTAATTTTTGATGTTGCGTTACCCCTACTTTATCAATTTTTGTTGCAACAATTGTAACAGGAATTTGATAATGCTTTAAATAATTAAACATCATAATATCATCTTTGCTTAACTTATGGCGAAAATCAATTAACATAAAAACTTGTTTCAAGTTTTCACGAGTAGTCATATAATCTTCCATCATAAGTCCGAATTTTTTTTGATTTTTTTTACTCAAAGTAGCATACCCATATCCTGGAGCATCAACTAAATAAAAACTTTCATTTATTAAATAAAAATTTATAGTTTGAGTCTTACCAGGTGTTGCACTAGTACGAGCATAATTTTTACGATTTATAATTGTGTTTATAAAGCTACTTTTCCCAACATTTGATCTTCCCACAAGCAAAAATTCTGGTAGATTTCTCGTTGGGTACTGGCTTCTTCTAACCGCACTTACTTCTAAATTAACACTTGTTATTTTCATTTTATCACCTTAAATATAATAAATTGCAAGGAAAATTATATCATTATTTCTTAGCCATGTCAAAATTATATACCACCAACAATGATTAAATTTAACATTAAATATACAATTAGCAAAAAGATTATTCCTAAAATAATATATGTTGCAATTAATATTTTTTTATTATTGTGTTTTTTTGCTAAAACATATGAAATAAAAGCCAATATGCAAAATATGATTATTAATAAAATGTTCAATTTAAATCCCATAATAATTCTCCTATTAATTAAATTATATCATTAAAAATTGATTATTCTAATAGCAATTTTAATAAAATGTAAACAAAAAAGGCTTTATTCAGCCTTCATTTGATAAATAATCTTCTGCATTTATAGCAATTCCAATTACTAATATATTACTTAATAAATATATCCAAATCATCAAAACTATAATTGATGATAAGCTACCATAAAACACATTATAAGCAGCAATTTCATTAACATAGATTGAATAAAAATATGTTGCTATAACCCAACCAATAGTTGTAAAAAGTGCTCCTTTTGTAACATCCTTGCTTTTTAGTTTTGCAGATGGCGAAATAACATATAATATTTTAATAAAGAAATATATTAAAATAAATGAAATTGGCCATTTTATAATGGTAAATATTTTATAAACAATTGAATAGTCACCATCTAATCTATCAATAAATGTTTTTAAAATGCTTGAACCAAAACCTAAAACAAACATTGTAAATGCAAATAGAAACATCAAAAGCATAACTAATAATAAGCTTTTAACAGTCCTTCTAAACATATTTTTTTCTTCAGTTTTATATAAAACATTAGCAGCAACAATGATTGAAGTTGTTCCATTACTTGAGAAAAAAAGTGCAATTAAGAATGTTAATAAAGCGAAACCTGTGCTTTTGCTAGAATCCAAAAAGTTATAAATCAAATCATATATGTCTTTCGGCATATTCATTGAAACAAAATCCAAAACATCAACTGGTGAAACATTAAAAAGTGAAATAATAAATGTTAAAGCCATAATTGAAGGAAATATTGATAAAATTAAGGCATACGAAATATTTCCTGGTAAAATTACCATTTCTGGTCTTCTAATAATTTTTACTATTCTTTTTAAACTCTTTTTTAATCTATTCCGAGTCTTTGTTATCATTTGTTTCCTCTTTTACCTTTCGCATTGCAATTGTTGCTTCATTAATAGCATCATCTATAGTTTTAATATCATCTGTAATCATACTATAACCAATAGCAGCTCCAAATCCATGTTTTAATTCTTTTAATTCTTTATTTAATTTCTTAATATAAAGTTCTATTTGACGATCTTTATAACCAACAAGATAAATTAAAAATTCGTTCCCATTAGTTCGCACAATATCAGAATTAATTATTTGATTTTTAATTAAAACATTAGCAGCTTCTTTTATTTCTTCATCGCCGGCATTATGACCATAATTGTCATTGATATAGGCAATGTTATTTAAATCAATAATAATGATTGCTTGTGGATATACTTGACTTTCTTCCCATAAATCCATATTATCATTTAAATAATTACGATTTTTTAAAGATGTTAACATATCCATGTATTTTATTTTTTCAGTCTTTTTAAATGAAATACTAGGTTGCTTTGTTTTATTCATTTGACTTGTAAGTAGGATTGAAGCGATATAAACAATTACTAAGCCTGATATTAAAGCAACACTTTTGAATAATGTTTTATTGTTATTTTTAGTGATTATTTCATTCATACCAGAACTTATTTCTTTGTTTTGTGGCATTACTTTTAAGAAAAAGTCTAAATATTCATTAAAAATCGAATTGGCAGTTACGCTTTTCATAGTATAACCATAATTATCATTTTTAATAACACTATCAATTTTGTAATTACTTAAATCAGATTTTTTATAATAATCATATGTAAGATAATCTAATACCATAATATTTTCTTTACTGTCAACTAAATTTTCAACTGTCTTGTATTCTTTTACCTTAACTCCTTCTTTAGATAATAAAGAACTAATTACTGATCCTCTTAAAGAAGCAACAATTTTATCTTTTAGCGATTTTAAAGAGCTTATGTTTTCAACCGTATTATTTTTAGTGATTACAACTAAAGAATTTGTATATGCATTGCTTGAAATAAAGCCATTTAAATCATAACCACTTTTTTTAGTATTATTAAAGAATAAATCAACATTATTATTTTCAAACGCATTTAAAAGTGCATCAATATTTTCATATTTTTTGTAGACAATTTCAATATCAGCTAAGGCTGCAAAGTGATTCAAAATTGCTTTGTTAGTTCCATATAAATCACTATTTATAGTAATGTCATAAGGGGCATCTTCTATATATCCATAAATATATCTTTTTCCTTTAAAAGATGCAATTGAATTTTGGTCAGTTCCTTTAAATTCAAAATAGTATTTTGTAAAATATTTATTAAACTCATCCTCAAAATTTTCTTCTGACCACTTTGTATAATATTTTTTTATAATTGTATTTAGTCTATCATTACTACCTAGCTTTATTACATAATTTGTTTTTATATCATTAATTAAATACGCAACATAAATTTTTTCATTTAAAGCATATTTCAATGCTAACAATTTAGGAACCAAAATAGCATCAACTGTTACATCATTTTGATTTAAGCCAATTGCATTTTCTAATTCTGTAATATTAGCAAAACTTACAAATTCATTTTTTAAATCACTTAAGTATGATTTTATTTCAGATAAATCTGAAGCTAAAACACCAATTTTTAAATTTTTAATTTCATTTAAGCCATTTATTTTCTTACTTTCAGTAGTAAGTAAAACATAATTGTCTTCATAAATTTTTATTTGATTTGATGCTACATTTTTAGCGATTTGAAAACTATATTCATTGTCATTTTTTTCGTTATAAGAATATGAAATACGATTAAATTCAAGTTCAGTTGTTGCTTCAAAATCCTTAAAGAAGTCAAAAACAACACCTTCTCCTACATAATTTAAAACTGGAATATCGTTTTCAACACCTATATCTATTAGTTTTAATTTGTTATTTTGAATCCAGTCTTTTTCAACTTTGGTAAATGAAGTTGATTTATCTTCATTTGTAAAATAGTAATATGCTCCAAAGCCTATACCGAATAGCAGTAATACAATTAAAACTATCCTTAATATTTTTTTATTCATTCATACCACCTAACTATTATTAGTCCATTTAAAAGCTAAACTGGTTTTATGTTTATAACCAATTATTGGGTAAGCACTATTTTCTTCTGTATCCTCTTTACATGTTACAAAAACTTGAAAATCATAATCTTTCTTTTCTTTGTCAGTATAAAGTTCTAATACCTTGTCTAACATTGATTCGATTAAAAGCAATTTTGTATCTTTTTTTACATCAATAACAATGTTGACAATTAAAACTCCTCCAACATATGCATTAGCAGAATTAATAAATTCACTTTCTTTTATCTTACTTACTGTTTCTTTTATTTTACTATCAGATATTTTGACAGCACTTTCCTGTCTGTTTCCATAAAATGATATTGTCGAATCTGGCATTATAACTTTAATAAGGCCATATATTATAACTGCAATAATAAGGATTGCTAACACAATTAAACCTATTTTTATCTTTTTATTCATTTTTTTCACCTCAGTTTATTTTATTAATGATTTCAATTAACATTCTATTTAAAGCTTCAGGATTTGCTGCTCCTTTAGTTTCTTTCATTACTTGACCAACCAAGAATTTTAAGGCTTTTTCTTTCCCTGCTTTATAATCATTTACGGATTGACTATTTGCTTTGACAACATCTTGAACAATTTTTTCTAAAGCCCCATCATCTAAAGATTTAATTCCTAACTTATCAATTACTTCATCAATGTTTTCATCAGATTCAAGCAAACTTGGTAATATCTCTTTTCCTTGCTTTGAAGTAATTGTTTTCTTACTTAATAAGTCTGTTAATTTCAAAATATCTTTTTCTTTTAAGTGTGTATCTTTTAATTCAATATTATTTTTATTTAAATGACTTAAAATATCTCCTGTTAAAAGATTTGCAAGAATAATTGGATCAGTCTTTTTATAAATACTTCGATAATAATCATTCAATTCTTTATTAGCAATTAATGTTGCAATGTTATTTGAACTGATTCCAAGTGTACTATATTCTTCACGCATTTCATTTGGTAAAATACCTATACTATCTAGAACATCATTATACCACTTTTCATCGATATTAACAAATGGGATATTAGGCTCTGGAAGATATCTATAATCATTTCCTGTTTCTTTAACACGCATTAAAATGGTCGTTTCTGTTTTATCATCAAATCTTCTTGTTTCTTCTCTTACTTTAAGACCAGATTCTAAAATCTTTTTCTGACGTTCAATCTCATAATTGATACTAATTGCAACTTTACTTATAGATCCAATATTTTTAATCTCAGTTTTTGTTCCTAATGTTTCACTATTTTCTTCTTTTAGTGAGACATTAGCATCGCAACGCATACTTCCTTCTTCCATCTTAACATCACTGACACCAAGATAAAGTAATGTTTCTCTTAACGCTTCTAAATATGCACATGCTTCTTTTCCATTACTAATAACTGGTTTAGAAACAATCTCAATCAATGGGACTCCTGCACGATTATAATTCAAAAGTGTTTGTTTTCCACTATGAATACTTTTACAAGTATCTTCTTCAATATGAATACGTTCAAGTCCAATTTTTTTGATGCCATCATCTGTTTTAATTTCAATATATCCATCATAACCAATTGGTGTATCTTTTTGTGTTATTTGAAATCCTTTTGGTAAATCTGGATAAAAATAATTTTTACGATCAAAATGCATATGACGATTTATTTTGCAGTGAAAAGCAAGACATGCTTTTAAAGCCATTGAAATTACTTCTTTATTTAATCTTGGAAGTGTTCCAGGATAAGCTAAATCAAGTTCATCAACATTTGTATTTACTTCATCATTAAAATCATTTTTACTTCTAGAAAATACCTTTGAATTACTTTTTAATTCGGCATGAACTTCAATTCCGATTGTTGGAACAAGCATTATTTATCACTTCCTATTCTAAGATCTAAATTAAGTTCTTTTTCAATAAAACTTGCTAATTCATAAATAACTTCTTCTTTAAAATAATTACCAATTATTTGAAGTCCTATTGGCAATGATTCATGGTTAAAACCAATTGGTAAAGCTAAGGCTGGAAGCCCTGCCATACTAACTGGAATTGTAAGTAAATCATCATAGAAACTTTGTAAAACATTGTCTAAATGGCGATTAAATGGATAAGCAACATCAGTATTTGTTGGTCCTAAAATAAGATCATATTTTTCAAATACTTTTTTAAAATTAGAAACCATATTATGTCTTAATTTTAAAGCTTTATAGTAATATTTATCAGCGTTTTCGCCACTTAAAACTAGGGAGCCAACCATAATTCTTCTTTTTACTTCTGCTCCAAATCCAATACTTCTTGTTAAATTATACATATCCTCTAACTTCTCTTGATCAGATAAAAATCCATATTTTATACCATCAAATCTAGCTAGATTAGTGCTTGCTTCTCCTAATGCAATTACTTGATATAAAGGAATTGCATATTCTAAATTTGGAATATCAATAAAATCAACTTGACATCCTTTATTTTTTAAGATTTCTAAAATTTCATTTATTTTATTTCTAATTTCTGCATTTATAACATCACTCATATAATAGTTTGGTACGGCTATTTTTAAACCCTTGATATCTTTTCCAATTAAACTTGTGAAATCTTTATTATTTTCTACTGTATTTAAATCTTTTTCGTCTTTGCCAGCAATTAAATTAAATAGTAAAGCGTTTTCATAAACATTTTTGGTCATTGGCCCAATTTGATCTAAGCTTGAAGCAAAAGCAACAAGACCATGTCTTGAAACACTACCATAAGTTGGTTTTAAACCAACAATTCCACAAAATCCTGATGGCTGTCTAACTGAACCACCAGTATCACTACCTAAAGCTAAAACAACTTCACGAGATGCCACTGCGGCTGCAGAACCACTACTAGATCCTCCTGGAACACGAGACTTATTTCGTGGGTTTAAGGTATTACCAAAAAAACTAGTTTCCCCAGTTGATCCCATAGCAAACTCATCCATATTTGTTTTACCTATAATAATCATATGTTTTTCTTTTACTTTTTCAATTACGGTTGCATCATACACAGAGTTAAAATTTTCAAGCATTTTTGATGCACATGTTGTTCTTAAATCTTTGGTTACAATGTTATCTTTGATAGCAATTGGAATGCCAAAGAAAATATTATCAGCTTCAACTTCACCTAAAGCTTCAGCTTCTTTTAATGCATTTTCATTCAATGATATAAAATCGTTTAATTTATTTTTTTCGATTTTTAAGAATGCTTCTTTTACTAAATCAGTTGGTCTTATTTTTTTACTTACTAAAAGTTCATGAATTTCCTTTAATTCTAAATCTAAATAATTAGTCATGTAAAGCCCTCGTTACAGCAATATAACTGCCATATTTCTTGTTAGCATTTTTTAAAATTTCTTCTCTTGTGAGCATATTACCAACTATATCTTCATTATAAACATTTGTATTTTCTGAAGGAGAAATTAAGATTTCTTCATCTTCAATTTTTACTTCTTGAATACGATCTATTTCTTTCATCAAATCTTTTAACTCATGTGCGTATTTATCTATTTCTTGATCTTCTAATTTAAGTTTTGCAAGTTCTGCAACATGAAGAACTTTTTCTTTATCTAAACTTTCCATATTCGTCCTCTTTCCAGCATATTATATCATTTATTAATAGTAAAATAAAGTAAAGTTATTTAACTTTACTTTATTTTGAAAGTTTTTTCTTTCGCTTCTTTATCTATTTTTGTTTCTTCATTTTTATCAATGCCAATATTATACTCAATAACAAGATGATTTTCTCTTACGCGAATTCGAATTTGGATATTTTTTTCTTCATTTATGGAACGAATATAATAATTCTCTAAATTAACTACAGTATATCCTTCACTTGACAATTTACCTAAATATGCAAAAACATCATTTAAAGTCATTTTTTTACGATTATATTTTAAAGTAATTTTTCCATCTTTTTCACTTGCTGCTACTAATTCTCTTTTTGATTTTAAAGCACTATTTAGAGTAGGAACTGTATACTCTTGTAATTTAAATGACTTAACATCATACTTTTTAACCATACGATAAGAAGTAAACAAATAATAACTACATCCTGCTATTATTAAAAGGCTGATTACAATAAGAACTACCATAGCTTTATTACTCTTATTAGGTTTTGATTTTTTTTCTTCTTTTGCTTTTAGTTCTTTTTCTTCTTTTGATTCTTTTTCTGTTATTTCTTTTTCTTCCATTCTTTCACCTTTTTTCATACATTATAAATTATAACAATTTTTTTAAATAAAAAAAAAGAGTTTTAAATATACTCTTTAATTTTTTTAAATGGTGACTCATTTTCAAGATTAGTTTCAGCAAGCTCTTGAAATAGTTTCTTTTGCTCACGATCAATTTTCGTTGGTGTAATAACTTTTATTATTACATACATGTCTCCTTTACGACCAGTATTAGCATCTGCTACTCCTCTACCTCTAAGTCTTTGTTTATCACCAGATTGTGTTCCTGCATCGATTGCAATTTTAACCGTTCCATCTAAAGTTGGAAGGTCTTTTTTGCATCCTAAAACAGCATCAGTAATTGAAATTGGAAGCTCAACAATTATGTCATTTTCATCACGCTTAAAAATTGGATGCTCTTTAACATTAAATTCTAAATAAATATCACCATTGGGTCCTCCATTAGCACCAGCTTCACCTTTACCAGCAAGGCGAAGTTGATTTCCAGTATCAACACCAGCAGGAATCTTTACTTCAAGATCTTTTCTAACTTTTTTAGTTCCAGTACCACGACATGCTGAACAAATTGAATCATATGTATAACCTGATCCTCCACATTTTGAGCAAGTCGTTTTCGACATAAAAGTTCCAAATAAAGTGTGTTGTTCACTTGTAACTGTTCCAGATCCATGGCAATTTGGACAAGTTTTCTCGCCTTTTCCGCCTTTGCCATTACATTCTTCACATTTCTCAGTTGTATCAACTGTTATGGTCTTCTTGCAACCAAATACAGCTTCTTCAAAGGTCAAATTAATATTTATTAAGCGATCTCTTCCTTTGCTTGCGCGAGTTTTAGAGCGACCTCCTCCAAAGAAATCAAAACCGCTACTACCAAATAAGTCTCCAAAAATATCAGAAAAGTCAAAACCACTAAAATCATATCCAGCAGTACTACCATTACCTGAGAATGCTGCATGGCCAAATTGATCATATTGTTTTCTCTTGCTTTCGTCAGATAATACAGCATATGCTTCTTGAGCTTCTTTAAATTTTTCAGCTGCATCTGGAGCTTTATTAACATCTGGATGATATTGTTTAGCTAGTTTTCTAAATGCACTTTTTATTTCATCTTGACTAGCATTTTTACTAACACCCAAGACCTCATAATAATCTCTTTTTTCCATAACTCACCTACTAACTTAATATTTTTTCTGCTTTTGTAATATAGTCATCAAACATTTTAATAGCGCTTAAAACCACTTCTTTTTTTGTAATATCAATATTCATTGTCATCAATGCTTCTTTAGGATTCATCTTACCACCAATTTTCAAAAATTCACGATAATTCTTAAGCATTTCTTTATTGCCATTTAAAATTTCGCTAACTATATAACTAGCAATTGATAACCCTGTTGCGTATTTATAGACATAAAAATTGTAATAAAAATGTGGTATTCTAGCCCATTCATATTTAATTTCATCATCAATAATAACATTATTACCAAAATACTTCTGAACAAGAGCATAATAATTCTGTTCTAGATAATCACTTGTTAATATTTGACCATCTTTGCTTGCTAGAACCATATTTTTTTCAAATTCAGCAAACATTGTTTGACGATAAATAGTAGCTTTAAATAAACCAAGCAAGTTATTAATAACAATTTTTTTAGTTAAAGCATCACCATGATCTAACATATAATTTGCAAGAATCATTTCATTTACAGTCGAAGCAATTTCAGCAACAAATATTTGATAATTACTATATATATAACTGTTATTAGAATTTGCATAATATGAATGCATTGAATGCCCTAATTCATGTGCAAGTGTTGAAATGTCATTATATTTTCCTTCATAATTTAAAAGCAAAAAAGGATTGGTCAAGTAACTTCCAGAAGAATATGCTCCACCTCTTTTACCTTTATTATTATAAACATCAATCCAATGTTCATCAAAAGCACGTTTCAAAACTTCAACATAATCATTACCTAATACACTTAAAGCATCAATAACAATCTTTTCTGCTTCCTCAAAAGTATAATTACGTCCTTTTCCATTTGTAAGCTCAACATAAGTATCATAAATATGCGATTTTTTTAGACCTAAATGCTTATTTCTAAAATCATAATATCTATAAATAACACCTAAATTCTCATTGACTGTTTCAATTAAAGAATCATATACATCTGTTTCAATTTCATCATTAAACAAAGCTTTTTCTATAGGATTTTTATATTTATAAATATTACTTAAAGCATTTAAAGAATTTACATAACCTGAATATGTTGATGCAATTGTATGATCAAATTCACCATATTTTTTCAAAAGTTTTTTAAAAGCACTTTTTCTGACACTTCTTTTTCTAGATTGTAAAAAGGTTGTAAAATTACTCTCTGTAAGTTCGGTTGTTTTACCATTTTCATCTTTGATGTTACCAAAAGTCATATCAGTGTCAGTTAACTTTGAATATGTTTCACTTGATGATTTTAATGATTTTGCTAGTTCAGCTATTAGTTTTTCTTCAGATTCATTTAAAACATGTTTTTTATAACGAAATAACTCTTTTAATAAAATTTCATATTCTTTTAATTTTGGAAATTCTTGATAAAACTTTTCAATCTCAGCATAATTTAATTTTAATAAACTAGGTTCAAAAAAGCTATTTTTTTTGGACATCTCATAATATAAATTATGTATTCTTTTAACCATTTCATCATATAGACTTATAGTTGTATCTGAATCATGATTAAGATGTGCATATGTATATAATTTATCTATTAAAACATCAATTTCATCACTACTTTTTAAAAATTCGTATAAACTTTTTCCGTTTTCAAATACTTTATCAATTTTTAAGTCTTGAATCATTTTAGCAACAACTTCATATTCTTTATAGAATTCATCATCAGATTCATAAATAGTGGTCAAATCCCATTTATATTTATCGCTTATTTCAGATCTTTTTTTTTGCTTATTCATTATTATCTCCTATACAAGCGAAAGTTCTAGTTAAACTAGAACTTCACTTTTATTTTTCTTCATATTCTGCATCTTTAACATTATCTTTGTTATCAGATTCATTATTATTTGTATCAGCTGTTTGATTATTTTTGGCTGCTTCTTCATAAACCTTTGCAGCAAGTTTTTGAGCAGTTTCCATAAGCTCATCTTTTTTAGTTTTAATGGCTTCTAAATCATCTTTAGTTAATAATTCTTTTAATTCTTTAATTTCAGTTTCTGCTTTTTCTTTATCTGAAGCATCAACTTTATCACCTAAATCTTTAATTGCTTTTTCCGTTGCAAAAATTGTTTGTTCTGCTTCATTTCTTAAATCGGCTTCTTCTTTACGTTTATTATCAGCTTCTTTATTAGCTTCAGCTTCTTTTACCATTTTATCAATTTCTTCATCAGAAAGTCCAGTTGATCCTGTAATTGTAATTGTTTGCTCTTTATTAGTTCCTAAATCTTTAGCTTTAACATTTACAATTCCGTTAGCATCAATATCAAATGTAACTTCAATTTGAGGTACACCTCTTGGTGCTGGTGGAATATTTCCAAGCTGGAAACGGCCTAATGTCTTGTTATCAGCTGCCATACTTCTTTCACCTTGAAGAACATGGATATCTACAGCTGGTTGGTTATCTGCTGCTGTTGAGAATACTTGAGATTTTGAAGCTGGAATTGTTGTATTTCTTGGAATCAAAGTTGTCATTACTCCACCAAGAGTTTCAATTCCAAGTGAAAGTGGAGTAACATCAAGTAAGACAATATCATTAACTTCTCCAGTTAAAACACCACCTTGAATAGCAGCACCCATAGCTACTACTTCATCTGGGTTAACACTCTTGTTTGGTTCTTTACCAAGTTCTTTTTTAACTAATTCTTGAACACGTGGAATACGAGTTGATCCACCAACTAAAATTACTTTATCAATATCAGATGCACTTAATTTAGCATCTTTTAATGCTTTACGAACTGGTTCTAAAGTTGAATCAATTAAATCTCTTGTTAATTCTTCAAATTTAGCACGAGTTAAAGACATATCTAAATGAAGTGGTCCATCTGATCCTTGTGATAAGAATGGTAATGAAATTTGAGTAGTTGTAACCCCACTTAATTCTTTCTTGGCTTTTTCAGCAGCATCTTTTAATCTTTGCATTGCCATTTTATCTTTAGTTAAGTCTACACCATTTTCCTTTTTAAATTCAGACACTAAGTAGTCAACAACAACGTTATCAAAGTCATCACCACCTAAGTGATTATTACCACTAGTTGATTTAACTTCAAATACGCCATCACCTAATTCTAAGATTGAAACATCAAATGTTCCACCACCTAAATCATAAACTAAAATTCTTTCAGTTTTGTCTTGTTTATCAAAACCATATGCTAAAGAAGCTGCAGTCGGTTCATTAATAATTCTTTCAACAGTTAAACCAGCAATTTTACCAGCATCCTTAGTTGCTTGTCTTTGAGCATCATTAAAATATGCAGGAACAGTAATAACAGCTCTTGTTACTGTTTCACCTAAGTAACTTTCAGCAGTTTTCTTTAAATCTCCCAAAATCATTGCTGAAATTTCTTGTGGAGTATAATCCTTGCCATTTACATGAACTTTTTCATTAGTTCCCATTTTACGTTTAATTGAATAAACAACATCTGGATTAGTTATCATTTGGTTTTTAGCTTTTTGACCAACGATAATTTCACCATTTTTGAAAGCAACTACAGAAGGAGTTGTTCT
>CACXGO010000009.1 GCA_902767245.1 uncultured Erysipelotrichaceae bacterium
ATTTTAGCAATTATCTTACAAGCCTTAGGATACATATTCTTATAATAATCAAGTTTAGTTATATAAAGAATAATCTCTTTATGATGAAGCCAAAAAGAATACAAACCATCTCCATTATCAAACATATAAGTATCCGTTGTTTGAATAAATGATTTCTTATGTTCAATTACTTCTAATAAGAAATTAGTCTTTTTAGCAACCTTACTATGTTTCATCAAAGAAATATTGATATATGAATTAGGATACCTTTTTTTATATTTTCTTAATTGAATTATCTTCCATGCATAATCCAAATGATTATTTAAAAAAGTATTAATAGATGTACCATCATAAAAACACTTATTATCTAAGAATCTATCCCTATCTTTCTCAATCATTTTAAACAATTCAATAGCTTTTTCTTCATTATTTAACTTAATTTTTTTATTATGATACCTATTATAAATTAAATAATAAGCTAATGGATATTTATCCTTTTCTTGAAGAGCGATTTTATAAACATTATCTCTATTCATTCTCCAAAAATCACAAATCATGTCACCATTACTAAATAAACGCTTATCCGTTATCTTAATAAAATATCCCGCTTTTTCTATTAATTCAATAAACTCGTAGCACTTCTTTATTGTCTCTTCCTTTTTTACTCTCATATTAATCCCCCAAAAATCATTGTATATTCTATCAAAAAAAGTACCATTTAGCAAATTGATACTTTTAAATGTAAATGTCAATATGAAAAGTCACAAAAATTTCAATATTAAAATGTCACAATTTTTTCTCTATTACTGTATTTAAATTTATTCCAATTCCTCCATCAAAATAGGATCCCAGTAATTTATCTTATATAATATGTCAATCAAATTAATAATTTGATTACCTGAAAGCATTGAGATAAATTACTGCCTATTTTGATGGATTTTCTCGGCATAAAATTAAATACTTCTTCATTCGTTATATTTATTTGTTCTGGTATCACATTCTGTTATTTTATCTTTTATTCTGTATGAGTTTCCTGTTATTCGTATGATATGGGAATAATGTAATAATCTATCTAATACCGCACTTGCAAGTGTATTGTCACTAAATACTTCTCCCCATCTTGAAAAAGGCATGTTTGTTGTTACTATTGTTGATTTGGTCATATATCTTTTTGCTATTAATTGAAAAAATAAATTTGATCCTTGATGATCGACTGGTAAATATCCGATTTCATCAATAATTAATAGTTTATATTGAGCTAAATGTTGCAATTGTTTATCTAATCTATTTTCTTTTTGAGCTTTATTTAATTTTAACATTAAATTATGACATGTTATAAAGTATACGCTTTTTCGATGTTTTGCTGCTTCAATAGCTAAAGCTACTGCTAAGTGTGTTTTTCCAACTCCTGGATTTCCAACAAATACAACATTTTCGTTATTTTCAATAAAACTTAAATTACTTAATTCTCTTATTTGATTCTCATTAACTGATGGTTGAAATTTAAAATCATAATCTTCCAATGTTTTTCTAAACGGGAAATTAGCTGCTTTAATTATTCCTTCTGCTGCTCTATCATCTTTATATTTGATTTCCTCACTTAACAAATATTTTAATGATTCCGTTAATGTTATATTTTCTTTGCTTGTTCTATGTATGTAATCCGGTAGAATTTCTTTTATATGTTCTAAATCCAATATTTCTAATTTTTTATTTAATTCTTCTATCATTTCTTTCATCTCTTTCTATATTTATTCCATCTAATGAATATAGATTTTTCTTTATGTATTCATTTATTTCATCATCCGTTTTAGTATTAAAACTACTATGTTTTAATATATCTATATAATCATTTTCTTTGTAATTATATCTCCATTTTAAATTTTTTTGATATGAACATATCAAAAATTTGTTATAATATAAGTGGATAACGTTGTCCTCTTCCAATACATATATTGATTTTCCAACATATTGTATTGGTACTGAATATTTAATTCCGTGGTATGTAATCATAGATTCATTTGATACTTTATATGTCTTTTCGGGAAGACAATAATTTTCTAAGATTTTATAATTCACTGGTTTTAAATATTCTTTTTCTTTGTCAAATAGTTTTATAGGTAATTCATTTATTGCTTGAGATTTTTCTTCATAATTTAATTCTTGCTTAAGTTGATCGACTGTTAATATTAATTCATCAATATTTTCAAATTCATAATCATACGCTTTTAAACGATTCATTATTTTAGCTAATGTTTCAACTTTACCCTTTGTTCTAGGTCTATATGGTCTACAAGTTACTATTTTAAAACCTGCATCTTTTGAAAATTGCATCGCTTTACCGTTTATAACAACTTCAGTATAATTACTTTTAACTTGATCTACAATTGTTTTCATATTATCGAATAATATTTCTTCTGTTGTACCTCCAAAATATTTAAAAGCATTTATTAAACATCTAAATAAAGTTGGTTGTGTTTGATTAAAAGTCAATTCTATATATTTATATCTTGAATTACCTAATACTATTAAAAATATGCTTATTATATATTCATTTCCTTTTGTATCATGAAGTTTTAATTTTTCTTTCCAATCCACTTGAGATTGATATCCTTTAATTGTTTCAAATCTTATTGTTAGATTAGAAATAATATTTTCTTTTTTTGATGAAACGTATTTATTAACAATTCCATATTTACCAGTATATCCATATTTATTTTTTAAAAGGAAGTATATACCAGTTGCAGGAATGTTTTGGCTTTCAATTTTCTCATCAATAATGTTCTTAAATTCGTCAAGTTTAGAAGTATATATTCTTCTCTTTTTTTCCTTTTTATATTTTTCTGGATTTCGTCTTCTATCAATAGTCCTCCAACAACAATCATATTGCCTAGCTAATTCACTTTTGTTCATTTTTTCACCTCCAATAACTAATTTTTCAATTATTATATCTTTTCTCATACTTACATCAACTCCTTTTTATTATGAGACAATATAAGTATAACAAAAAGAGTCATAAATAGTTAAAGTTATGACTTTTTAACTTTAAAATATTTATGACTTTCTATTTTACAATTTATAA
>CACXGO010000010.1 GCA_902767245.1 uncultured Erysipelotrichaceae bacterium
AAAAAGAAGCTGCCCCCTGAGACAGCTTCCACAAAAGAATAAAAAGGGGTTTGCTAGATAAACTAGCTCCAATTCGCCTAACTCGAATTGGCGATTTCTATATTAATCTAAAACCCTTTTTTTGTCAATCATTTTTTTGTTTTTTTTTACATTTTTAAGCAACGCCTACTATTTTACCAATTACTAATAGCAATAAAGCTAAGCTATTATGAATTATATGAAATGATATTGGAACCAATATGTTATCTTCTTCCACTAACATATATGCAAAGAAACAACCTGGAATACTATATGGAATAATATATAAAAAGTCAGCTAGTGTTTCAAGAGAAGCAATAGTATGCATAAAACCAAAGATTAAACCAGATAATATTATAAATACCCATTTGTTTTTAATCATATATCTTAATGATTGTCTGAAAACTAGTTCTTCAGTAAATGGAGCTAAAATAACAGCTTCAAAAATAATATATATCGGCATTGTTTCAAAAATATTTCGGATTGTCTGATCATTAGCAGATGTTACACGATTAAATATTAGAGCAATTGCTAGATTAAATGCAAACATAAATGCAATTGAACAAAACCAGTATTTAACATTTTTACTTAAAAGGGTCTTCCAGTTACTTTTATAATCTTTAAAATTTGTTTTAAGTTTTTTCCAAGATAACATAATTAATATTGCTAATACTATGAAACTAATTATCATTGATATAAACATTGATTGCTTTTTTGTTAACTCTGAAACATTAACACCTAATCCCTGTAAAAGATAAACCGAAGCAAAATTAAAGAATAAATATGCAAATATTCCTAAAAAGCCTTTAATAAAATTTTTAAAGTATTCATTATTCATATAATCACCATTATAATTATATCAAAAATTTAAAAAAATTATTAAAAAAAACTAGAATTATTTATTATTTATGTTATAATATGGTTGATTGACGCAAGGAAGAGTGGGAAAATCCCACTCTTTAAAATTAATAAAGGAGTTTTTATGGATATTAAGGAAGAAGTAAAAAAAATAATTGAACCTGTTCTAATTGAAAATAATTATATTCTAGATCAGATTGAATATGTATTAGAAGGTAGTGCAAATTTTCTTAGAATTTTTATTGATAAAGAAGGATTTATTACAATTGATGATTGTGTGAAAGTTAGTAATTTAATAAATCCAATTTTAGATGAAAAAGATTTGATTAAAGAAAACTATATATTAGATGTATGTTCAAAAGAAAAAGGAGATGTAAAAAATGGATAGTAAAGCATTTAAAGATGCAGTTGCATTATTGGTAGCCGAGAAAAACATCAGCGAAGATGTTATTTATGAAGCAATGGAACTTGCTTTAACATCAGCTTATAAAAAAAATTATAATTCACTTTCAAATGTTCGCGTCGACATTAATCGTGATACAGGAGATATAAAAGTATTTTCTTTTAAAACAGTTATGCCACTTGATGCTACTGACGAAGAAGGAAATCCAATATTTGACGAAAGAATTCATTTAACTTTAGAGGAAGCAGAAAAACAGGTTCCAGGGATTAAATATGGTGAAACAATTGAAGAAGAAGTAACGCCAAGAGATTTTGGTCGTGTTGCTGCAGCAACAGCTAAACAAGTAGTTGTTCAAAAAATTCGTGAGGCCGAAAGAGATTCAATTGTTAATGAATTTACTGAAAAAGAAAATGAAATGATGAGTGGCATTGTTGCAATGGAAGATGCTAGAAATTATTATATTGCACTAGGAAAAGCTCAAGGAATACTACCTAAAACTGAAATCATTCCTGGTGAAACAATAAAGATGGGATCAAATATTAAAGTTTATATTTCAAAAGTCGAAAGCACTAGTAAAGGCCCATTAATATTACTTTCAAGAACTCATTACGGACTTGTTAAACGTTTATTTGAGCTTGAAATTCCAGAAATAAATGAAGGCATTATTTTAGTTTATAGTGTTGCTCGTGAAGCAGGAGTTAGAACTAAAATTGCTGTTATGAGTGAAAATCCTCGTGTTGAAGCAGTAGGATCTTGTATTGGTGAAAAAGGGTCAAGAATTAATCGTATCAGTGAAGAATTAAATGGTGAAAGAATAGACGTTATCGCTTATGATAACAATCCAGAAAAATTCATTGAAAATGCTTTAAGCCCTGCTAAAAATGTGCGTGTATTTATAACTAATCCAAAGAAACAGGAAGCAATGGTAATTGTTGATAATGAGAATTTATCTTTAGCAATTGGTAAAAAAGGCTTAAACGTTAGATTAGCATCAAAATTAACACACTATAAAATAGATGTTAAAACATATGATCAAGCTGCCGAAGAAGGCATTAATATATTAGAGTAGGTGTCTTTATGAAAATGAAGAAAATACCAATGCGAAGTTGTGTTGTTACACATGAAAAATTACCAAAAAAAGAACTTATTCGTGTTGTTCGCACACCAGAAGGTAATGTTATAGTTGATAAAACTAGTAAAGCAAATGGGAGAGGGGCTTATTTAAAACTTGATTTAGAAGTAATTACTAAAGCTGAAAAAAGTAAAGTTTTAGATAAAATATTAGAAGTAGAAGTACCTGAAAGCATTTATGAAGAATTAAGAAGTTTGATTTAGAGGTGAATTATGAAAAGACCAAGTTGGGATGAATATTTTATGGATGTTGCAAATTTAGTGGCAACAAGAAGCACATGTTTGAGAAGAAAAGTGGGAGCAGTTATTGTTAAAGACAAATGCATTATTTCAACAGGTTATAATGGAGCAAGTAAAGGTGCTGCTCATTGTGAAGAAGTTGGATGTATTCGCGAAAAGTTAAAAATCCCAAGTGGAGAGCAATTAGACTTATGTCGTGCAGTTCATGCTGAACAAAATGCATTACTTCAAGCTGCAAAACATGGAGTTGCTTGTGATGGCGCAAGTATATATATTACAGTAACACCATGCTTCCAATGTGCTAAAATGCTTGTAAATGCAGGCATAAAAGAAGTAATAGTAAATGGAATTTATCCTGACGACCGAACTCAAGAATTATTTAAAGAAGTAGGAGTAAACTTAAGAATTTTAGAAAAGAGGTGCTAATATATGATGAGTGTATCAGAATATGCTTTAGATGTTTCCAAAAATGCTGAAGCAGTCTTAAAAAAATGCAAACAATTAGGAATCAATGTTAATTCTAAAAATGATATGTTATCTGAAGAAGATATAATTGAACTTGATAATTCTTTAGATGAAATGGAAGAATTAGAAGAAGAAGAAAGACTTGTTGTTGAAAGTGAAAAAGCAAATAAAGAATCCGGAAAAAACAAACATGAAATAAAACTAAATAAAGTTAATAAAAAGGATTTAGCAAATAAGAAAAAAGAAATGTATAAAAATAAGGAAAAACTCATTTCTAATAATCCGTTGTCAACTGAAAAAATAGTTGTTTATAAAGAAAATATGACAATTGGCGAACTTGCAAAAGCGATGAATGCTCCAGCATCAGAGCTAGTTAGAAAACTATTTTCTTTAGGTATTTTAGCAACCCTTAATAGTCATTTAAATTTTGATCAAGCTGAAATACTTGCATCTGAATATGGAAAAGAACTTAAAACTGAAGATGTAACAGATGTTAATAATTTTGAATCATTTGAAATAGTTGATGATGAAAAAGATTTAGTAAAACGTCCTCCAGTAGTAACAATAATGGGTCATGTTGATCATGGGAAAACAACACTTTTAGATACAATAAGAAAAACTAATGTTGCTTTAGGTGAAGCTGGTGGAATAACTCAAGCCATTAGTGCTTATCAAGTAAAATATAATGGTGAAATAATTACATTTATAGATACACCTGGACATGCTGCTTTTACTGAAATGCGTGCTCGTGGTGCTCAAATGACTGATATTGTAATTATTATAGTTGCTGCTGATGATGGGGTAATGCCTCAGACAAAAGAAGCAATTGATCATGCCTTAGCAGCAAAAGTGCCGATTATTGTAGCAATTAATAAAATTGATAAGCCTGGAGCAAATCCATCAAAAATTATGACGGATTTAACAGAATATGGTTTAACTCCAGAAGTATGGGGTGGAAATACTTTATATAATGAGATTTCAGCAAAAAATGGTGAAGGAATTGATAAATTATTAGAAAATATTTTACTTGTTGCTGAACTTCAAAATTATAAAGCAAATCCAAATCGTTATGCCGCCGGAACGGTTGTTGAATCAAGACTTGATCAAAAAGTGGGACCAATTGTAACATTGCTAATTCAAAATGGTACTTTAAGATTAGGTGATCCAATTGTTGTTGGAACAACTTTTGGTAAAGTTAGAACTCTTAAAAACGACTTAGGTGAAGAAATAATGACAGCTTTACCAAGTCAGCCAGTTGAAATAACAGGTTTAAATGAAGTTCCACAAGCTGGTGATAAATTTATGGCTTTTGAAACTGAAAAAGAAGCTCGCAATATTGCTGGTAATCGTCGTGAACAAGTGCGTGCAAACTTTAATCAAGGCGCAACAGCATTAACTTTAGATGCTTTATTCTCTAAAATTCAAGAAGGAGCTAAAGAAATCAATGTTTTAGTTAAAGCTGATGTTAATGGTAGTTGTGAAGCTGTAAAAAATGCTTTAGAAAAAATCGAAGTTGAAGGTGTTAAAGTCAATGTTATTCGTAGTAGCGTTGGTGCAATTAATGAATCTGATGTTGTCTTAGCAAAGGCTTCAAATGCTATTATTATTGGTTTTAATGTAAGACCAGATAATAAAATAAAAGAAAGTGCCAAAGATTCTGGTGTTGATATTAGACTTTATAACATTATATATAAAGCAGTTGAAGAAATGGAAGCTGCTATGAAAGGTATGCTAGATCCAGTATTTGAAGAAAAAGTAAGTGGAACGGCTGAAGTAAGGCAATTATTTAAGTTTTCTAAAGTTGGAACAATTGCAGGATCTTATGTAACTGATGGAGTAATTAAAAAAGATTGTAAGGTTCGTATAATTCGTAGTGGAATCGTTATTTATGATGGAAATGTTAACAGCATTCAAAGAGAAAAAGATTCTGTTAAAGAAGTAAAAAAAGGCTTGGAATGTGGAATTACAATTGAAAATTATTCAGATATTAAAGTTGGAGACATTCTAGAGTTTTACGAAATGGTAGAAATTAAGAAGTAGTGTTACTACTTCTTTTCTATTTGACAAATATATAAAATTATAGTAGAATAACGGAGTTTTTAAAAGGAGGGGGTTAATATGTCAAAAATATTAGTAATACCTAACGAAAAAACTGAATATGTTTTGAGTAATAAAGAAGTCGAAATATTAGTTTTAAATAAAAATATGAAAAGACTAGATATAAAATATGCTCCAGCTTTAAAGAAAATTATTTCTTTAAATCGTGGCGATGTAACATTTGGTCCAGAAGAATTAACTGCAACAATTCCAGTTTTAAATAATTGTAAAAATTTAAATGAAATTGTAACATTTGGTAATATTAAATTTAATACAATGATAGCAACCAATGGTAAAGAAATTGTTAGCGCATGGACAAGTGTTAATGGAGTTCCACCAACAATAACCAGTGTTGGACATGAGTATATTAATGAAGTTCCATTTTTTTATTATGACACTAAAGCACCAATTGAAGATGCAGATACTAGTTTAATATATGCTTATCCAGCATTTCGCTATTGCCCAACGGAACTATTTGACGACTTTTTAAATGGTATTTTAAAAAAACCAGATGAAGTTTCAAAAGCAATTCTTCATAATCAAATGATAAAAAGAAGAGTTTAACTTTTAAAAAAAATATGTTAAAATGATATTGAGGTGTTAACTATGAGTATTAAAATAAATCGTATTGAAAGCATCTTATTAAAAGAAATAAGCTATATACTTGCAAATGAAATTAAGGATAAAAATATTAACTTTGTTACAGTTACGGCTGTAAATGTAACTAATGACTTAAGCTTTGCAAAAGTGTATGTTACAGTTTTAGATGATGAAAAATGCGAGACAACAATGAAATCTTTACAAGACGCTAGTGGTTTTATTCGCAGCAAATTATTTGATCGTGTTGATATGCGTAATGTACCAGAGTTAACATTTGTATATGATGAATCAATAGCATATGGTAAGAAAATTGAAAATTTAATTGAAAAAATTAAAAGCAAAGAAAATGATTGACTATAAAATGTAAATATGTTATATTTTAAGTAATTAGTGAGGAAAAGGAACTTTAAAATAACAATGGTAATAAGAAAGTTAGTGGTTTGATGAAAACTAATCAAGTTGTTAAATAAAATACATCCTTGGAACTAAATCGTTTAATCGCGTTAAGATATTAAAGAGCATAAACATTATGAAATAAGGTGGTACCACGGTAACTCGTCCTTATAACATAGTGTTTTTTTATTTAAAGGAGGATTTATGGATTATTTTAAATATGTTGATTATACTTGCCTTAAAGCTGATGCTAGTATGCGTGATATTGAGAAGCTTTGTAATGAAGCTATGAAATATCATTGTGCTAGTGTATGTGTTAATCCTTATTATGTAAGACTTGCTCATGAACTTGTGAAAGAATCAACAACAGTTGTTACATGCGTAGTAGGGTTCCCTCTTGGAGCAAATTCAACAAAAGTAAAAGCATTAGAAGCAATTGAAGCGGTTGAAGATGGTGCTAGTGAAATTGATTTAGTTATCAATATTGGTGCTTTAAAAAATAAGGATTATGACTATATTAAAGAAGAGATAGAAGAAATACGTGATTCAATTGATGGACGAACATTAAAAATAATTGTTGAAACATGCTATTTAAGTGAAGCAGAACTTAAAAAAATGGTAGAAATTTGTAATGAAACATTTGTAAGTTTTGTTAAAACATCAACTGGATATGGAACAAGAGGAGTTTCATTAGAAGATATTGATATCATTAATAAATATAAAGAGGAATTTTTAGAAGTTAAAGCAAGCGGAGGGATTAAAGATCTTGAAATGGTTCATGCTTTACTAGATAAAGGTGTAACTCGCCTCGGAATGAGTAATATTGATTGTTTGAAAGGAAGTAAAAAATGAAATTATTTGATGAATTAAAATGGCGTGGTCTTATTAAAGATGTAGCAGGCGAAGATTTAGAAGCAAAACTAAACGGAGATCCAATAACATTTTATTGGGGGACTGATCCAACAGCTGATAGTTTGCATTTAGGTCATTATTCAAGTTTACTTACAGCAAAAAGACTTGCGAAAGCAGGACATCATCCAATTTTGCTTGTTGGTGGAGCTACTGGTTTAATTGGAGATCCTCGTCCAACAGCAGAAAGAGAAATAATTGACAAAGAAGTTTTGAATAAAAATTTAGAGTGTATAAAAAAACAAGTAGGTAACATACTTGAAGGAAAAGCTGAAATCGTTAATAATGATGATTGGATGAAAGAATTTACATTTACGGAATTTTTAAGAGTTGCTGGTAAGTATATAAATGTTAATAATATGCTTGATAAAGATATTATTAGAAGACGTTTAGAAACAGGAATTACTTTTGCTGAATTCGCATATACATTAATTCAAGGATATGACTTCTTGCATCTTTTTGAAACGAAAAATTGTATTTTGCAAGCTGAAGGGTCTGACCAATGGGGTAATATTACAACGGGTTTAGATTTGATTAAAAAAATTACTGGCAAAGATGCCTATGCATTCACAATGCCTCTTGTTTTAGATGCAAATGGTAATAAATTTGGAAAGTCAGAAGGTAATGCTTTATGGCTTGATAAAGAAAAAACATCATCTTATGAGTTATATCAATATTTAGTAAATACTGATGATAAAATGGTTGAAACTTATCTTAAAATTTTTACCTTTTTAACACCAGAAGAGATAACGGATATTGTTAAAAAGCATGAAGCAGAACCACATTTAAGGATAGGTCAAAAGACTTTAGCTCGAGAAATTATTACAGATTTACATGGTAAAGAAGAATATGAAAAAGCAGTTAAAATAAGTGAGGCTTTATTTAATGGAAATATTAAAGATTTAAATTATGAAGAAGTTTTAATTGGCTTTAAAGGTGTTCCAACAATTGATACAAGTGAATCAACCCTAATTGATTTACTTGTTAATTCAAATATATGTTCAAGTAAAAGAGAAGCAAGGGAATTTCTTTCTAGTGGCGCTATAACTTTAAATGGAGAAAAAGTAAGTGATGAAAATATGGTTATTACCAAAGACATTGCTTTAAATCATAAATTAATTATAATTCGTAAAGGTAAAAAGAAATATTATTTAGTAAAATTAGTTTAGAAGCTACTTTTAAGTAGCTTTTTTTATGCAAAAAGATATTTAGTAAATCACTAAATATTTTAACAAGTATTCTTCTATAAATAAGTGTACTTATAAAAGCAAATAAAAAAGCACATCTGTGCTTTTTATTATCTGTTATAGAATTCAACGATGAATGATTCATTAATATCAATATTAAGTTCATCTCTATTTGGATATCTAACATAAGTTCCAGCTAATTTTGATTCATCAAATGTAACAAATTCAACTCTTTTTGTAGTTGCTTCTAAGCTAGCTTTAACTGCTGGATGTTCTTTAGATTGTTCCTTTATTGCAATAACATCGCCTGGTACACATCTATATGAAGGAATATCTACCTTTTTACCATTAACTGTAATGTGACCATGATTAACAAGTTGACGAGCACCTTGTCTAGTTGTTGCAAATCCTATACGATATACTAAATTGTCTAAACGACTTTCTAGAAGTTTTAAGAAATCTTCACCATGAACGCCTCTTAATTTACCAGCTTCAACAAAAGTTTTGTGGAATTGTTTTTCAGTTAATCCATACATAAATTTAACTTTTTGTTTTTCTTGTAATTGAGCACCATAGTTAGATAATTTCTTTCCTCTTTTATTACCATGTAATCCTGGAGCATATGGTTTTTTAGTTAATTCTTTACCTGTTTCTAAAGTAGAGAAACCATATCTTCTTGATTTACGATAACTTGGACCTGTATATCTTGCCATTTTCTTTCCTCCTTTCGCTTGATCAGAGGCTAATTTGTCAAATCTTAGGGTGTTTATTCAAATATTTTCGCTTTTCAGCTAAAGTTACTAATAACCAATAGTGTAATAAACGCGTTAAAATCTTCAAATCAGCGCTG
>CACXGO010000011.1 GCA_902767245.1 uncultured Erysipelotrichaceae bacterium
TCCTGATAAAATGTTATGTTTTAAGTTTGAAGATGGGACACATGATTATGCTAATAATAAGAGTTTTATTCATATTATTGATAATCTTTACATGGTAAAAGGAATTGCAGCATCAGACATTATTGAAAAAATGGCAAAAATTGCAGAAGAATATGATAATATGGCAGGAACTGATTTTTATGGTAGTATTTTATTTTCGTTGAAATGATTTGTTTTATATTGTTAGTGACAATAAAAAAAGTGGTACGGAAAATATCCGTACCACTTCGTTTTTTTTAAAAATAAAATTTTATTTTGTTGTTTTGTGTATATTAGGGCAATTGTCGTTACACCAACAGTTTGTTGTTAAGTTTTCTATTCCCGAAATTGGATTAAACATCTTCATTGGATAATGTTCTAATGATATTGTGTTTTTTTTTACACAATGACAGCAGGTTTTGTTTGTTTCAATTCTGTTTACAAGAACACAAAGAACACATATTAAAACGATAGTAATAACTTTCATTACTGTTTCTAATTTCTTCATTTGTTTTTCCTTTTCTGTATGAATTCTTACTCTCAGAAGTGATTTCCTCATTATAAAACAGTTGTCGATAATAAACGGGTGCAGGGTGCATTATAGCAAGTAAAACGATACCTTGCAGGATAGTGATATTATCGGCTAAACTGTAAATGAGGAAACCTTTGAGGGTAATAATACATCAGCACGGTTGAGTAGACGAAATAGTGCGTACAGAAAGGCTATTAGTTATAAGCTATTAATTTTGGTATAAAGTTTTTAATTTATAATATAATTAGAATAGGATAATTATATAACAAATTTAAACTAATTATTTTTTTATTTTTGAAAGGATGTGTTTTATTATGGCAGCTTCTGACCGTTGGGCAAAAGTTGATGAAATTTTTGATAATTATGTTGATTCTAATGCTGACCGATATGTTATAGCTCAAGATAAATCAAATGAAAATAGTGAAAAACGGAAAGTATTTCAGATAGATACTAGTTTATATGTCCATCCTAATAAGGATACTGATGAATTTATGCTTTTACAACCAGGCGACTATTTAGATATTACAAATCCAAATAAACCTAAAGGGATTAGATGGTCTGATTTTTATGAAAATTATAAAGTTGTAGAAATTCCCGAAGAAGCAAGAAAGATGAAATCATTGGTTGGTTTAAGTATTTTGTTTGCTCATGGTTATAATGGAATGAATTATGAAGATATTCCGAATCGTGAATATTTGGATGCTGACCTTAATGGATATATTCATGAGCAAACTAAATTCCATAGTCAATATTTTGATAAAGATAATCATGATAAAGATAAATTACATTTTATTCATACTTATACCACTGAAAATGAGTTAAATTCTCTTAGAGAAACTTTTAATCAACAAGGTGTATCTAATGAATTGTTTGATGTTCTTGTTAAAGATACCAAACATTCTCATTATGCAATTGAAGACCAATTAAAAGTTCATCAAAAGAGCATTAAAAATTATGATTTTAGATATATTGAATATGGAACAAAAATAGTTGATAATTATCAATTTTCTGATAAATCTTCTATGAATTTGGTTAAATTTGGACCTTGGGTTAAGAAAGGTGTTGATGTATCTCCAAATAAAGATTATGGAAATACATATTTTATAACTGCAGTAGACAATAATATTTCTTTGCAGTTTAATTGTCCTTATTCTCAAACAAAGGATGAAATTAAAGCTTTTAAAGAAACTTTTGAGGAACTTTTAAAAAATAAAAAATTTAATGATTTAATGGAAGAAGGCAGATGTAGCATGATTGACCTTGAATTTTTCGATGGTTCTAAATTTATTGAGAAAGTAGAAACCATTGAAAAAGGTTTGGGCGAACTTGTTTCTGAAAAGTTTAAAGAAAAAGGGCTTGATTTAGGTGAAGTATTTATTTCTGATATTTTAAAAGAAGAAAGAGAGCGTTTAGCAGAAGAACAAAAACGATTAGATGAAATAAAAAAAGGATTGCCTGACGAATTAGTTAAAGTGCTTGAAAACAGAATGAAAGGAACTAAATATTCTTTTGATAAGCAATTAAAAGTTCATCTTGATTATGTTAACGGTTATGATAATAGATATATTGAACATGGTACAAAAGTCGTAGATAATTATAATGATTCAAATAAAGTTTCTGTTAATTTAGTTAAATATGGACCAAGAGTTAAAAATGCTGTAGAATTATTTCCTAATAAAGATGAGGGAAATACATATCTTTTAACTCTTAAGGATAGGTTTGCTAAGAATTGGTTTGAAGATACTTCTTTACAGGTGAATGTTCCTTATAAACAAAGTAAAGAAGAAATAGATAAATGTAAAGAAGTTTTTAATTCATTGTTAAAAAATAAACATTTTGTTAAGATGTTAGATGCTGGTAAAGATGCTCTTTTTAATGCTTCAATGTTTAAGAAGTTTGGTGAATATCATGATGAATATTTAGATAAGTTAAAAAATATTGAAGCTCAAATTGATATTATGATTGCTGGAAAATTGCAAGAAAAGGGAATTGATTTGTCAGCGTCGAAAGACATGAATGAATTTAAAATTGATGAGAAAAAAGATAGTAAAAAAATAACTCATACAATGTCTAATGATAATTATAAAAGTAAAAAATCTAAGGATTCAAATGATAAATAACAATCTAATGTTAAATTTTGGGATAAGCCTAATACTGGTAAAAAATGGGTTCATTCATCTGTGTTGCCTAAATTTACATTTGATAGTCTTAAGAATAAACCAAATTTGAAACCAAAATCATCTGAAAATGATAAAGAAAATTCTAATAAACATAATGGTTTTTCAGATGGTAAGTAAAATAAAAAATAAATAAATTTAAAAAAATGGATACTATTAACTTGATTTATATTGGTTATATTCTAACAATTATTAATTATATTATTTACTGTTTTAGTCGTTTTTTATCCAATAAGAAAGATATTTTATTTTTAGATTTGTTTGCCAAAGCTTGTACGGTAGTGGCATTATATTGCTTTGGTAGTCTAACTGGGGCGTATAACATGTGTATAACATTTGTTATATGCCTCATTTGTTATTTGAAACAACGTAATAACTGGAAATTAATGTTGTGTTACTGGATATTTCGAAAGATAAATTTAAAATAGGTGTTGTTGAATTTATGAAATTATATTGTGTTATTTTAGATAATGAGAAAGTTAAAAACATTATTGTTAATAGTTTAAAACCAGAAGCAAAACAAAATAATTTAAATATTGGTAATGGTTTTGCTAATGGTAGATAATATTTTATATTTTATGTTTTTTGAAAAATATTTTTTCGTTTTAGTTTATAATTATAACTGGGAATACAGTATCGAAAAAGAGTTACATGGCAAAAAAGTGTAGCTAAAAAATTAAAAGAAATTGAGTGTAAAAAAGATTTGTCAAATAGTGTAGAAAGATAAAATCTTTGTAGTATTATTTGTTATCTAAAACAAAGTAATATTGTAATATTGTAAACAGAATTATAAATGAATAATCTTAATTTAGTTTATATTGGATATGGATTTACAATTATAAATTATGTTGTTTACCAATAGTCGTCGTAAAGTCCCTTGCTTTAGCAATAGGGTTATACGACGACAATTGTTTTACTGAAAGTTATCTAATTTTTATTGCATTAGATAGGTTTGAGTGGTATAATGTTTATATGAAATACAAATTTAATCATAATGTAGTCTATTTCTGTAAATATCATGTGGTATGGTGTCCTAAATATCGACGTTCCGTTTTAATAAACGGTGTTGATGTCCGCTTAAAGGAGTTGATTAAAGAAA
>CACXGO010000012.1 GCA_902767245.1 uncultured Erysipelotrichaceae bacterium
GTTGGAGATTATTTTAATAATCAACAAACTAAAGTGTATGTTAATGATATATTAAAATCTAATTATATATCTTATTTAGCTTGGTTTGGAAATGATAAAATTGATAAAAAGAAATTAACAAGTATTATTGATTATTATAATTCTTTAACGGATTTAGAAGATAATTATTTTTCGATAAACTTCAAAGACACATATTTTAGCGAATTTAATTGTAAAAAGATTGGTTTTATAAGAGAAGATATAGAAACTAAATATTTGAATAATGAAATAAATGTTAGAGAAAGAGCTATTCTTATAACTTCTCTTTTATATGCAATGGATAAAATTGCAAACACTGTTGGTCACTATGATGCTTATAGAAAAAATGGTGAGTTAGATAAAATTTTAGAGTTGTGTATGTTAGATTTAAAATCGAATACAACTAATAAAAATAATAAAATTTTTAATGAAGATTCTAATGAATTAGTAAAGCAAATAAAAGCTGATGTAGTCTATATTGATCCACCGTACAATTCTAGGCAATATTCCGATGCATATCATTTATTAGAAAATGTTGCTTCATGGGAAAAACAAGAAGTATTTGGAGTTGCCAAAAAAATGAAAAGAACAGGAACAAAAAGCAAGTATTGTTCTGTTTCTGCTCCACTAGCATTTAAAGACTTGATTGAAAATATAAATGCTAAATATATAATCGTTTCATATAACAATATGGGTACAAAAGGTGCTGGTAGATCTCAAGCTAAAATTAGTGATGAAGATATTATGAATGCACTAAATGCTAAGGGAAAAGTAAAAATATATGAAACAGATTTTAATCAATTTAATACTGGAAAAACACATATAGATGGACATAAAGAAAGACTATTCGTTTGTAAAGTTGGAAAAACAACTACAAAGAAGAAAAAAGAAAAAGTATCTGTTGTAGATAAAGTAAAATCACCACTAAATTATACAGGTGGGAAATACAAATTATTAAATCAGATAATTCCAATCTTTCCGGATAACTTAGAGTTGTTTGTTGATTTGTTCTCAGGTGGAGCAAATGTTGGAGTAAATGTAGAGGCAAAGAAGATAGTTTGTGTTGATAAGCAAAAAGAAATAATTAGAGTAATGGAATTGTTTAAAAAGTATGAAGATGGTTATATTATAGATAAATTAGAAAAGATTATTAATTCATATGAATTGAGTAATTCATTATTAAATGGATATGAACAATATAATTGTACTAGTGATAAAGGACTTGGATCATACAATAAATCAAAATATTTAAAACTTAGAAATGATTATAATGCTATGAAAGAAGATTCAATTGAAAAGGATTTCTTATTCCTAACTTTAGTTATCTATGGATTTAACAATCAAATTAGATTTAATTCCAACGGAGAATTTAATATGCCAGTTGGAAAAAGAGATTTTAATAATTCATTAAGAAAGAATCTTAAAAGCTTTATTACAAAATTAAAATCTAAAAATATTGAATTTATCAATTCTGATTTTAGAGAATTTGTAATTGAAACTAATAATAATGCATTAGTTTACTGTGATCCTCCTTATTTTTTAGGTACAGCTAGTTATAACGAAAATGGTGGATGGACTGAAAAAGATGAAGAAGATTTACTAAACTATCTATCTGTTTTAGATAGAAGTGGTGTTAAATTTGCACTATCAAATGTCATAGAACATAAAGGAGAGAAAAATCTAATATTAGATGCATGGATTAGGGAAAATAATTACAAAGTTCATATAATAGAATCAGATTACAATAATTCCAATTATCATAAACAAGAAGGAAATATTACTAAAACTACAGAAGTTCTAGTTACAAATTATTAAAAGACATTGCCATTAAGCAATGCCTTTTCTTTTTACTTCATTCCATACTTCTTTAGTTATTTCTTCACGTTTTTTATAGAAGTTTTTTTCATTAAATTTATCTATTCCTAAGGGAACAACTAACATATGATTATGAATATTATCTTTATTACTATGAGTAAATAAAACAACATAGTAATCCGAATTCCACATTTTTTTCATAAATGATAATCCTATTTTAAAAGCTTCATCAGTTGAAACGCTTCCTTTAGTAAAAGCTTGATAAATATGATAAGCACATACTGAAGAATCAATTGCATTTCCCATAAAGAAGTCAGTTAATTGTTCTTCTTTACTCTTTAATTCACTAAAGCCTTCTGATTCAAATAGAAATCTCTTTTCTAATAGCTCATCATAAATGTTATAGTTTTTTATTGAGTTTCTACTTTTTTCAAGATTAATATAAAAATTAATATTGTCTTTATCTTGGATCAAAATGTCTTTTGGATTTTTAAAATAATTATATGTTTTAAGAATATTTTCTCTAGTTCTAACGGAGTGTACTGCAGTGGTGAACATAAGTATCACTTCCTTTTGCGAACTATTATATATGTTTTTTTATAATTTTCAAGTTATAGTTTTAATAGTTTATATTCTTTCATTTACACCATTCCTTTCATTATAATTTTTATTTTTAAGTGCTGTTCCATGTGTTATATGGTTGTATTCTCTTTGATTTATTAATTGCTTTTCAACTAATTTATCTACTAGTGCCGTGAAATAAGGATCATCTTTTATTAAAACCATATTGGTTAAAAATAATATAAATGTAGTCCAAGATTCAACAGCTTCACTAATTGCTTTTATAGCTTCTTCTAAATTCTTTTCAAGATTAGTTGACGGTCCAGATAAAGTTCTTACTTTTTGAACTATGATAAATAATGTCTCAACAACTGCACTATAGTCATCCATTGTTGTGAGTAGATTATTAGTTTTTTGCATTTTAGTTGTTGTATCAATTACTTTTTTGTTGTAA
>CACXGO010000013.1 GCA_902767245.1 uncultured Erysipelotrichaceae bacterium
ACAGAGAGGATAAAAGATCCAATTGTATATGCAAATGAGAAAACAAAAGATACTATTAGTGGAGAAGAAAATCCAATAGATTATGGTACAGATAAAATTAAATATGTATCAAATAGAGCAAAAGATGAGACTATATATGCCAGTAAAAAAGCAGCCTCAAAAGGTAAAGGAAAAGCAATAGAACAGATAAAAAAGAAAAAACTTAATCCAAAGGTAAATCCAGAAAAAGTTAAGAAGAAGATAGATAAAACAAAAGATACAGCAAAAAAAATAGAAAAGACTTCAAAAGAAGCAGCTAAAATAAGCAAGAGAATGTTTGATGAAGGAAAAAAGTTAGCTATTAAAGGAAGTAAAGCTACAGCTAAAGGAATAAAAATTTTATTCAAGGCAACTGTATCAGCAATTAAAGCAATTATTGCAGGAGTCAAATCATTAATATCTGCAATAGTTGCTGGAGGAAGTGTCGCAGCAATTGTAATATTAATTATTTGCTTAATAGGATTATTAGTTGCATCTATGTATGGAATATTCTTCTCTTCAGAAGATACAGGTAATAACATAAAAATGAGTGATTGTATAAGTGAGTTAAATCAGGAAATGGATAATAAAATTAAGGAAATTAAAAATAAAGAACTTCATGATGAGGTTGTTATTGAGTCCAATAAAGCTGAATGGCGAGAAGTTTTATCCATATATACTGTGAGAATATCAAATGGTAATGAAGAGCAGGTAATGATAATAGACCAAGAAAAAAAGAAAATATTAAAAGAGGTATTTTGGGATTTGAACACCATTTCCTCAGAAGTTAAAACAGAGGAAGCAGAAAGTAGAACTATTGATTCATGGGATAAAAAGGAGTTTAATAATCAAGAATCAAATATAAAAAGAGTTTTACATATTTATATAAATCATAATTCAACAGATGCAATTCAAAACAAATATAAATTTAATTCAATACAACAAAAGCAATTGAAAGAATTATTAAGTGATAAATATGCTATTCTATGGACTTCAGCAATATATGGTTCTTATGGGTCAAGTGGAGAATATACTGGTTGGAAACAAAGAGGTAAAGAATGGTCGAATATAAGAATTGGAAATAGTGATAGAACAATAGCACAAGTAGGGTGTCTAGTAACATCAATAGCTATATTAATAAAGAAAAGCGGAGTACCAACTCGAAATATTGCACCTTTTAATCCAGGTACTTTTGTAACTGCATTAAATAATGTTTACGCATTTGATGGAGCAAATTTAATGTATACACCAATTTCTAAGGTTATTCCAAACTTTCAATATGGTGGAAAAGTTTATCTAACGGGAAAAACAAAGACTGAGAAATTATATGAAATAAAAAAGTATTCTGAAAATGGATATTATATAGCAATAGAAGTATTAGGAGCAACAGACACTGCGCAACATTGGGTTGCGTTAGATAGAGTAAGTAATAATACTATTATAATGATTGACCCAGGAAGTGATTCAACTGATTTGTGGAAGACATATGATTGGAATTTAACAACTCAATTTGTTTATTTCAAAAATAATCTTGAATAAAGTAATTGTAGATGATAAAATTTAAATATAAAGGAGAAATGATGACATCATGAAAAAGAAAAATATGTATATAGTAGCATTAACAATAATTAGTATAATTATTACAGGATGTTCAACTGAAAAAAGAAAAATTGTTGAGTATAAAGAAGATAAAGGCTTTGATGAACCAAGTGAAGTATCTTATATATTTACTGGTCAATCAGACAACATTGCTTTTGAAACAGGAAAAGTATTGTATGGTAAAAACAACGAAAGATATATATTAATAAAAAATTTTAAATTTATTAACGTGATTGAAGATGAAGAAAATATTGAAAAATATTCTATTAGTTTAAGCTTTAATGGAAGTTCAATAATTGATGATAATATGGAATATTTGAATGATAAAAGTTTTGAGGAAAAATTAAAATCTTTTGTAATCGAAGAAAATGGTTATTATAATGAGAGTGGGTATGGTGAAGCAGATGCTTTCTTAAACTCAAAAGAGACTGATTTTAAAAACAATACAAAAATGCAAATTGTTTATTGCTATTATAATGGAGACTGTAAAAAAGAAAATTTAAAATTTAATTTTTTTAATTAATAATTGACAACTATAAAAAATGATGATAATATCAAATTAACAATTAATGACGGATGAATACGGTGTAAGAAAAATATTTATTATTTTACTTACACCTTTTTTTTGTACTTGTCCGGACAGTATAAAATAGTTC
>CACXGO010000014.1 GCA_902767245.1 uncultured Erysipelotrichaceae bacterium
AAAAACTTACAAGTTCCTGTATCGGGATTTATTTGGCAGAATATAGCTATTTTATCGTCGTTTATATTTTGACTTTTATTAAGTTCTGAAATTACCACGGTATCTTTAGTTGTAGGATATTTAAGCCATACTGTTGCACCTCCATAATACAGGTTTGTTGAAGGGGAAGTCTCTTGGCCAAGCACAACTAATGTTGGACATTGATTGCTTCTATAACCTTTAACAATAGGATAAAAATGTGTGATCTTATTATTCAAAACAAACATAGCTTCGACTGGGTACGCAATAGTCCCATCCTCATAAAGTTCTATATTAAATTCTTGATTATCTGTGTCAGAAAATATTACAACTCCTCTTGTATTTTTTTGAATTTGCCTATAATTATTACACTCACTTCGGGCCCAACGATAAACTGTACCATTTTTCTCCCATCGTTTATTACGCAATTCGTCTGAACGAGTTATTATATTTTCATTATCAGGTTCAATCCAGCCATACCAATTTTGCCCAAATAAGGCTGCTCCATGATTTGCACTTCTACTATTTACCCAAATTGGAGTTAATAATAAAACTAATAATAAATATTTCAATTTTCTCATTTATTCGCCTCTACTTATAAAAAATTATGCAAATTATTGTTACTGCAAGTTGAATTAGAAATGCCAAAAATGCTAAAGTTATATAGTTTGAAATCCCATTTTCATCCCAATTAAACATTTTTGGAACTCCTGGTATAGATTTAGTTAATTGCTTACTATAAGTATTTGAACCAACAGAGTTTCCACTTTGGAGGCTTTGTGAATTTGCTTGACTTTGATTAAATGCATTTTTTGATAACCATTCTAAAACTCCGGGATTTTCTTTAATAAATTCTTCTGCTGCTTCAGGATGATTATTAAAAAAATCTTTTATAATTTCAACTTTGTCTTTAGTTATTTCACCCATAATTAATCTCCTTTATTTTCAAGTTTATTTACATCAACTTGATTAATAGCATCAAATCTTTTAGCTATTTTATCAGAAGTTGTATTCAATTCTTTAACATCCTTAGAAACAGTATCAATACTGCGACTTAATTTGTCCCATCGTTCACGATATCTTCCAAATTCAACATCTAAAAGCTTTAATTCATCATGTATTACTTTAGCATATTTATCTCTTTCAATGTTTTTAAGTATTACTTGAATTGTTGTAAGAGTACTTATTAATGTTGTTGGTCCTGTAATCCATACCTTTTTATTATATGAATAATCAATCAAATCTTGATGATATGCATTGATTTCTGCAAATATTGCTTCAGCAGGAAGAAATAAAATTGCATGATCTGCTGTCACTCCTGGAATAATATACTTTGAACTGATAGCATCTATATGCTTTTTCATATCAACTTTAAAGCTTTTTTCTGCTTGCATACGTACTAAATCACTATTATTTTTATCAACCATAGTTTGATAATTTTCAAGTGGAAATTTTGAATCAATTGCAATTAAACCTAATGGCTCTGGTGCAAATAAAACACTATCTGCAATTGTTCCATTTTCAAATTGATATTGAAGTCTATAGATTTTATCTTGATTTTCGCCAAAAACATTATTTAATATATGCTTTAAATTAACTTCACCAAAAATTCCTCTAGATTTTTTATCAGTTAAAACAGATTGTAGAGAAACAATGTCATTAGAAAGTAATTCGATTTTCTTTTGAGCTTCATCTATTTTTGAAAGTCTTTCTAAAACAGATGTAAATGTTTTATTTGTTTTTTCAAAATTTTGATCTAATCGTTCATTAACTTTCTCGTTTATAAGCCTTAATCTTTCTTCAATCCGATCATTTAATTTATTAAAATCATCATTAATGTTTTGATTTATATCGTTTTTAAATTCTCCAAGTTCTTTAATAGTGCTAGTCTCTAATTTACCTAGTCTTTCTGTTATATTTGATTCATTTATATTTTTAAATAAGGAAATAACACTTATTATTAATATCACTATTAAAAGTCCGATTATTAAATAATCCATATTATCACCATATTAATTATATCATAAAAACAAAAAAAACTATAATTATTTATAGTTTTTATATGCTTCATATCCACCTGCTATGTTTATTGTATGGTAGCCTAACTTAGACAAGAAATTACAAACTTCTTTTCCTTTTATTCCTTGATCGCAACAAATATAATATATCTCTGATTTGCTCATAATAATTGGATACTCTGTTATAAGTTCTGCATATGGAATATTTATTGCATTAGGAATGTGATCTAAATTATAGTTATTTCGCTTTCTTATATCAATAACAATTGGATTATTAAGTTTAAACAAATTATCTATTGATATTTCTTTCATAAGTATCACCATAATATTTTATGATAATTTTATGAAATCAAAGATAATATTTGTCTATTCCCCATCATCGAAGAAATCATCAAAAAATTCATCGTCATCATTTTTCTTTGGTTTTTCTTCTAATATATCGATCCCATTACTCTTCTTTAATTCTTCATCATATTTACGATATTCGTCAGAATAGTCTTTTGATTCAACCTCTTTAATGTCTGTTGATTGAACAAAATTATTACCTTGGCCTTCTTCAACTACAGCATCTTTTGCTTCTAAAGCTTCTTTTTCTTTCTTGTCTTCTTCTTCTAATTCTGCAATTTTAGCATCAATCTTCTTAACAATTTCATCAATATCAAATTCTTGATCTTGCTGCTTATTAAATGGTGAATTAGCATTCTCAAAAGGATTAGATGCTGGTTTGAATGGAGTTTGGTTTCCAAACGGATTTGCAGCAAATGGTGAAAACATCCCACCACCAAATGGAGATGATGTATCAACACCAGAAGCGCCCATCTTTTCTTCACGTTTTTTATTAACAAACTCTTTCAAATCAAATAGTTGAACATGGTTTTCAGTTCTAATTGGATATTCAGCCTTGGCATATTTTTTACCCCAGCGATTTTCTTTTTCCATTTCAAAGTTTGGTTTTAAAACTGTTTTAAATGGCATACACCTTGTTCTTAAAACAATAATTGTCCACATTTTTAATCTTTGAAGATCACTCACTGTAACAAGTGGAGTTGAAGCAGTTTTATCTTTTTCTTTAGATTTAACTTCGCCACACATCTTACTAATTTCTTCTAAAGCCTTCATTTCACTACTAATTAAGTAAATAATATTGCCACAGTTACCACGAATAGTATCTCCGTTTTCTTGACCATATACTTGACTTAACTGAGCAAAGTTTTGAATGATAAAACTGAATCGTATTTTACGGCTTCGAGCTGCTGTTACCATTGTTGTTACATCTTTTAAAGGTGGCATATTAGCAAACTCATCTAAAATGAAATTAGTTCTATATGTTAATTTTCCACCATTTTCTTGAGCAACATCAATTAAAGTTTCATAACACTGTTTTACAAAAATTGTTACTAATGAGTGGTATGTTTTCTTCTCATCTTGAATTACAACAAACACAGCCGTTTTTTTACGTCCAATATCTTTCATGTCAAAGTCACTTCGACATAACATTTCACTTAAATTCTCACGAGATGCAAATAGTTTTATTTTTTGTTTAAATACTGACAAGATACTATTTTTTGTATCACTTGGAGCCATAATTGTACTTGAAACATTGACATATGCTGGTGATGCCGGATCTTTAAAACTAAAATATTCTTTAATATAAGTTGATGCCATTAATTTTTCTTCACCAACTGTTGTCATTAAGTTAATACTATTTAGATTTATCTCTTCTTCTTTGGCATCTTCAAACAATCCTAAAGCAAGTCCAGTAAAATAATCTGCTGATGTTTTTTCCCAGAATGGATCTTGATTTTGAGCTTTTTCATCATACAAAATATTCATAGCTAAGTCATCTAAAAGTTCATTAGCTTTATCTTTATTCCCGGCTTTATAAAGTTCGTAAGGCAATGTTAATGGATTCCAAGAATTTCCTTTTTGAGGATCACGAAAGTTTAAAAGAACAACATTATATCCCTTTTCCCTTAATTCATTAGCATTATTTTCATAAATCTCACCTTTTGGGTCGGTTATAATCATTGATTCGCCTTTTTTAGCAAGAATTTTAACCATTGGTTGTACTAACATTTCAGTTTTTCCTGATCCAGTAGAACCGATTATTAAATTGTGAAATTCACCATTATCTACCCAAATATCACGTCCATTATTAATAAGTGGAATCCCAGCTACTTGAGTTGATTTATCATTGGCATAAATATGTTTTAATTCTTTTTTAAACTCTTTATCTGTAGCCCATCTAGAGTATCCGCCTTTATCTTTTTTTGCGAACCCAAAACCAAAACCTTTTTCCTTTTCAAAAAATTGTGATGATGTTCCAAAAATTATAGAAAGCAATACAATTACCCAGACAATGATAGTCAAAAGTAATGAATCTCCATTTGAAAATACTACAAAAGGGTTTATCCCTGATAATTCACTTGTTTCTGCAAAAGTAGTTATATTTCCAATTATAATTGATACAACCAAAAACATTACTACTGAAAAAATTAAAAATTTAATAACATCTTCTTTATTTGCTGTTAATTTAAACATTAATTTCACCCCAATCGCTATATATTATAGCAAACTATATTTTTAAAGTCTATATTCTATTTTTATATTTATGTTTGCATTTAGAATAAATAAAAATTAACAATATTAATAACATGACAAATATTAATACATATATGTACATGCTAACATATCTTGCCAAAAGCAAGAAATCATCTGTAAAATATTGATTATCACGATATTCCAAATTAATATCATTTTGTGAAGTTGCATTGAATCGCCATGTGTAAGTGTTAGTTTTTGTATCTATTTTCGTTGCATTGCTTTTAAAAACACGATAAGGTAAAGAAATACTAATTTCAATTTCTTCGACAGTAACTCCAGCATCGGCTATTTTATTAATATAATCGTTAATTTTATTTGAACCCTTTGTTTTTAATATAACATAATGATCATTTTTATTAACCAAGAGTCCATCAAATAAAGTTTTTATAGCTGGTGTCTGGATTGAGATTGCTGAAATATCATGATATTGATGATAAAATTTATATCCAATATACCTATCATCATTAAATTTTACTTTTGTTTTGTAATTACTAAAATTATAATCGTTAGCTACATTCTCTAAAAATTTTTCACTGTTAGAGGCATTCCCAAGTTGACCTAATAAATTTTTATCTAAATATATGATACCGCTTTCGGTTACGCCTCCACCAAAATTTATTTTTAAACTATATTTAGCTTTACATCCAGTCAATAATAACAAAATAAGCAAAAAAACTATTTTCTTTTTCATCTTTCACCTACCACATATTGTTCAAATTTCCAATACCATTATAATAATCATTAGCCAAATAAACATCTGTAAAATTTAATGCTGCCTCACCATAAGAAGTTATTGTTGTTACAATTAAACCTTCATTAGATTCAACCGAAGCAACATACAAAGTTCCTTCTTCTTTCCCTATAATTAAACCAATTTTAGAATTGCCATATGCAAAATCTCCCACTTGAATTTTATCAAATTGTTCATATAAATTTGTATCAATTTCAATTTTTCCAACTATGTTAGTGGTAATCAATTCTTTAATATTCATATTGTTACTGATATTAGCTTTACCATTAAACAAAGCCCATGATACAAATCCTGAACTATCAAGTCCATCTTTGAACCAATTTCTATTAATACCTTCATACATATATTTGCCACCATTATTATATGGAATTTTATTTTTTAGACCTAAAGCTAAAAATCTAGCAGCCTCAACCGTTGCAGCTCTTGTTCCATAACCAGCAAATTCAATGTCTGATTTTAAATTTGCATTTAATTTTTCAATTTGATTTAAGTTATAACTATTTTTTAAAATCTCTTTTTCGTTATTTATCTCATATTTGTTAACTTTTTTAGCATAATTCAAACAATAATTTTTATTTAATTTGTAATTTGGAAAATATATATTTAATATTTTTTCATAATCATTTGCTGTTTTTAAAGCTTCTACTATACATAATTCATTATAAACCGAATTAGCAAGATGATCTTTTTCAGTGCGTTTACATGATAATGAATATTTTGTATTAGCAAACTCAGCATTATATGTCATCACTTGACCTATTATTTCATTAATACTTTGATTAAGTTTTTTTGACTCTGATGCTGTAATTATAATCTTACTATAATTACAATCTTTAATATCTAATTTGTTTGACCCAACAACATATTTATTATCGTGTAATACTTTTGTTGCAGTTGCTATTAAAATTGCCTTTGTAACCTCTTTATTATTAATAACTTTGTAGTTTCTATAAACTAATTCTTTTATATATGTATAAAAATCTGTTGTTGCAACTATATTATTATTACAATCATAAATATTCACTGTTAAAAACTGAAAATCACATGCTTTTTCTGTTGCTGTTACCGAACTGCATCTTTGCATAAGTTCATTTGTGTTGTAATTAACCCCATTATCACTTTTTAGGTTGAATGTTAATTTATGATGATTTGTACACCCTGTATCTCCCTCAGTTGCAATTAAATCACCCTTTTTAACAGTATTTCCAACTTCTACAAATATTTCATTCAAATTTGAATATGTTGCAAAATACTTAACATTATCATAATTAAACTCAATTACAATTTCAGAACCATTATATTTGTCACATTTTACACCATTGCACAAGCATTTATTTGTCTTGTAATCATAATTATCATACAAATTACTTCCATAAATAATCGAAATAACTTTCCCATCACTAGCACTATATATATTTGAACTTTCTTGAGCTTGAGTAATGATATACTCGTGATCTAAAGGTTCATATTTTTCAAGCAGTATACACTTAGCATTTCCATAAACTGGACTTAAAGTATCAACGACTGTTAAATAATCATTAACATTATTATCATTAACATTAGTTTTCAAATATAATTTATAATAGTCCGTTATTCCATTGATAATCTCTCTTTGAGCTTCTTCAATAGTTATATTATTATCATCTGCATATCCTTCAACTATCTTATTTAAATATGGATTAATGTAAAAATCACTCAAAAACTTTTGATATTCATCTTTATCAAATTTATATTCTTTTTTTTCATATATTTCTTCAAATATGTCAGTGATTTTTAAGACAACATTAGAACATTTTTGATTAATTGCTTCTTCTAAATTTTCTATATTACTTCCATACATATAGTCTTCATAATAAGATGACCCACTATCTTTTTTTAATCCTGAAAAGAATAAAATACAGCTTTCTTTTCCAAGTTTATCCTTTTCAGTAGGAAAATCATTAGTATTATTTATGAAAAAATCAATTGGTGCTGCAATTGCCGCATTAATGCTTTTAGCCAAACTGAGTTTTTCATCATCGCTTTCATCAAGTTTGGAAATACTAATCATATACTCTTGAGGTACATTGGTTCCACCATTTCCGGCTCCAGTCAATGTGCTAACTATAGCCGCCCCGGTAACCAAACTAGGTATAAATGGGCCAAATATAGTAATCATGATGCTTATTAAAAACATTATAAAAGAAAGTGCTATCAAAATTATACCAGCAACCACTCTTATTACAATTTTAGTAATTGTTACTATTTTTTTTATTTTCTTTACTTTATCTTTAAGATCAGAGTTTTCTTCTTTATCAGATTTTCCTTCATTTTTATTTTCAAATTGATTATCATTTTTGTTAAAAGAAGGCTGAGCTTCATTTTGGGTTGACAACATGGCTCCGCCTTCTAAATCTTCTATTACTTGTTTTTTTAATGAAGCCATGTTATCACCACCATTCTTTTAAATTATAGTCCGCCTCCGCGACCAAAAGAATCTAATTCTTCTTCGCTAGCTATAACATTTATTCGCATACGTCTGTTTCCACAGACAAACAAAGCTTCTCCTTGTGAATAATTTTTTATACTTTCTTGCTCACTCTCATTCAAATCAATTAATTGAGCCAAATCTTCAACAGCTTGCTTTTTAAGACCCATTACTAAATAGTATGAGGCATTATCAAATATCGCTTTTCCTTGTGTAATTACCGCCGGATCACTAAAGTCACTTGGCTGTTGTGTAATTATGATTGTTCCAGTATTATATTTTCTTGAACGTCTTTGAATTTGAGCCAAGAAATCAGCTCCTAATTGATTGTTACTTCCAAGCAAAACATGAGCTTCATCAACCATTAAGATTGTATTTACTGATCTATCTAATGTCAAACTCCAAGCATATTTTAATATGTTGAAAAATAAAGCATTTCTAATATTAGCATCAGCATTCATTACTTCTCGAATATTAAACACAATAAATTTACTATTAGTTTTAATTGTTGTATGCCCAGAGAAATAGTAACGCAATTCTTTTACTAAAGGTCTTACTTTCATCTCTAAATTTTCCATAATATCTTTTTCATGGGTTCTGTCATTCATTGATGATAATCGACCTTTTATTGTTTCGTAAACATCATCTAAAGTTGGATAATCTTCTGACGTGTATTTGCTAAAATCACTTTGATGATTGATTCCAAATCTTGCATATGTTTCTTGAGTAACTTCACTAAAAAGATTTAAAACATCATCTTGAATATCTGGTGCATAGTATTTCATAAAGGCTTTTAAAGTTTGCAATGTTCTTGTTAAAACTGCAAACCCAGAGCCAGTCATTTCTTCATCATCATCACTATCTGCAATTACTTCAAGAGGGTTTATCATACCAAATTCTCCACCCTTGCCTAAATTTATAAAATCGCCATTGTAGATAGAAACCATATCTTCAAGTTCGCCTTCTGGATCGATACAAACAATTTGATGATTATTTCTAATGTTTGCTCTTAATAGTATTTTGGCTGCAGTTGATTTACCACTACCAGAAGTACCTAAAATAATCATATTGGCATTATTTCGGTTATGTTCTTTCTTTATTTGATATAAAAATTGATTAAATAATATTATTCCTCCTGAAAAATCAACTCCAAATAGTGTTGACATCCCAGCATCTTTAACACTGTCAAAGATGAATGGATACATGGCAGCTATTGTTGGCGATGGAATTGGGACACCAATTCTATCTTCAATTTCTTGCTTTGGAAAAACAGGGACAATTGATTTTAAAACTCTTTCTTGTTCAAATCTTAATGGTACTGCTTTTAATTCCATTGATTCAAGATAATTCTTTAACTGCATTTTTTTATTTTGTAATTCTTCAGATGTATTAGCAGTTACCATAATATGCATTTGAAAATCAAATATTTTTGATTGATTTGCTGCTAACAATTGGATAAATGATTCTAAAGATTCATAATCTTGCCTTATTCTTTCTTGAATAGTTTTATCATTTTCTTCTTGATATCTTTGCTTTAAATCAGCAATTTCTTTATTTAGCATTTTAGATATTACACTAAAAGGTAATGGAATATGCTTAATTACAACCTTAATTCCAGGTATACTTGTTAATGATGATAAATATCCTGGATCAATATATTTTGGATATGAGATAACTGTCAATATTGTTGCTACTTGATCACTTATGATAAACTCAGAAGGTTTAAATTGTAAGCCTTTTGGAGCTAATTCTGATTGAATACCTGCCATTATGATCTCACCGTCCCAAATCTTGTTGTATTTCCTGCATTAAAGAAATTATCAATAAGCACTCTTAAATCCTCGTTGCTTACTTGTCTTGTTGCAAGTCCTGCTCCAGCAAAACTATTAATTAAATTTCGAATCCTTTTCTGGAGGACATCATCATTTTTATCCTTAAAAAGTAGGAAAAATTCGGTATCGACAACATCGTTTTGCATAAATGATTGCCCTTTTTTTATATCTTGCATAATTAATTTTTTTCGGATTGGATCTTGTTCATTTTGATATGCCAATTCAAGCTGTGACATATAAACACTTATGTCAACTGGCCTACCTGCTGATATAATCCAAAATTCATAATCAATCAAATTATAAACAACTCTCAAATTAGCTATAACTGAATTCATCATTTCTGGACCCATGATAAATATATTTTTAGGCATTATTTTTATACCGGTTACTTTTTCTTTGTTATTAAGTAAAATACAATTGTTAGCAATATCTTTTATTGGTAAGAAATCTTCAGTATATTTACTTCTTTGATTGTTCTTCGCTGTAGGCATCTTTTGCACACCATCCTTTCCATATAAATACTTGTCTATTTGTAAAAAATTCCCATACTGATTTAATAACCGTTCTAACATTATGATAATTAGGAACTGGGTAAACCAGTAATCCAGCAATTAATGCAGGAAGTAGAATAAGAATTGTATCTAATGTTTCACTCGGACCAATTATCATTAACAATAATAATGTGATTCCTGCGCCAATTGCAAATATGAATAAATCAGTAATATTGAAAAGTCCAAATATTAGCATTGATTTTTTTGAATTTGCTGGAATTAAATATTGATTCATTATTTACCACTTCCCTTCGGTGCACTTGCTTTTTTCGTCTTCTCAGCTCTTCTAGTTTCTTCACTATATCTTCTAGCCATATCAGCTTCAATGTAATCTTTATTACTCTTAAGATCTTCCGCAGTATTACTCTGATTCATATGTAATTTCTTTTCAAGTTCATTTACTTCAGCCATATGAGCTTGAAGTACAGCATCAGTTTGATTTTCGTTAATCCATTGTGCCATTTGAGCCTTTTTACCAGCCGCAAGCAAATTTTCTAATTCTATCATTTCTTCTTGTTGCTGAGCTTGTGCTTGTTGAATGGCAGCTGCATATGCATTTTCATCTGCTATACGCCTTGCTTCTTCTTCTTGTCTATTTCTTTCGTATTCTTGCTCTGCAGTTTGAATTACTTGTTCTTCTCTTTGCATTCTGTCTTGCCATGCTTGTTGTTCTGAATGCTCCTGAGCATCCAGACTACTTTCTGTAGCATTTATTCTATCTTGCCATGCTTGCTGTTCCATTTGCTCTTGAGCAATTAGTCTACTTTCTTCGTTAGCAACTCTATCTTGCCATGCTTGCTGTTCTATTTGCTCTTGTGCAGCTAATGCACTTTCTTCAGTGGCAATTCTAGCTTGCCATCCTTGTCGGTCTATACTCTCTTGAGCAGCAATTAAATTTTCTTCCTTTCTCATTTCACGTTCCCATTGCTCTCTTTGAGTATTTTCAATTGCATTTATAGCATTATGATAAGTGGCTACAAGTTCATCACCCAAATTGTTTCTTTGGGCTTCTTCTAATTCAGAACGCAATGAGTTCAAATTGAATGTTCTTGTATCTTCTTCACCTGTTACTTCATCACGATAAGTCACAGTATAATCACCATTAGTATCTAATGTTAACCCTCGATTTCTTTCAGCTTCTAAATTTGCTCTTCTTTGGCTCAATTCATCGCTTACAACATAGCCTTGTTGTCTTTCGGCTTCTAAATTTGCTCTTCTTTG
>CACXGO010000015.1 GCA_902767245.1 uncultured Erysipelotrichaceae bacterium
GAATGGTAGACGCACTGGACTCAAAATCCAGCGATAGCAATATCATGAGGGTTCAAGTCCCTTGGCCGGTACCAAATATGAAATAAACTCGAGTGTTACTCGAGTTTTTTATATGAAATTGGATATAGAGCTCCTATTATAATTTAGCTAAACTCAACAACATAATTTGGCATTATTTAATTATGAACAATCTCGTCAATTTACTACAATAATTATACGTGTTATAATAATCAATAGGATGTGAAGCATATGAATAATAATCTAGGTTATATTGATTTATCTAACAAGGAAAAAGAAGAAATTATGAAATTATTTAGGACTAGTGAAAAGGGTCTAAGTAAGAGCGAAGCATCAAAAAGATTGGAAAAGTATGGAGAAAACATTGCTACTAGTAGAAAGAAAAAAACTCCTTTATTCTTTATTTTAGAAGCTTTAAAAGATAAATTTGTTTTAATATTAATTGTTTTAGCAGCAATAGACTTTATAACTAACGATAAAATTGGGGCTTTAATAATACTTGGTATTACTCTTATAAGTGTCATTATTAGGTTTACTCAAGATTATTCAACATATAAATTTAATGAAAAATTAAAAGAACAAATAAGAATATTTACTGATGTAATAAGAGATGATAATCAAAAAGAAATAAGACAAGAAAAAGTAGTATATGGAGATATTATTACGTTAAGTGCAGGAAGTGTTATTCCAGCAGATTTATATTTGTTTGAAAGTAAGGATTTATTTATAAATCAATCATCGTTCACTGGTGAAAGTGAAGCGATTGAAAAAAGTATAAATTTTGAAAATGATTCAAATGATCCAATAGAGATGAATAATATATGTTTAATGGGTTGTAATGTTATAAGTGGACAAGGGAAAGGCATAGTTATTAAAACAGGACTTGATACATTTATTGGTAATATGAATAAGAAAAAAGAAGTAGTTAAAGTAGAGACATCTTTTGATAAAGGAATGAATCATATTACTAGTCTTCTTATTAAGTGTATGATTGTTATTTGTATACTAGTTTTTGGTATTTATGGAATGCTTAGAGGAAACATAAAAGAAGCTTTATTATTTGCTTTATCAGTTGCAGTAGGAATTACTCCGAGTATGCTTCCAATGATTGTTAATGTTAACTTAACTAAAGGTAGTAAATCACTTGCTAGAAAAAACACATTAGTTAAAAGTATTAAATCGATTCAAAATCTTGGATCAATGGATGTTTTATGTACTGATAAAACAGGAACACTTACAAAAAATAATATTGAACTTCAAATGTATATTAATGTGGATGGTAATGATGATGAATATGTGCTTAAATGTGCATATGTTAATAGTTATTTAAGCACTGGATATAAAAATATTGTAGATAAGGCAATTATTCAGTATGCTAAAAGTCATAATGTAGATATATCTGATTATAAGAAAATTGATGAAATACCATTTGATTATATGAGAAAAAGATCATCTATAGTTGTAACACACCATGAAAAGTATAGAGTCATTGTTAAAGGTGCTTTGGAAGAAATTGTTAAAGTATGTGACATGGCGCGTGTTAATGGAGAAGAAGTACCAATAAATAAAAAAATAATTGATAAGGTTAATGGAAAAGCAGAAGAACTAGCTAAAACGGGGATGCAAATTATTGCACTTGCGGTAAAACCAGAATACGAAGGTATAGATAAATATGACATTGAAGATGAAAAAAACTTTACTTTAGTTGGTTTAATAGCATTTTTAGATCCTCCTAAACCATCAGCAGAAACAACTATAAAAAAATTAAAAGAATATGGAGTAAGTATTAAAATACTTACTGGTGATAATGCTTTTGCAACTAGGAATATCTGCAATGCGGTAGGAATTAGTAGTGATATTTTAACTGGGAAAAAAATAGATGAATTGAACGATTATGAGCTATCTAAAGCAGTAGAAGAAATTGATATTTTTGCAAGAATGAATCCAATGCAGAAAGAAAGAGTAGTAAGAACTCTTAGAAATAATGGGCACTCTGTTGGATACATGGGTGATGGTGTTAATGATGCTCCTGCTTTAAGAGCATCTGATGTTGGAATAAGTGTTGATGGCGGAACAGATATTGCCAAAGAATCAAGCGATATCATTCTCCTTGAACAGAACTTAGAAGTAATTCATAATGGGGTAATTGAAGGAAGAAAAGTATATGGTAATATTTTAAAATATATGAAACTTGCATTAAGTCAAGATTTTGGAGATGTATTTAGTATATTGATTGCAAGTATTTTTTTACCATTTTTACCACTTTTACCTATACAAATGATTATTCAAGATTTTATAGTAGAATTGTCTCAAATAGGAATACCTTATGATAATGTTGATGAAGGTTTTATTAAAAAAGTAAGAAAATGGGACATAAAATCTATTAGTAAATTTATGATAATATTTGGTGTTATTTCATCAATTACTGATGTTGTTGCATTTGCTGTATTCTGGTTTGTTTTAAAATATAATTCGATTGATTTACAGGCATTTTTTCAAACGTCGTGGTTTGTCGAATGCATAATATCTGAGACTTTGATGATTTTCTATATAAGAACAAATCATATTACAAAATCTAAACCAAGTAATACACTTTTAGTACTAACATTATTTACTATTATTGCTACTATAGTAGTACCTATGCTATTAAGTTTTGCAGATGGATTTAATTTTGTAATTCTTCCAAGTGTTTATTATTTATATCTAATTGGATTTGTGCTTTTATATGGAATAATCGCCCAAGTTGTTAAGAAGATTTACATAAAAAAATATGGTGAATGGCTATAATAATTCTAGAAAAATTTAATAAATCTAACAATTGAAATTACAAAAACAGTTGGAAAATTTTACTGGGTGACAAATCATTCTTTAAATGATAAAGAAATAAAGGGAATTGTAACTGATATTAGTAAACTGCAAGTGATAGAAAATTTACAGTTATGATTGAATTTAATGATTATGGAACTCATTAGGACTCAAAAGACTATTTTCAATTGTTAATGTTGATTCCACTAAGTGATTAATAATTTAATTTTAGTGGGATTTTAAGGAATAAAAAAACTAGTTGCACATTACTCAAAATCCAGCGGGTAGCAATATCATGAGGGTTCAAGTCCTTATGTCCGGTACCAAATATGAATTAAACTCGAGGTGCACTCGAGTTTTTTGTTGAGTAATAGATTAATATAATCTTACTAAATGGTATCAAATATAATACATTACATATGAGAAGAATTTTTATATAAAAATAAATTAAAAATTAAATGTTTGCTAGAACATTTGAATTTTATGATATAATATTTTCGATTTTGAATGAAGGAAATTGATTATGCCAAAAATAGAATTTAAGAATTTAATTGAATTATTTTTAGAAACCAGCATTTATCAAATAAAATCTGAAGAGGAGGTCCCAAATATAAATTTCAAATTTGGAAAAGATGGCTTAGATTTATTTGAAAAAGTAATATCAACATCTTCTTGCTATAATAAAAACAACTTAAATTATCTTATTAATCATTGTAATGATGACTGCATAACAATTAAAATAAATGATAGTGTTAAGTTTTTTAAATATTTAACAGAAATAGCAAATGAAACAATCAAATTATTTTATGATTATGATGATATAGTCGATTTAAATGAAACTGTTATGTATTTACTTCGTCGTATATGGCTTCGTCTAGGAATAAGTGACATAGAGAATATTGAGTTTTTTTTAGATAAACAATTACAATTTGTAAAAAATAGAACATTTGATAATTATAAGCTAGAAAAAGTAGGTACTTTTTTTGAACATAGTGTTTTTATGAAAACCAAAGCAAATGAACTTTGGGATGAAACTACCAGAAGTATGGTATTTACTATTGGTTCAGATGAAAAAGTGTATGAATTACCACATATTTTATATGATATAGATGATCAAAATATTTGCTATATCTATGGTGTTCAAAACTGCCAGTTTAGCAAAGATAGAACGATTGAAAGAAAATTATATAAATTGAATAATGGTATTGAAAATCCTAATGTTCATCCAAGCAAAGTGCTTTCTTTGTTATTATTTATCGAGCAGTTAAAAAAAAGAGGTATTCATGAAATAGTTGTTCCAAGTATGCAGGTATTATCATATCGTTACCACGAACTATTATCAGAAGCATCTAAGAAAAATTATGATGAGATAAAAAATGAATATGAAAAATATCCTAATGATGATTTTATTAAAGGTAGATATAAGTATATTGGAGACTGGTATAAACATGTATATGAAAAATACGATAAAATTAGTTACTTAAAAACGGAAGAATTAATTTATTTAATATATAGAATAACTGAACATAGCAAAGATGTAAAAATATTAAATGAAGTGAACCTAGAAGGAGATTATGTAAAGATTAGAATATTGAATCATGGAAGGAGATAAAAATGGGCGGATTTTCGATATTAATGTTTATATTTGCAGCATGTGCATATTTAGTGGGCTTTTATATGTATAAAGGGCATAAAATAAGTGCACTAGAATGGAGGGCTGCATATAAGAATTTAAGTATAGATGAGTGGAAAAATATTGGAAAATGGACTATGATAGTTAGCATATTTATATTTGCAGTTGCAATAATTGGCGCAATTTTTAAGTTTGACTAAAAGAAATAAAACTTTTCTCTTATTTGATTTTTTCTAATTAATGGCTTATAATTATAATTAGGAGTGATAATATGGGATTATTCAATCGAAATCGAGAAAAACAAAGTGATATTGAAGCCGCATTAAAATATTTACAAGAAGAATATCCAAGAATAGAGCGGGAGTTTAAGAAAAAATTAGATGATAGTTCGGCAAGGATTGATAGCTTGTCTAGAGACTTTGAGCGAAAAACATCAACATTAGAAGAAAAAATTGATGCTGTTGATCAAAAATTGAATTCGATTTTTGGAAGAGAAAACCCTAAGATGGAACAGCGACAAAGTATTCACGATTACTGGACAAAAAGTTCCGAAGTTGCTAATATCGGAATGACTCCGGAAGCAGGACGAGACGCTGAAAGAAAGCTTGCAGAAATAATGGCCCAAGGAGAAGGGAAAAGCAGATAGAATTTGAACAAATTGTTCAAATTTTTTTTGCAAAATGATTATTAGTTTTTTAAAATTTTATGGTATAATTTTTTTGTGATGTAAGATGAAAAAACAAATTAAATTAATTACTAATAAAAGAATAGAAAATTATGTTGAATCTTTTTTTGAAGGAATTGAATACTCAAAGGAAGTAGACCAAGTTAAAGAAAAAATAATTGCGAAAATAAGTCGTGAATATGAAAAGGAATTAGAAGAAAATAAAACCTATGCATTTAAAACAATAGTAAATAAATATAACAGTTTAGAAACTATGGTCGAAAGTATTGACTACGATTCTGCTAATATTGATAGGTGGTATAGTAAAGAAGTATCTTCATCTTATGACGAATTTTATGGATTATTAAAAAAAGAAATAAATCATTCATACTTAGTATCAATAATAACAGTATTCTTTATTATTTCAGTAATTGGTTTGTTATTACATCTTAATAGTTATTTAATATATCTAATTTTTAGCATAGTATTTTTGGCATTAGATGTATTTGTAATCATAAAATACAAAGTTAAAAGTCCTAAAATGTTGCTATCAATTGATTCATATGCTAAACTTGAAAGCCTTTTTGATAAATACTCTAGGAAATGTTTAATTTGGATCTTCTTATTATTTACGGTTTTATTTGGAACACTATTTAATATAATTAGTTTAAGTATAAACTCTAAATCATTTGAATTACTAGAAGCATTTAACTCTAACCTTTTAATTATTGGGGCAGTTTTGTTTTTCTATTTAAAAAACATCTTAATTATGGTATGGTTAAACAAAAGAATCGATTTTGAGAATGAAAAGATATTTAAAAAATCGATTCGTAAAGTTTATGTTTTTTCATTAATTTATTTTATAGTTTCATTAGGAATATATTATGGATTTGAAAAAATTTTTGTATTTAATCTTTTTGCTGCCATTATGGTTATATATTACATATATGCCTTTATTTTTTATTTTATAAAATCTAAAAAATTTACATACAATGATGGTGGTTTTAATCAAGTTTTATTTATAGTTATACTATTGACAATAATATTTGGTGGAGGATATTTATATCTTTCTAGAGATATATGGCTGACTCAACCATATATTAATCAAATTCCCAACATATATGAAGGAAATAGCAAAATAGAGTATAATGATCAAACTGGTGTTTATACAATTACTTCAGATAAAGATGATTTTAAAATTTTGCAATTAACAGATATTCATTTAGGTGGAGGAGTTATATCTTATGATAAAGATCTTAAAGCTTTGCAAGCCGTTTATAAATTAATAGATTATTCAAAACCTGACCTAGTTATTGTAACTGGGGATTTGACTTATCCATTAGGATTATCTTCATTCAGCTTCAATAATACAGCTCCTGTGTTGCAATTTGCTGCGTTCATGAGAAACTTAGGTGTGCCATGGGCTTTTACTTATGGGAACCATGATACGGAAACATCTGCTAGCGGAAGTAAGAAAACTTTAAATGAATTATATAAATCAATTTCATATAAAACAAGTAAAAATTTATTGTATCCATATGTACAACCAACTATAAATGGTAGTACAATTACTGGCAGAAATAATCAATTAATAGAATTAAGAAACAGTGATGGTACACTTAATCAAGCAATTTTTTTGCTTGATTCAAATGCATATATTGGAAAAGGCTTTTCAAAATATGATAATATTCATAATGATCAAGTAGAATGGTATAAAACAGAAATATTTAGATTAAATAAATCAGAAGGTGAAAAAATATCCACACTTGAATTTTTCCATATACCGTTAAAAGAATATAAAGAAGCATATGATCTTTATATGAGTGGGAGTAAACAAGTAAAATATTATTTTGGATTCAATAAAGAAAATGTCAGTTTTAGTGAAGAACCTAGTAGTTTATTTGAAATAGCTAGAGTGTTAAAGACTTCTAAAGGTTTTTTCTGCGGACATGATCACTCTAACAATATATCTCTTGAATATAAGGGGATAAGGCTTACTTATGGAATGAGTATTGATTATTTGGTTGAACCAGGAATTGCAAGAGAGACTTCACAAAGAGGAGGAACATTAATTACTACTCACAAGGATAGCTCAATTAGTGTTGTACAAATACCACTCGAAAACATTGAATATTTGTATAAAAAATGAGATATAAAGGAGTTTTTATGAGTAAAAAAATACTAGCAAGTGATTATGATAGAACATTTTACTTAAGTGATGTAGATATTAACAAAAACATAAATGCAGTTAAAGAATTTAGAAAAAAAGGTAATATCTTTATTATCGCAACAGGTAGAAGCTACTTGGATTTTCAAAAAAAATTGAATTTGTATGAATTTAGTTATGATTATGTGATTATTAATCATGGTGCGACAATTTTAGATGTAAATGATAACATAATTTCTAATTATGTTATTGAGGATAACATAGTAAATAATGTAAAGTTAGATTTGCAGCTTGAAAAATGTGAAAAATGGTTTTGTTGTAGTGAATTAGAAAGCAGAGTCAATTTTGAACATAAAAAATTGACAAAAATAAATGTTAAATATAATTCACCTTTACAAGCTAATTTTGTCAATGATTTAATCAACAATAAATATTCAAAGTATGTTCATTCATATCGAATAGGAGAAAGTTCAATAGAAATTATATCAAGTGAAACTAATAAATCAAAAGCCATAAAAATCATATCGGATAGATTACATGTATCAAGCGAAAATGTTTACACGATAGGTGATGGGCATAGTGATGTTGAGATGGTTAAAGATTTTAATGGCTATGCTGTATTTGGTGCTATTCCTGAAGTAAAAGCTATTGCTAAAGGTGAGTACAAAAGTGTATCAGAATTAATATTAAAAATAATGTAAAACAAGATCTTGGGGGAAAATCCAAGATTTTTTGTATTTACAAAGAAATGTAAAAAAAGCGTAAAAAAAGCTTGCATTAACTTAAAAAGTAATGTATAATCTTAAGCGTGTGGCACGCAATGATGTGCGAGGTTGCTGATACACCCGGTTAAGTTGTTTATATTTTAATTGAGGTTATTGGGTTTTCGTACGGAGCGAGTCTATACTAGATATAGGCGAAGGGAGGATAATATGTCAAAGACTAAAGTTCGAATCAGATTAAAAGCATTTGAACACA
>CACXGO010000016.1 GCA_902767245.1 uncultured Erysipelotrichaceae bacterium
AAGTGTCCCTCAATTAATATTATATCATAATAACGAATAAAGTAAATGTTTTTGTATAAAAGAATATTTTTATTTTTTAAAAAGGAAATTGAAAATAAAAAAAGTAAGATATAGTTAAGGGATGCTCAAGTTGCCTTGGATTTTTGTATTACAAAAGTGAGGAGGTGATGATATGAGTAAAAGACATTATATCTTATGCCTGATAGGTTATATTATTATAATTCTTTCTTTACTTATCATTATTCTACTTGTAATAAAAAAAGATATTTAGTAAATAACTAAATATCCCCAAAAACCAAGGTAACACATAGGTGTCCCTCTATCAATATTATATCATAGTAATGAATAAAGTAAATATAATAATTTATTATTGTAATAGTTTATTTTAAATTATATAATATTTATTGTTTAAAGGTGATATATATGAAAAAAACTTTAATAATTATTTTTTCATGGATATTAGTTATTGTCTGGATGGGAGCTATTTATTGGCTTTCTGATATGAATGGAACTGAATCTTCAAGAAAAAGTGAAAAAACAATTAATTTAGTTATAAAAAAATCAATCGAGGCAGCGAATGAAGTAGGTCTTACCAATAAAAATGCCAATTCAAAAAAAATATCAAGGCTTGCTGATCATTTGGATTATCCACTTAGAAAAGTAATGCATGTAAGTGTTTATTTTATTCTTACACTTTTACTTTTAAATGCATTTTATCAAAGTGGATTAAGAAGTAAAAAATTAATAATTTGGGCACTTTTAGTTGCAATACTATATGCATGTAGTGATGAATATCATCAATCATTTACTGGAAGAACTGCAAGTTTTTTAGATATTTTGATTGACTCAGTTGGAGGTTTAATTGCTATATGTTTAGTAATATTAATAAAAAAAATAAAATTAAAAAAAAGCAGAAACATTTTAAGAAATTAAAATGTTTTTTTTATTTAAAAGGAATTTATTAATCTTAAAAAGTAAGATATTATTAGGTGATAATTTTGAAACACAAAAAAGCAGTTATTGCATATATAACAATTAATTACATAAATCTCAAATATTTTAATAAAAACAATAATTTAGAACTTAATTTAAAAAAAATAAATTATTTAAAAAAATAAAACATATAATTATTAGGTGATTATATGTTTTTTAAAGAAATTCACACAAGAATGAAAATGATTTTGCTTGTAATTTTATTTGTTTTTTTAATAATTATTCTAAGGATTTTTTATATTCAAGTAATTGACTACAAAAAACTAAATAAATATGCAACCAGTTTATGGAATCGTAATCTTCCAATTGAAGGTAATCGTGGCCTTATGCTTGATCGAAATGGAAAAGTCATTGTTAATAATATAACAACCTCATCGCTTGTAATAATTCCATCACAAGTAAAAGATAAAGAACTGACTGCCAAAAAACTAGCGGAAATTTTAAAAGTTGATTATACTGAGATGTTAAAACATGTAAGCAAAAAATCATCAATAGAGCGAGTTCATCCAGAAGGAAGAAGACTTTCATTTGACATTGCAGACAAAATAAATGCTCTAAATTTACCAGGAGTTTATTTAGTAAAAGAAACAAAAAGGAATTATCCTTATGATAAATACTTGGCAACTACCATTGGTTTTGTTGGCATTGATAATCAAGGCTTAAGTGGTTTAGAGCTTTTATATGATAAATATTTAACTGGTGAATATGGGGCAATTAAATACTATGCAGATGCCAAAGGAAATAAACTTTCATTGGATGAAAACTATGAACAGCCCCAAGATGGAATGAACTTAAATTTAACGATTGATTTAGATTTACAAGCGGCTTTAGAACGTGAACTTGATAATGCTTATATGGCTTATAATCCTGATCAAGCTTGGGGACTTGCTATAAATCCCAATACAGGAGAGGTCTTAGCAATTTCATCTCGCCCTAATTTTTCACCAAGCAATCACGAATCAGCTTCTAAAGAAGTTATAAATCGAAACTTACCTGTGTGGGCGACTTATGAACCTGGGTCGACATTCAAAATTATAACGCTTGCTTCAGCTTTGGAAGAAAAATTGGTTGATTTAGAAAATGAGCACTTTTATGATTCTGGAAGTGTTCATGTTGAAAATGCTAATATTCATTGCTGGAAGCATGGAGGACATGGCGAACAAACATTTAAAGAAGTAGTAGAAAATTCTTGCAATCCCGGATTTGTTACACTAGGTTTAAGACTAGGTAAGGAAAAACTTTTCTCCTATATTAAAAAATTTGGTTTTGGTGAAAAAACAGGTATTGATTTAAATGGAGAAGAAAACGGAATTTTGTTTAATCCTGATAAAATAGGTTTAGTTGAAACGGCAACAACAGCTTTTGGACAAGGAGTATCTGTTACTGCAATTCAACAAGTAATGGCAGTTTCAGCAGCAATTAATGGAGGGAATTTATATAAACCATTTGTTGTGAAAAGTATAAGTGAACCAGAAACAAATCATGTTATTTTAAAAAATGAACCAACATTAGTTAGAAATGTTATTAAATCATCTACTAGTAAAGAAGTTAGAGAAACGTTAGAAAGTGTTGTTGCAAATGGAACAGGTAGGAATGCATATATTGAAGGATACCGAGTAGGGGGCAAAACAGGGACAGCTCAAAAAGCGGTAAATGGTAGATATTTGGTTGGAAATTATATCGTTTCATTTATTGGATTTCTTCCAACAGATAAGCCAGAAATACTAGTTTATGTTGCAATTGATAATCCTAAGGGAGTAACTCAATATGGTGGTACTGTTGCAGCTCCAATTGTCAGAAATATATTATTGTCAGCAATTGATATTCTAAAAATAGAACCAAGAAAAGAATATATGTCTAAGAAATATAATTGGAATGATATTAAATATGTTAAAGTTCCAGATGTTGTTGGTATGAATTTAAAAGATGCTAAAAAAACTTTAAAAGGATTTAATATTGAAATAAGCGGTGAAGGTGAAAAAGTAATTTTGGAGTCACCATCTGCAAATACAAGTGTAAAAGAAGGCTCAACTATATGGCTTTATTTAAATTGAATATTAACAAATTTTTTGATATAATTGTGTTATCTAGGTGGTGTTAAAATGAGTACATTTACAGATGATGAAATAAAAAAAGCACAGGCAGAAGTAGAAAAAATTATAGATAGTGGAGCCCCAATTGTAAAAATGAATATTTTTGATGTTCTTGATAGTTATACTCCTTCTCTTAGAATCAAAAATATTATTGATTATACTTTAGAATTATATTTAGAATTAGTAAGTAAATTGAAAGAGTATTCAGAAGAAGAACAAGTAACTTTTCTAAATGCTTTAAAAGAAGCTGATATAATTGATAATCAATCTATTGAAAAAGAGGATTCATTTTTGATTTCTTTGCATCGAAAATTTGAACATAAAGTTTCAATTGATTATTTGCTTGAAAAAATGACTTCAGGAGAACCTATATCAAAAGAAGAATTCATTAAAATTCATGATGTTTTATTAGTTGGAACATCATCTGAAGATAAGCTAGGACTAAGAGATAATGATTTGAAATTTGTTGGATCGTATCAAGTTACACCACAAACAAAATTTTTCTTTGAGAATAGAGCAATTAGTTATTTCCCATTAAAACATACAGAAATTGATGCAGCTTTAGATAAATTTTTAAATTTTTATAATAGTGGTATCAAACCAAATCATAAGTATGATATGTTTTTACTTCCGATGGTATGTCATGGATTAATAGCTTCACTTCAATTATTTAAAGATGGTAATACAAGATACGGAAGACTTTTTCAAAATGTTTTACTATATGAAATGGTTAATAAAGAAGCTAACTTAGATTTAAAATTACCAATAGTTTATGCTTCTAGACAATATGCAGCATATAGAGATGATTATAGAAAAAAGGTAGAAAATATTGTCTTAAATAATAATCATGAAGCATGGGAATCGTGGTTCTCATTTAATTTAAATAGAATTCAAGATGGAATATTATATAATCTAAGATGTTTAGAAACAATAAAAGATTTAAATGGTAATCGAAGTTTTTAATAGATTAAAAGCACAAAGATAGTCTACAAAATGTAAACTATTTTTTTGATTGTATTTAAAGCTAAAATAAGTACATAATAGGTAATAGGACTAAAGTGTTAAAAATAAAAGTCGAATAATGTCTTTACAAAAATTGATAATGGTTGTAAAATTATAATTGAAGTATAATAGAGGAGGATATTATGGAAAGTGAAGATAGGGAACCTATATTTACAAAAAGGTTACTATTAACAATTTTAGTAATCATTTTAATAATTTTAATAATTTTATTATTATTGAAACGATGTGGAAAGGGAAATGGCGGAGTAGTTAATGTAAACGGTATTGAAGTATCACCTACAACATTGTCTTTAGAAGTAGGCGAAAGCCGTGATATTATTCCAGAAGTCAGTCCAGTTGATGCAACTAATAAAGGATTTACATGTGTATCTAGTAATCCTGAAGTAGCAACTGCTGAAAAGGCAACTGCAGTAATTTATGATGAAGTAAAAGATATTTGTAGAGTTACTGCCATTTCAAAAGGAGAAGCAATAGTTACTTTAACAACTGATGATGGTGGAAAAACAGCTGAAGTTCCAGTAACTGTTGATGATAAATTTCCACAATTGACAGGAATAAAATTGAATTCAAGTAATTATACAGTTTATGTTGGAAAAACTAAACTAGTAAGTGTTACTCAAGAACCAAAAGGTGCAAGAATGCCAGAATTGGTTTATGAAATTCAAGATCCATCAATTGCAACAGTTGATAATAATGGAGTTATAAAAGGAGTTAGTGTTGGCACAACAACATTAACAGTAAGAACAATTGATGGCGCTTATACAGCATCAGCAAAAGTAACAGTAAAGAAAAATATTGGTGGTGGAAGCAATAATGATAAGTGTAAGAGTGATGAAACTTACTACAATGGAGTTTGTGTAAAAACTAATTCAATTAAACCAACGGAAGTTAGTTTGACAGATAATCCAATGGCATTAAAAGTTGGTGAAAGTAAACCAGTTGTATTTAATCTTAAACCAGCAGAAGCTAGCCAAGAAATAGTATGTAAGATTAAATCAGGAAGCACATATATAACTGAAAGCAATTGTACAATAACTGGTGTTAAAGCAGGAACTGCAGTTGTAACAATATGTGCTAGAGCAGATGAAAAAATATGCAAAGATTTAACTGTAAATGTAACAAGTTCTGGAGGAAGTTCAAATCCAGGTGGAAATACAAATCCAGGTGGAAGTTCCACATCCGAACCATATGCAGCATATTATAGATATTTGAATGGAGCAACATCATGTAAAGCGTATACATCTTTAGAAGATTGCAATAGTTATTGCACAAGTATTAAAAATAATAATGCTGGCATGGCTTGTACTTGCCAAAAAGGTGGTTGCTCAACAACTTCTATAGATACAATCAAGCCAGAAATTGATTGTAAGGTTCTAGTTAATAGTTCGTCTGGTGTAGTCGTAACGGTAAAAGCTAGTGATTCTCATAGTGGATTAAAAGTAAATCCATCTGGGACTTACACAATTGCTCAAACAAAAACATATACAGCAACGGATAATGCAGGAAATCAAAAATCTTGTACAGTAGTAGTGACTACAAATAGTACATCATGTCCTGGTGGCTATACTTCTGTATCTGTAGTAAATGGTAGGTGCCAAAAAGTTGAAGAACCTTTACTTACGGATTGGGAAGTCGAAATTACATATGCAAAAACTTGTGAAGCATCTTCTGCTATGTTAAAACAAGTAACATGTACATCATTAGGTTATAATCAAGCGATGGGAAGTTGCGGAAGTTCAACTTGTTATAAAGTAACAACACAAACAAGAAGTTATACTTGTCTAAGTGGTGGAACACTACGCAATGGCAGTTGTTATTATTATACTGATTATGTTAAAACTTATAATGGTGTAGTAAGTTATGAGTAGTAAATTTAGAGAAAACTTTATGTTTTCTCTTTTTGTTTGACAAAATCTATTAAAAAGTTTATTCTTTATACAGTGGAGTTGTTTTATGAAAGAAAAAAAATCTAAAGTTAAATATAACGAAAATAAAACATATAAAAGAGTTAGAAGAATATTATCACTAGGTATAGCAATATTTCTTTTACTTTCATTTTCTAATCAAATGATTACCTGGTTATCAGCTGGAGTAGGTTTCCTATTTGAAAAAGGTTTAATTGGTTTTACAACGATGTCATCAATTGTTAGTTTTTTTGGTAGTACCATTGGTGTTATTTTAGAACTTGCTATATTTGGTGGATTAAGTTACTTATTTTCAAACATTTTATTAAAACAAGGAAAAAGATTAGCTAGTTTTATTTCACGTAAAATTAAAGGAATTAAATCAAATAATAATGATAAGGTAATTAGTGAATCAAAAAAAGTTGAAACATCAAAAACTAAAGAATCAGAAAATAAAAAAGAAGAAAAAGTAAATGTTGTGTCACCTTCAAACCCAATAGTTAGAAAACCAATGCAAAAAACCTTGGGTATTCATCCAAGTATGAGAAGATAGAAGCTTTTGCTTCTTTTTTACTTAATAAATATGTAAATTTTAGTGTAAATAATAGTTAAAAATATATAATATGTGGTAAAATATAATAAAGGAGATGTTTATATATGGCAAAAGTAATGAAAAGGGAAGTAGAAGAAAATGATAATACAATAATCTATATGATTGTTGGTTTCTGTGTTGGTGCGATAATAGCACTTGTGTTTTTTGAATATTTTTGGGTAGGTGTAGGCGGAGGCGTTGGAATGCTTCTTGGTATTTTAGCATCTGTTATTGCAGATTACTTTAAAGCAAAAAATGCTCCAAAAGTTAAAACTGCAGTTAAAAAAACACCAGCAAAAAAAAGTAATGCAAGAAAAGTGAAATAATGAAAAAAAACAAAAAGATAAAATACCTTGATCTTATTAAGTATATTGTAATAGGAATGATTTTTGGAATATTATTTTCATATGTTCTTAAGATTTCTGTTATTAATGGAATTTTTTTGGGATTTTCCTTAGGTTTATTATTTCAAAAAATAGTTGAGGAAAAGAAAATAATATTGTCTTTATATATCTTAATTGGATTATTAATAGGTTGCGTAAGTATATTTTTTGATTTTTCAAAATCAAATGTTTTGTTTTTTATGTCATTAGGAGTACTTATTGGAACAATTTTATATTTAATAATTCCAAATTCAGAAAAAAAGATTAAAACAAGGAGTAAAGAAAAATTACCAACATATATAGTTTTAAGTTCTTTGCTATTTGCTATAATTGGCTTTATTTGCTATAAATTTGTAGGTTTAGCTATGGGCATTTGCACGGGTATGATTATTGGAATTATCATTTTTTTAAGGAAAATCAAATAAATTATTTGATTTTTAATTTTATGATATAATTATTTTAGGAGGTATACTAATGAAATTTAAGAAATTAGTTTTGGCAATTCTTGTTGTTTTTATAGGAATATTTAGTGTAAAAGCTGATGAAAGTGTTGAAAGAAGTCCTGAAGTTCTTTATGGAGTTGCTAGGAGAATGTATTCAATTATTGCAGCGGAAGCTTATGTTTACAATAATGATTATGGGAATACTGCAACAACCAATGAAGAATTAGAGGCATTATTTGATAAAGCAATTGAAAAATTTATATTGATAGATAATTCATTTTTTGATTCGGGAAAAGATGCAGGAACCTCAGTTGATGGATATAATCTACGTACACGTTTAATTCAAGCATATAATAAATTTAATGATCCTAATATGAGATCAACAGAATGGCTCATTCATATAAAAGTTAACATTGTAGATAAGTATTATTCGGATGGTGCAAAAGATTATACAGAAAATAATCCAAGGGATCAAATTAATACAGAGATTATAAATGAACTTTCACGTTATGGTAATTTTAGTGGGTTATTATCAGCATCTAGACAAATAGCTGATTATATGGCATCTCAAATAGGAAAATCAGTTGAAATGCAAGACCTTAAGGAAAAATATAAGGAGGAATATGACTCTTTATGTGATTATATCAAGCAACATAAAAATGTTGAATATTATATAACAACAGCTATTGCGCTTATTGGTTATGTTAGTTTAGCTGCTGCAATTATTTTGAGTGGATTAGATTTTATTAAAGCAATAACCTCAAATGAAGATGCAGCGCCAAAGAAAGCATTTCAAACTGCAGTAAAAAGATTTGTTGCAGTGGTGTTAATATTTGTAACACATATAATAGTTCAAGCAATTTTTGGTTTAATTAGGCCAGCTACTACAGAAAATTACAAAATAGAAATGTGCGAACAATTTAAGGCATCAATTTATTCTCAAAGTTCTACTAATAATTAAAAAAGAGAAAAATATTTTTTCTCTTTTTTTAGTATATAAATGAGTCTTCTGAATAAAATTTTGGCTCACAAGTAATATTAATTTTAAGCGATTTTAGTGCTTTTAATTCATCATTAGGAAGTATATAAGTAGAATGTGCATCCATATTGTCTAATTTTTTAATATAAATCAAAGCTTTTTCTACTGTCGGATTTGTAACTGAGCAAATACTTAAAGCAACTAAAACCTCGGATAGTTTTAATGGCTCATTCGAACCATTTGTTCTATTTTTTAAGATTGGTTCAATTAAATTAGGTGGTATTAAATTAATACGATCAGGAATTTTAGCAAGTTCTTTAATAGAATTAATGATCATTGCTGAAACTGGTGATAGTAAAGTCGTTTCTTTACCAGTAATTATTTTATTATTTGGTAATTTAATGGAAACAACTTGTTTATTTTCTTTTTCTTTTTTAATGATAGCTGGTTTAACAATATCTAAATAATTTTCATCAATCCCAATTTCATTCATTAAAACTTTAATTCTCTGTGGAACTTCAGCATCAACTTGACCTATTTTATAACTTACCATCTCATTATAGTAACGCCTTACTATTTCTTTTTTAGCTGCATCTTCAACAACTTCATTATCTATAATGCAATTTCCTACCATATTTACGCCCATATCAGTTGGAGACTTGTAGATAATTTTGCCAGTAATACGATATAAGATTGTTTTTAAAACAGGAAATAATTCAATATCACGATTATAGTTTATGGCTGTTTTACCATACTCTTGTAAATGGAAAGGATCAATCATATTTACATCTCTTAAATCAGCAGTAGCAGCTTCATAAGCAATATTAACAGGATGTTTTAAAGGTAAATTCCAAACAGGAAAAGTTTCAAATTTAGCATAACCGGCATTAATACCGCGCTTATGTTCGTGATAAAGTTGTGATAAACATGTTGCAAGTTTTCCACTTCCAGGACCAGGTGCATTAACTAAAACTAATGGTTTAGTCGTTTCTATGTATGGATTAGCACCATAACCTTCTTCACTAACAATTGTATCAACATCTGTTGGATATCCCTTTGTAAATGTATGAATATATGTTCTAATATTATTAGCTTCAAGTTTTTTGATAAACTTATCAACATTGGCTTGATTATTGTATAGAGTAATAACAACACTATTTATTTTAAACTTAAGTTTTTGTAAATTATCAATTAATCTCAAAACTTCAGTATCATAAGTAATACCATATTCTGCTCTTGTTTTATTTCTTTCAATATCATTAGCATTGATACAGAAGATTATTTCCATATCTTTTTTTAACTCTTTAAACATATTTATCTTAGAATCTGGTTTAAAACCTGGCAAAACACGGGCAGCGTGATTATCATCAAATAATTTACCACCAACTTCTAAATAAAGTTTATCAAATAGTTTAAATCTTTCTCTAATTTTTTCACTTTGAATTTTTACATATTTTTTATTATCAAATCCTTTTTTCATAAATCCTCCATATAATTTATTATATCAAATAATTAATAAATCTCATCTAAAAAAATTATCAAAAAAGGTATAATTATTAAAAAGAGGGTATATTAATTAGTAGGTGATACTAATGTTATATTTATTTCTTATATTCTTGGGTTTTATTCTTTTCTTTATTTGGAGTGCTCTTCGACTTGCTAGTTTATGTGATGAAGAGGAAGAAAAAATACTTGTAAAAAACAAATAAATATTAGAGCATAAAATGCTCTTTTTTTTATTTTATAAATGTGAGATAATAAAATAGGTGAGAGTTATGAAAATACTTTGTTTAGGACATATTTGTTATGATATAACATTTCCATTAGATCAATTTTTGATTGAAAATAAGAAAATGTCAGTTAATGAAAGAATTGAATGTGGTGGGGGACCTGCTAGTAATGCTGCTTATTTACTCGGAAAATGGGGGGCAGAAGTATATATTGCGGGCGTTATTGGAAATGATTATTATGGTAAAAAAATATTAAAAGAATTTGAAGAAGCGCATGTAAATACTAAATATTTAGAAATAGATGGTGATTATGAAACTAGTAATAGTATTATAATTAATAATAAATCTAATGCCTCTAGAACAGTTTTAAATTATAACAAAGACCGACGTCCAATTAAAGAATTGAATTTAGATTTTGAACCGGATATTATTTTAGTAGATGGACATGAAATTGAAGAGTCTAATCGTTTAATAGATAAATATCCAAATGCAATAACAGTTATAGATGCTGGAAGCGTTTCTGAAGAAAAAATTAGATTAGCTAAAAAAGTTGATTATGTTGTTTGTTCTAAAGAATTTGCGGAGGGCGTTGCTAATGTCAAAATTGACTATAATAATGATGAAACAATTATTAAACTTTATCATCGCTTAGAAGATGTTTTTCACGGTATAATTGTTGTAACTTTAGAGGACAAAGGGGTTTTATATAAATATGATGGTAACATTGGTATAATGGATGCAATTAAAGTTGCCGGAGTAGATTCTACAGGAGCTGGCGATTTATTTCATGGAGCTTTTGTGTATGGAGTTAGTAAATCATATAATTTAAACACAGTATTAACAATTGCAACCGTTGCTGGTGGTTTGTCAATAAAAAAAATAGGTGGTCGCTATTCAGTTGCTACCAAAGAAGAAATGAGAATGTATATTCATGACTTTGAATGATGTTATTTTTATTGATAATCTTCCAACCTTGGATTTACATGGATTTGATCGTGTAACTGCTCATATGATGATTAATGATTTTATTAAAGAAAATTATAGATTAAAGCAGAACATTATTGTTATCATCCATGGAATTGGAAGTGGAATTATTTATAATGAAACTAAAGAAACTTTAAAGAAAAATAAACTCGTAATTGATTTTAAAACTAATTATCATAATAATGGATGTACGATTGTTGAAATAATGGTTGACAAATAGGAGTAAGACTGATAAAATACTCGATTACATAAGACATTTTATCAATTTGACAAAATAGAATTAAGTGTTATAATAATTCGCGAGTTAAGGGGGAAATATAAATGTACGAAAGTAAGGAGACATCAATTAAAAGAATTGTAGTTACGATTCTTTTGATAATTCTTGTTATATGCATATTGTTATGGATTTTTCCAATAAAGAAGTTTAAGAAAAATGGAACTGAAAATGAATTAACATTTAGTGAAAAATTCAATTATAATTTAAAAGTATTACAAAATGCTGGATTTTCTTATTATTATACAGCAACTCAACCTAAAAATAACGGAGATAAAACAAGCATTAGTCTAGCTAATTTAGTAAAAAAAGGTTATTTAATTCAACTAAAAGACGATAATGGTAATTTATGTGATCAAAATAATTCTTATGTTGAATTAACTAAAAATGATAAAAATGATTATGAATTAAAATCATATTTAAAGTGTGGTAATGAAGAAAACTTTACTACTAAAAAAATGACTTGTTCAAATTTCAAAAACAATTGTAAAACAACTACTAAAACAGTTACAAAGAATACTAATAAAAATACAACAACTACAAATACAAAGAATAATACAGTAACTTACTATAGATACTTATATAGCTGTCCAAAAAATGAAAAAAGTTATTCAAATTGGTCAGATTGGACATCAAATTACATTGCAAGTTCAAGTAATGTAGAGGTTCAAACAAAAGTTGATTATGAAAGAAAATATGTTAAAGTTGGAACTGAAACAAAACCAGTAACAACTAATGTAGTTGAAACTGTAACTGAAACAAAAGAAGAAGAACGAAGATATGTAAATACAAAACCAACGGATGCAAAAAGTTGTTATTCAGTTGCAAGAAGTTCATATACTTTATATATTTGCAAATTTGATGTTGAAGTTAAAAAGGATAAAGTTGTTCCAAAGGTAACTTACGAAACAACTGATGTATATGGATGGAAAAATACACCAGTTACATATTATCGTTATAGAACAGTAGCAAATAATAACTCAACATATCAAATATGGAGTGATAGTTTAAGTTATAAAAATATGGGATGTACCATTATTAAAACGGAGAAAATAACTAAATAAAAGGTAGATCTTACTACCTTTTATTTGTTTGACAATTTGATAAAGAAAATATATAATTAAAATAGAATAGTGGGGGTAATAAAATGAAAGGAATTTACTTATTCGACTATATTAATGAGAATGAATTCAAAAAAATTGAACGTTCATTAAAAAAGTATAATATGTTAGCTTATAAAAAGTTGTATTTTGAATATTATCCAGCGTTAAAAGAAGGTAATTTTTTAGGCGAATTGGTTTCCAAAAATCAACAAAATGCTACAGAAACATATGAACTTAAATTACCAACAGATCCAATGTTTGCAAAAGTTCATGATGATATTAAATTACATTATATAGTTTATTTAAATGATCGTATAGTTATGTTAGATACAATTACACCTGAAGATATCTTGGGTGAAGGTCATCAATCTGAGCTTGTCACATATAAAGGTGTTATGGTATCAAAAGAACATGCTGAAAAAGATATATTTAAGATTAATTTGCTTAATCTTATTCAAAAATAGATTTTAAAAATCTATTTTTTTAGATAAAGAGGAGTATTTATGAAAAAAGAAGATTTAAAAGCTTTAATATTTGCAGGTTTACTTTTAGCATTTGAAACAATTGCCTATTTTGGTTGTAAGTTTTCACCTTTTAAGTTAACTATCCTAACTAGTAGTTTTGATGCAAAATTACCTTTTATTCCAGCGTTTTCAATTTTCTACTATTTATGGTATGTGTATTTACTTCTAATTCCTTTTGTACTATATAAAGTTAATAAAAAAAGAATGTTTGAATATGCCAAAATAGTAGTGATATCAGTATTGTTAGCCTCAATTATTTTTATTTTCTTTCCAACCACTATTGAAAGAGGAGTTAATTTAAATGAATGCCACTCAATTTTTGAGTATATTGTAAAATTTATTTATTTTACGGACACACCTAATTTATGCTGCTTACCAAGTATGCATTGTGTTTTGTGCTTTATTTTTATTTATATGTCTTTAAAAACAAAGGAATTAAAGTGGTATTATAAATTATTTTTTGTTCTAACTTCACTTGGAATAGTTGCATCAACTCTATTCATAAAACAACATGTAATATGGGATGTTTTTGCTGCTATCGCTGTAGTAATTATTAGTGTAATTATTTCTAAATTTAGTAAACTAGATCAAGTTTTAGAAAAATATTATGAGCACTTTAATTTCAAATAAAAGTGCTTTTTGCATATAATATTTATGTTTGAGGTGAATTATGGAGAAAAAATTAGCATATAAAGTTTCAATTATATCAATTATTGTTAACTTTTTACTTACAATTTGTAAACTTTTAGCTGGTATATTTGGCTCCTCACAGGCGATGATAAGTGATGCCATTCATTCAGCATCTGATGTTTTTTCTACTTTGATAGTTATTATAGGTGTTCACATATCAAATAAGAAGTCTGATAAAAAACATCCATATGGTCATGAAAAATTTGAGTCATTGGCTGCAATTTTACTTGCTGTTACACTAGCATTAATTGGTATTAAAATTGGTATAAATGGTTTCAATACAATTATTAATAAAACTTATAAAGAAATGCCAACATTTATTGCTTTAATTGCTGCTATTGTTTCAATTGGTGCTAAAGAGTGGATGTATAGATATACAAAAAAAGTAGCAGTTAAGATAAATTCTGATGTTTTACTTGCCGATGCATGGCATCATCGTAGCGATTCATTATCAAGTATTGGTGCATTTGTTGGAATCTTGGGTTCAATTTTAGGTTTAAAATTTTTTGATCCTTTAGCTAGTATTATTATTGCAGTATTTATATTAAAAGTTGCTTATGATATTCTTACAGATTCAATTGATAAAATCATGGATTCAGCATGTTCAGAAGAAGTGGAAAATAGCATTCGTGAATTAGTTTTAAAAAACAAACAAGTTTTGAGTATTGATGATTTAAAAACTCGATTATTTGGATCAAAAATGTATGTTGATATTGAAATTGGACTAGATTCTAATATGTCATTAATTAAAGCTCATAAAATTGCTCATGAAATTCATGATCAAGTTGAAAAAGAATTCTCCAATTGTAAACACTGTATGGTTCATGTTAATCCAAAAGAAAAATAGATTATAAAAAAACTATTTTTTTTCTTCAACTTTTAGATATTCATCTAAAAGTTTTTTATTTAATACATCAAGTTTATTATCTATTTTTTTTATGTTATTTTTATATACTTTTAGTTTATTCTTTTGAAACCATAATGGCTTATTATTTATAAGATTAAATTTATAATTATTTATATAGCTGATTTGTTTTTCTAAAAGATTTATATATATTAAATCAATATTAACATTTTTATTATTCATGTTTTTCACCACAAATTAATTATACACCAAATATCGTATTTTTGCATATTAAAGTGGTTTTTTAAAATTTAATGTGACAATTATGTTGGTGGATGATATGAATTTAGAAAGATTAATTAACTTAAGAGAAGATAATGATTTACTTCAAAATGATATTGGTGAAATATTAAATGTTACACAATCAAATTATTCCAGATGGGAAACAGGTAAAGAAATAATTCCTTTAAGAAAATTAAATATGTTGTGTAATTACTTTAAAGTATCCGCTGATTATATAATGGGTTTATCAAAAGAAAATAAAAAAGCGAATAATATTGAATTAAATGCAGTTGAAATTGGAAGAAGAATTAGAGATATACGAATTAAAAATAAGGTAACACAAATTGAACTTTCAGAATTACTTAATACTTCACAATCAACAATAAGTGCTTATGAATCAGGGAAGACATTGATTTTAACTGCTTTCGCCTTGCAAATATGTAAAACCTATAATGTTTCATTAGATTATTTGATGGGAAGAGCAAAATAAAAAACGAGAAATCGTTTTTTTATTTCATTTCTAAGCGTTTAATTGCTTTGCCATCAAAAATCTGCTCTGAAGGATTTATTAGACTTAAAAATTCATCAATATATGGCTTATTTTTACTATTTGAAAATATTGCTTTCAATATTTCTTTTGCTTCTTTTGGAACATTCATAAGTTTAATATATTTATTTATAAATAAATAATTCATTTGAATGTTTGTTATTAAGATGTTTAAAGCAAGTATGGTATATGCAAAAATATCAGCATCTTTAAGTGAAAAATTATTACCATAATAACTTCTTAGCATGTTATAACCAAATGCTCCAACATCAAATTTGTAAGTGTTATAGGCATAATTATCAGTATCAACAAATACGGGATGATTTTCTTCATTTATCATAATGTTGCATCCACGAACATCACCAATAATAATTCCAAGTTTGTGAATCCTTTTCATCGCGTTAGATGCTTCAATTAAGTAACTCACAACATCTTGATTACTTTGATTTCTTGTTTTCTTATAAAGCTCTTCAAAGTCTTTGTAGTTTGGATTATATTGAATTAATGGACTATAATATCCTGATTCATCTGATGACATTGAAATTGAAAACCTTTTAACTTCAATAATGCCCAATGGAAAAGCAAAAGAAGGATCTTTAAAATGTGTAAATTCTTCAATTTTTTTAAATTTATTTACTTTATCATAGAAATAGTCAGAATAAAAAAACTTAAGGGCGTATTTATTTTGATAGTTTCTAACAACACCCTCATAACCACTGCCTATTTTAGGAAATTTTTCAATATCTTTTTTTAAAACAATAAGTGTTCCATTTTTAGTTAATTGCATAATAATCCCTTCTTGACAAGCTGATATTATAGCATTTTTTTTATATTTTTCAAATTTATATGCTATAATAAACTAATAAAAAAGAAGTGATTAAAATGCAAATAATCAAAAATACCGAAAAGCAGGAAATTGATATAGTTCATAATGGTACAATCATATCTAAGCTTTATTTTATACCAAGTTATTTTATTTGGGAAATTTCAAAACCTTTAATTTTGACAGAAAATGATGATAAGTCTTTTTTTGACAATTTAAATTGGTTAATGAAGCAGTCATATTATTTCCCGCATCAATATAGTTTTAAAGATGAAAACAAACTTGTTTGGTTTTCAGAGCATTGTTTTGATATTGATGATAAGCTTAATTGTGATTTAACACCACGCCTCATTATTGAAAAAGAAAATGACATCTTTAAAATAAGTTATAGTATTCCATATATAAAAGAAAATAGACTTTTAGATCGTGGAGCCATAATATCATTTGCACCAGCAGGCAATGGTTATTTAACTAAAAATATAGGTGCAGACTCAACTTTTCAAGATGATTTAATAAATGTTTTTTATCAAACTTTAGAGAATAAAAGCATTTTAAAAAGTAAAGTGAAAGTAGCAAAATAGCTACTTTTTTTATGTCACCAAAAGTAATTTAATTCATATGTTTAAATAGGGGAGTTTTAAGATGAAAGATTTATTAATGTTATATCGTAATTATTTATTTGCGATTCAAGCAAGAAAAGAATATGGTGAGAAATATGGTGACACTGATACTTTAATTAAAATGTATGAAGAAAAATTAGAAGAAAATGGGGTAAAAGTTAAGAAGACAAAAAAAATTGAACCATTGAAGTTCAATTAATTTTTTAAGTGGTGCAGGTGAAGGGACTTGAACCCCCATGGATAAACCGCTAGATCCTAAGTCTAGTGCGTCTGCCAATTTCGCCACA
>CACXGO010000017.1 GCA_902767245.1 uncultured Erysipelotrichaceae bacterium
CCGAGTGGCGGAATAGGTAGACGCACAGGACTTAAAATCCTGCGAGATTCAAACCTCGTGCCGGTTCAAGTCCGGCCTCGGGCACCAACTAGAAGATTGCAGTTCGAGAGAATTGTTTTTTTATACAACATCAAAAATAAAAATTGTTGACTTTTTATTATTTATTGTGTTAGAATATACTTGCTATTTAAAAACGGAGAAATACCCAAGTTCGGTTGAAGGGACCGGTCTTGAAAACCGGGAGGTCGGCGACGGCGCGGGGGTTCGAATCCCTCTTTCTCCGCCATTAGTTATATTTTTTATCGCGGAGTGGAGCAGCTTGGTAGCTCGTTGGGCTCATAACCCAAAGGTCGTTGGTTCAAATCCATCCTCCGCAACCAATGGTTCCGTGGTGTAGTGGTTATCACGTCTGCCTGTCACGCAGAAGATCGCCGGTCCGAATCCGGTCGGAACCGCCATTTTTTTGGCTTCGTAGCTCAGTCGGTAGAGCAGAGGACTGAAAATCCTTGTGTCGGTGGTTCAATTCCGCCCGAAGCCACCATTAATTAGCGCTCATAGCTCAATTGGATAGAGCATTTGACTACGGATCAAAAGGTTGCGGGTTCAACTCCTACTGGGCGCGCCATCTCGGGAAATAGTTCAATTTGGTAGAGCACCTGGTTTGGGACCAGGGGGTTGCAGGTTCAAATCCTGTTTTCCCGACCATTTGAAAATAAAGTCTTGAAATTCAAGACTTTTTTTGTACTAATATAGCTTTATTTTTACTATACTGTTGTGGTATAATTATTTTAATTGAAGGATGTGAAATAGTGAATAATTTAGTTGATGCTATTATTGAAATTCCGTTAGGAAGTAAAAATAAATTTGAAATTGATGAAAAGACTCATCGTGTAAAACTTGATCGCGTATTATATAGTGCAATGAATTATCCTGCTGAGTACGGATACATTGAAAATACTTTGTCTGATGATGGAGATCCATTAGATATTCTAGTAATTTCTAATAGTCCTACCTTTCCGGGATGTGTTGTAAGAGCTAGAATTTTAGGTTATTTAAAAATGATAGATAATAATCAAGAAGATTATAAAATAATTTCTGTAGTTGATGTTGATCCAAGGTTTGATGAAATTAAAGATTTAAAAGATTTACCACAATTTAGATTAGATGAAATTAAAGATTTTTTTGCAAGCTATAAAAAATTGCAAAATATAGATGTAAAAGTAGGTAATTATTATGGTAAATCAGAAGCTTTAAAAATATTAGAATATTGTCGAAATAAATATAAAGAAGAGGTATAAAAGTGAAACCAATAAGAGTTGCTACTATTGGCAAAATAATATGGACATTTATAATAATAGTAATTATTTTAGTAGTTGTTGGAGTTATTTGTTCTTTAAAAAAGGATAATCCCAAAAAAACTCCTAATCCTATAACACCAAAATCAGAAAAGATTATTGATTACACAACTTCTAAAAATTATATATATAATTTTGAAGAAGATAATATTAAAGCTACAGATAATGTAATTCATATTTCTGAAAGTGGTACTTACAAATTAATTGGAAATAATTCTAAGTATAAAATACTTATTGAAAGTCCAAGCAGTGTAGTAAAATTAGTTTTATCTTCTTTTACTACTAATATAATTGATAACTTAATTGAAGTAAAAAATGCCAATAAACTTATAATTGAACTTGAAGAATCTAGTGAAAACAATATTCTATATGAAACCGAGGAAGAATCAAATACTAATTCAATAATTATAGAATCAAATGCTGATATAGATTTTATTGGAACGGGGACATTAACTGTTGACTCAATAGGTACATTTATTCAAAACAAAGGAAATGTTGTTATAAAAGATGCAACAATTGAACTAAATAGCATTGATAATGGAATCAAAACTACTTGTAATTTTAATTTTGAAAGAGGAAATCTTTACATAAATTCAAAGAATCAAGCTATAATTTCTAATGAAAATGTTGAAATAAACGATGGCTTATTTGTTATAAATGCCCAAAATAAAGCAGTTAATAGCAAGGGTTTATTTATAATAAATAAAGGAAAAATTTTTATATCAAGTATGGAAGAAATTCAAAAACCTAATGCTAATTCCATGCAAGAAGTTTTGATGCTAAGTTTTAAAGATATTCGAAATAAGATGTTAATTATTAATGATAATACAGCATCAATTCTGGCGTTTGCAGGGGGTAATAATTATCAACATGTTTTATATAGTGATGAGTTTAAAGTAAAGAACTATGTATTATATGATAATGCTAAAATAGCAGGTGAGAAAAAATATGGTCTTTACAAAATCGAAGAAATAGTCGAAGAAGGCCAATTAACATGCGAAAATTTAGAAAATGATGAATTTTTGATAAAAGAACTTGTGAATGTTTATAATGACATTGTAAAGAAATGACAACCTTGGTTGTCTTTTCTTTTTGGCTATAATATAATTAAATTAAAGTGGAGGATAAAATATGACAAAAATATGCATAGCTTCTGATCATCATGGTGTAAAAACTAAGGCTAAAATAGCAAAATATCTTACTAAAAAGGGATATTTAGTTGAAGATTTAGGAACAAACAGCGATGAAATGGTAGATTATCCAATATATGCTAAAAAAGTTGGCAAGATGGTTGCTAATAAAGAAGCCGATTTTGGAATTTTGATATGCTATTCTGGAATAGGAATGTCCATTGCTTGTAACAGAATAAAAGGTGTTAGATGTGCACTTTTAACAAATAAAATTGATGCAAAACATACAAGGCAAGATAACGATGCAAATGTTGTTGCTTTTAGTTCTGAGTTAAAACTGTATAAAATATATGATATTTTAGATGTCTTTTTGACAACTGATTTTTCAAAAGAGGAAAGACATATTAGAAGAATTGCTGAAATAGATGATGAATTATGATAAAAGTTTATTTATATGCTATAGCGTTATTCTTTTCAATATGGGTGTTAGACGCTGTAGATTTTAATCGAATATTAAAAAAGAATAAAAATATTCAAGCTCGCATACTATATTTATTGATAAGTATAATAATGGCTTACGTAATTGTAAATTTTATATGGGATTTTTATTCAATATCTAAAATATGGAGGTAAAATGATAAAAAAAATATTAGCTTCAGCTTTAGCTGTGGTTTTAATTCCCTCGTTTATAAGCAATTTTTATTTGCAAAATATCCAAAATGAAGAAATTTATGATAATCATACTATTAAAGTAAAACAAGTATCAAAAAATGAAATTGTTGAACTTAATTTAGAAGATTATTTGATTGGAGTTTTAGCAGGTGAAATGCCAATAAATTTTGAAGAAGAAGCCTTAAAAGCTCAAGCAGTGGTGGCAAGAACATATGCCTTAAAAAGAGTTAAAGAAAGCAATCAATATGATGTTGTTGATACTACTAAAAATCAGGTATATTTGGATAACGAGCGTTTATTAAAAGCTTGGGGTAATAATTATGATAAAAACATGCAAAAGATAAAAAAAGCAGTAGCCGATACAAGTCATGAATGCATTTTTTATAATAATAAATTAATAGATGCGCTCTTTTTTTCAACAAGTGTTGGTATGACGGAAAACAGTGAAGAAATATTTTCAAATAGTTTACCATATTTAAGAAGTGTTTCGTCGGTTTGGGATGAAACAGCATCTCCAGTGTATAAAGAAAAATATACTTTTAAATTAGAGAAGTTTTATGAATTATTAAAGTTACCATATAATAAAAAATTAGAAATTGTTAAAACAAAGGTAACATCAACTGGTAGAATCAAGCAAATCAAAATTAATGGGGTAGCATTTACTGGTCAAAAAGTTCAACAACTTCTCAAATTAAAATCAAATTATTTTAATATTTCTAAAGTTGGTAATACTATCGAAATTGAAACTAAAGGCTATGGTCATGGTGTGGGTATGAGTCAATATGGGGCTAATGGCATGGCCAAAGAAGGTTACAATTATAGAGAAATAATAGATCATTATTATAAAGATGTTGAAGTAAAAAAAATATAGTATAAGATTTTTAATTCGGTTCATAATTAAAATGAGGCGAATGAAAATGAAAAAAATGATTGCAATTAGTATGATGTTAGTTATGTCAATAGTTGGGTTAGTTTTTGGATATAAAAGTTTAAAAATGGAAGATGTAATTGAGGACATAAAGTTAGAAGTGCCTTTTTTATCAGATGATCAACCAGTAACAGCAACAGTTAAAACAATAGCTAAACCTTTTAAAGATGAAAATGTAAAAACACTAGTGGATTTTTATGATTCAAGTAAAGATAATCAAGAAAAATCAATTATTGTAATTGATAAAACATATATTCAAAACAAAGGAGTTTTGTATAAAAGTGATAAAACATTTGATGTTTTATCAATATATGATGGAATTGTAATTGATGTAGGTAAAGACGATTTAACTGGGAATTATATTGTTATAAATCATGATAATGATTTAGTTGCAACATATAAAATATTAAATAGTGTTTCTCTAAAAAAGGGCGATCAAGTTAAAAAGAATGATAAATTAGGAACTGGTGGTAATAGTCAGATAGCACAAGGATATTTATTATTGCTAGAATTAAAAAACAAAAATATGTTTGTTAATCCAGAAAATTATTATAATAAATCAATTAAAGAAATCTAGAAGATTTCTTTTTTTATAATATTGATTAACCTAACTAATAAATGCTATAATTTATTTGGGTGATTTAAATGCATCAAGATATATTACTTAAATCAATGCTGGTATTTGTTATCACATTTTTATTGGTAACATTTATTATGCCGGTAGTAAAAAAAATAGCTAAACATGTTGGAGCTATGGATATTCCAAATTCAAGAAAAGTGCATAAAGTGCCAATTCCAAGATTTGGAGGGTTAGGAATTTATATTGGATTTATGATTGGATATTTGTTATTTTTTGAACCAGATAGTTTAATGAATAGCATTTTAATTGGTAGTTTTTTTGTTGTTTTAACAGGAATTGCTGATGATATTAATCCTATTTCTCCTAAAATAAAACTTATTGGTCAATTCATTGCGGCGTTTATCGTTGTTGTTTTTGGTGGCGTCGTTTTAAGAGAAATAGATGCATTAGGATTATATTTAAATTTTGGAATCTTTTCTTATCCAATATCAATAATATTTATTATGGCATGTATGAATTGTGTTAATTTGATTGATGGGTTAGATGGCCTTTCAGGTGGAATATGTGCAATATTTTATATGACTGTAATTGTAATCTTGTTTGCTCGTTCACAACTTGGATTAGAATTTTTACTTTCAATTATTATGCTTGCTTCTACAATGGGATTTTTAGTTCATAATTTTTATCCGGCTACTATTTTTTCTGGTGATAGTGGTTCAATGTTTCAAGGTTACATTATTTCTGTAATCGCTATATTGGGTTTCAAAAATGTTACAGTAACGTCATTTTTAATACCAGTTATATTGCTTGCAATTCCTTTTCTCGATGCATTCTTTGCAATAATTAGAAGAGCATTAAAAGGGGAAAAGATTACATGCCCAGATAAAATGCACATACATCATCAACTATTAAGCTATGGATTAAGTCAAAGAACAGTTGTCTTAATAATTTATGCCGTAGACTTATTATTTGCAATTGGATCAATTATGTATGTTTTGGTTAAAAGAGAAATTGGTTATGTTTTCTATTTAGTAGTATTTATTATAGTGATTATTTTTGTTTTAAAATCAAATGTTATATTTGAACACAAAAAGAATAAAAAATAAAATATTACTAATAATAATATTGGTGATATTATGCAAAATATAAATTTTGAAGAGTTGTTAACAGTAACTTATAGGAGTTTGTTATCTTTATCAGCTCTTTTTTTAGTGACAAAGATGCTTGGTAAGAAGCAGGTATCTCAGCTTAGCTTATTTGATTATGTAATAGGAATATCTATAGGAAACTTTGCGGCCGAAATGACAATAAATTTAGAATCACAAACCGCAAATGGAATTCTTGCAGTCTTCATTTTTGGACTTGTTGCCTATTTAATTTCGATTCTAACTATGAAAAGTATTCATTTAAGGCGTTTTTTTATGTCTACACCTACGATTCTAATTGATAAAGGTGAAATATTAATGGAAGGTCTTAAAAAAGTAAAATTTGATGTTAATGACCTTTTAGAAGTCTGTCGAATTAAAGGCTATTTTGATATAAATGAAATAGAATATGCTTTAATGGAAGCAAATGGCGAAGTTAGCTTTATTCCAAAAGAGAAAAATCGAACTGTTACATTAGATGATATGAAGATAACTAAAAAGCAAAAAGGATTATATGCTAATATTGTTATTGATGGAAAAATAATGAAAAAAAATTTACAAAAAATAGGCAAAACTGAAGAATGGTTGCTTTCAAAAATAAAAAAAAGTGATTTGCCGAATATATTACTAGCTACCATGGATAATGAAGGAAATATTGAGCTGCATTATAACAATAAAGGAAGAAAAGGAAAAGAAATACTTGAATAATTTACATTTTTTTACAGCTATAAATATACTTTATAATATAAAAATAGTATAATAAAATTGGTGATAGTATGAGACATTTTTGCGCTTCTGCTTTTGTTGTTGATCCATTAACAAAAAAGATTCTTTTAGTATATCATACGAAGTTTAAAAAATGGGTTCAACCAGGAGGTCATATTGAAAATGATGAATTTCCTGAAGAAACAGTAAAGCGTGAAGTATATGAAGAAACGGGATATAAAATAGCTTTAATTGGCGATCACTTTCCTCGTGAAGATGATCTGGTCAGACCACTTGGAATTCAAAAGAATCGTGGAAGTAATGGGGATTATCATATTGATATTATTTATGCAGCCAAACCTTTGAGTCATACTAAAGTTAAAATTGATGATGAAATATCTAATTATCGTTGGTTTACTCGAGATGAACTTGAAACACTAAATGTATTTCCAGATATAAAAATTACTTTTGATTATATTTTAAGGGAGATAATAAAGTGAAATTTATTGATATTTGGAATGGTTATTTATATCCGCTTATCGCTATTATAATTCCTGTTTTTGCAACAATTCATACTTTGAATATGCGTTTGAAAAATGAAAATCGTGAAAAACATCAACCATATTTAGTGCTTGAAAGTATTAATAATTTATTTCATCTAAATAAAAATAAATTTTATTTTACCTTAACAGACGAAGAAAATATAAGGAAATCTAATGAATTGAAATTAGAAATTCTTTTGAAAAATATTGGTTATGGGGTTGCTACAAATGTTAAATTCTATAGTTTGTCAGAAAATAATAAAATACTTGGATGCCAAGATTTAAATGATAATATTAATCAAAAATTATTTACAACATTTGATATCGCAAGTTCTGAAGATAAAAAAGTTCAATTTGTTATTCAGTATAACGCTTTAAAACCTAGTTCACATCAATTTATTTGCGTTTATCAAGATTTAAATCATAACATATATAATTTTGTTTTTTCAATCAATATAAAATCAAAAAATAGGTTTGATTATTTTTCATATCAGCCATCATCTTTAAGTTATCAACGATTCTTTAGGGAAAACAAAACGCAAATATCACAGAAATTTAAAGAATATAAAAACTTGTAATCAAGTTTTTTTTTCGGTATAATTATAATTGGTGATAAAATGAAAAATAAGAAAATAATTATAATAAGTTTATTTTTAGTTATAATGTTAGTTTTTGTGTTAATTCTAATGTGGCCGAAAGATTATTATAAAGCAATTGAAGATAAATTAGTTAAAAATGCTAAAAAATATTTTGAAAATAATAAGATTGAAGTTGAAAATCAAGAATATTTATTTGCAAGTGATTTAAATATTGAGAATGGACTTGAACTTTGTAGTAAAGCTAGTGGAGTAATGATTACTAATGTCAATGGAAGCATTAAATACTATCCATATTTGAGATGTATTGGTTATGAAAGTAAAATATATAATAATGATAACTCGTACATTAAGCTAAAAGGTGAAGATGTGACTTTAGTTAATTATGGAACTTTATATTCTGATGCTGGATACGAAAAAATTGACGATGTAGATGTTGAAATCGTGGGAGAAATTCCTAACGAAGAAGGAGCTTACACAATTAATTATGTTGTTTCTAAAAATGAAAAGCAAAAGAAGATTATCAAGCGAGTTGTGATTATATCAAAAGTCGATCCAGAGCTTCCAAATATTAATTTAAAAGATGATGAACCTTTTATTATGTTGAAAGGTGAAAAAGAAGTATTAATTAAACTAAATCAAAAATATGAGGAACCTGGGTATATAGCTTATGATAAGAAGGATGGAATTATAACTTCTAACGTGGTTGTTGAACCTAAAGAAATTAAAACTGATAAAGTTGGCACACAAACAATCAAATATACAGTTACAAACAAAGCAAAAAAAAGTATTGTAACGACAAGGGTTTTAAAAGTAACAGATAAAATGTCTGATTTAAAAATAGACATATCGACTTTAGAAAATGGAGCGGCTACTAATGAATCAACTATTCACTTGGTTGCTGCCGGGAATGATTTTAAAGAAGTTATTCTTCCAAACGGAGAAACTATTGAAACAACTATTTTAGATTACAAAGTTAATGAAAATGGGACGTATACTTTTAAAGTTCTTGATAAATATGATAACGTCTTTACTAAGAGTATTATCATTAATAATATTGATAAAACTGCTCCTAAAGGAACTTGTAGTGTTGAAAAGTCCAAGGATAAATATGTAATTAGGATTTTTGCAGAAGATGACCGAGGAATAGCAAGTGTTAATTATTTGATTGATGGTAGAGAAACTGGTTTTTTTGCATCAACAGTGTACCGAACAAAAGAAGCTGTTGAAAATGCTTCTGCTATAATTCAAGATATTTCTGGAAATAGAACAAAAGTTAGTTGTTCAAGTAAATAAAAAAAGCAAAGATTGCTTTTTTTTATAAAAATATTTACATAAAATAAACATAGTGATATAATCTACAAGTCAGAAGAGGGGAATTATGATGAAAAATATAAAAAATATTGCAATAATTGCTCATGTTGATCACGGAAAAACAACATTAGTTGATAAATTATTACAGGCTTCTGGAACTTTTAGAGAGAATGAAGAAGTTGTAGAGTGCGTAATGGATTCAAATGCTATTGAAAGAGAAAGAGGCATTACAATTCTAGCAAAGACAACAGCAATCGATTATAAAGGATATCGCATTAATATTTTAGATACCCCTGGTCATGCAGATTTTGGTGGAGAAGTAGAACGTATTATGAATATGGTTAATGGGGTGTTGTTAGTTGTTGATGCTTATGAGGGCCCTATGCCACAAACTAGATTTGTATTAAAAAAGGCTTTAGAAGCAGGAGTCACACCTATATTAGTAGTTAATAAAATTGATAAACCAGCAGCTAGACCAAAAGAAGTTGTTGACGAAGTTATGGATTTATTTATAGAACTAGGTGCTTCAATAGAACAACTTGAATTTCCAATTATATACGCATCAGGAATAGCTGGGACATCAAGTTTAGATGATAACCCAGAAAGTCAAGAAAAAACAATGGAGCCCATTCTGGATGCTGTTTTGAAGTATATTCCATCGCCTAAAGCGGAAGAAGGATCATTACAATTTCAACCGGCTTTACTTGATTATAATGATTATGTTGGTCGTATTGGAATAGGTCTTATAAAACGAGGAAGCATTAAGGTAAATCAAATGGTTTCTTGTGTTAGATTAGATGGTTCGATAAAACAATTTCGTGTTCAAAAATTATTTGGGTTTTTAGGCTTAAAAAGAATTGAAATTGAAAGTGCCGAAGCTGGGGATATCGTTGCTATTGCAGGATTACCAGATATAAGTGTTGGCGAGACTATCTGTGAAATTGGTAAAGAAGAAGCATTACCAGTTTTACATATTGATGAACCAACAATGCAAATGACTTTTTCAGTTAATTCTAGTCCATTTGCTGGAAAAGAAGGTAAGTTTTTGACAGCGAGGAAAATCGCTGATCGCTTGTTTAAAGAAACTGAACGTGATGTTTCTTTAAAAGTTGTTGAGAATGATTCAGAATCTTGGATTGTATCTGGTCGAGGTGAACTTCACTTAAGTATTTTAATTGAAAATATGCGTCGCAAAGGATATGAATTACAAGTATCTAAACCAGTGGTAATTTTAAAAGATATTAATGGTGTTAAGTGTGAGCCATATGAAGAATTGCAAATAGAAGTTTTTGAAGATGCTGTTGGGACTATTATTGAAAATCTAGGTAATCGTGGAGCAATCCTAGAAAATATGACAAATGTCAATAATCAAGTTAGATTACTTTATACAATTCCATCGCGAGGACTTATTGGATTTGCTACTAATTTCATGACATTGACTAAAGGTTATGGAATTATGAATCATACCTTTAAAGAGTATCGCCCATATGAAAATATCGAGATAGCTGAACGCAAGCAAGGAGTTTTAGTTTCAATGGAAAATGGCAAGGCGACAGCGTATGCACTTGGTCAGTTGGAAGATCGTGGAGTTATGTTTATTGAACCCGGGGTTGAAGTTTATAATGGGATGATTGTTGGTGAACATAACCATGAAGATGACATTACAGTCAATGTTGTAAAAGGTAAACAACTAACAAATACTCGTAGTTCAAGTAAAGATCACACCGTTGTTTTAAAAAGACCACGTCCAATTACTCTTGAATATGCGCTTGATTACATTGCTTTTGATGAATTGGTTGAAGTTACTCCACTATCGCTTAGAATGAGAAAACGTATTTTAGATGCAAACGAAAGAAAAAAAGCTGCATTAAAAAAAGGAATTCAAAATTAACGAAAATGAAAAAGCTAGAAAGCTTTTTTATTTTTGTGTTATACTAAATATAGGAGAATAAAAATGGCAAAGAAGTATAAATTATATATGATAATAATAAGCATTTTAATTATATTAATTGCTATTATTATTACATCAATACAAAAAATAACATATGAAATTGTTTTAAAAGGTGAAAATCCAACTTATATATACAAAGGTGAAGTATATGTAGAACCTGGATATTCTGCTTTTTCAAAGTATAAAAAAGATGCAACAAAAGCAGTAAAAATTGAGAGTAATCTTAATAATAATGAGATTGGTACTTATCAAATAAAGTATAAAATTGATGAAAAAACTGAAGTTATAAGAGAAGTCATAGTTAAAGAATTAATTACGAGCAATATTGATATAGATTTTTCTTTAAAAGGAAATAAAATAATAGATATAAAAAAAGGCGAAATCTATAAAGATCCAGGTTATTTGGCAATAAACGATGATAAAGATTATTCAAAATATGTAGAAATTAATGGAATTCCTGACACAAATAAGGTAGGGACATATCAAATTGATTATAAACTTAATCTTGATAATAATAAAAAAACTTTAACTAGAATAGTCAATGTCATAGGCGAAAAATATACTATAAAAAGAAGCATAGAAACCCCAACTAACAAGAATCTGGTTTTAACAATCGAAAATAATTACAAAGATTTTGCATATTTTATAGCTCCAAATAATGTAAAAATAGAAACAAATAATTTAGAATATTTGATTACAAATAATGGAATTTATAATTTTTATATGTATGATAACAAGAACAATAAAACAGAAATCAGTATTGAAATAAGTAATATTGATAAGAAACCTCCAACAGGCAGTTGTATTGCAAAAGTTGATAAAAATATTACTAAATATGAAATATCTGCAAATGATGAAAGCGGCATTTCTGAATATTCTCATAATAATAAAGTATTTTTTGACTCATCATTTGAAAGTGAAAATAGTGAAAATGATGAAATCACCATTTATGATAAAGCTGGTAATTTCAAAACAGTTGTTTGTGAATATCCACCAATTACATCAAAAGTAAAAACAATCGTTAATTATAAAAGTTCAACTTTAAAGTATTGGATAGAAAAGCCAAATAAAAATGTAGCTGTTACACATATATGGCTCAAAGATTCATATAATCAACTAAAAACAGCGATAAATTCTAAAATTGGGGATTTAGAAACAGTTGATTCTATGCTAAATAGAACATTAAAATCAAAAGGATATAATAATAAAGGATTGGTTGTTATTAATGCAAGTGGATTTACAAACAATATAAAAAATCTTTTAATTAACTATAGTAAAGAATGGGCATATTCAAGTATGGCACCACTAATTATTTATGAAGGGAAAATCGTAAGGAATTTTGCTGACAAGGCACTTCAAAATTCTATGTATCCAATATATGGTTTAAAAAATAATGGCTATTTAGGGATATTTTATCTAAAAGGTGGAGTAGATTCAATTTTAGAAAATGAAAAAACTATCGAAAATATTATAAATCAAAAGGTTAACTATACATTTTCGTTTAATCCAGTACTTTTACAAAATAGTGAGGTTAAAACATCAAATACTGCTAAAAATATAAGACAAGGTTTATGCCAAATAGATCGTAATAATTTTTTGATTATTACTAATCTAAATCCAACAACCAATAGAGCGGTTGGCTTTAGTTTAGAAGAAATGGCTGAATATATGAAAAGTTTAGATTGTCAAACTGGGATTAATTTAGATGGTGGTGGCTCAGTGAGCTTGCTATATAAAACTAATTCTAGGAATATACGTGAGATTAAAAAAAGTGAACGCAAAATTGCTGATATTTTGTATTTTGTTGAAAAATAAAAAAAGTCTTTACGACTTTTTTATTTTTCAATAAGTTTTAGTACAACATCTGTATAGTCCATTTTTTTGCTTTTGAAAAGAAGAGGAAACATACTTATATTAGTAAAACCAGGAATGGTATTGACTTCATTAAAATAAAGAACATCATTTTTTTCATCATATAAAAAGTCAACTCTTGCAAAATCTTTTAAATTTAAAATTTGAAAGATCTTTTTCGCGGTTTGCTGAATTGTTTTTGTTAATTTCTTATTTATCTTAGCAGGAATAATTGTTTCGGATTTATCATTATATTTAGCATCAAAATCATAGAATTTATGATTATGTTTTATTTCACCGACATCACCTACGATTATTTTTTTATCTTCTAAAATTCCGCATTCTAATTCACGGGCTTCAATAAATTTTTCTATTAAAACCTTATTATCATATAAAAATGCTTCTTTTACGGCTTTTTTTAAATCATTTATGTTTGATGCGACACTAATTCCAATTGAAGAACCTCCATTAGCAGGCTTAACTATAACAGGATATTCAATACTTTTGGGAATTTTATCATCTTTCATCATAATAAAATAAGGAACTTGCTTAATGTCTGTTTTTTCAATAATAAGTTTAGTAAAATACTTATCCATAGCAATCATACTTGAAAAACTATTTGAACCAATATATTTTATATTAAAAAGTTCCAAAAAGCTTTGAATTCTTCCATCTTCACCATAAGCACCATGCATAATTGGAAAAATAAAATCATATTTTTTTAAAAATTCGATTATATTAAATATTTCAACTTTATCTCCTTCTTTTATTAAAAACCATTCATTTTCTTTTGAAATATATATTTGATCAAAATTGTATTTTCCTTCTTTTAAAGCGTTAATAATATTTTTTGCACTTTCGCATGAAATATCATGCTCAAATGATTTTCCCCCATATAATAGTAAGAATTTTTTCATAATATCACCATAAAAGTATATGTTTTTAACTTTACTTTTATAAATAATTTAACCAAATTTTATTATTTACATAAATTATTAAGGGAGGTATTTATGTATAACTATAGAAACGATTACTATAATTATTTAAATAACAATTATAATGTTCCAAACTATAATCAACCAAAAATTAATAATATTTTTAATCCATATCAAGGTCTTATAAGGGGAAATATGTTTCCGGATTTATACAACTACTATAAAGTGGATAAACCATATAATATAAATCCTGGTAATGAACAAGCCGAGATTTTGACCAATATTGATGCATATTCATTCGCATTAAACGATTTAAAGCTTTATTTGGATGTTCACCCAGAAGATTCAAAATATATTAATTTATATAACGAGTATGTAAATGAGTATAAGAAAAATGTTTTAGAATATCAAAGAAAATATGGAAGCTTAGAAGCTGATTCTATTAATGATGCAAATAAATGGAATTGGGTTTCTGAACCATGGCCATGGCAGGGAGGAAAGTAATATGTGGGCATATGAAAAAAGACTTGAATATCCAGTTAATATAAAGAAAAAAGATTTAAAAATGGCTAAATATTTGATAGCACAATATGGTGGACCAGATGGTGAATTAAGTGCAGCATTACAATATTTGAATCAAAGATACACAATGCCAGATGAAAGAGGTAAAGCATTACTTACAGATATTGGCACTGAAGAACTTGCTCATATTGAAATGATAGCTGCAATGATTAGTCAGCTTACAAGTGGAGCATCAATTGAAGAATTAGAGAATATTAACATGGGAGCTCACTTTACAATGCATGATCATGCCTTATTTCCAGCTGACCCAAACGGAGTTCCTTTTCAAGCTTCATATATATCAGCAACGGGAGATTATATTGCAGATTTAGAATCAGATATGGCATCAGAGCAAAGAGCAAGAGCTACTTACGAGCATTTAATGGATTTAACGAGTGATCCTGATTTACTAGCACCACTTTCATTTTTGAGGCAAAGAGAAATTGTTCATTATCAAAGATTTAAAGAATTAAGAAATTATTATTTAGAAAATAAGGTAAAATAAAAAAGCATAAATTCTATGCTTTCTTTTAATTTTTTTGAATACTTTCTTTTAAACAGATTATTTCAAATATTTTAATCAAGGCATCCTTATCCTTTGAAAAATCGGCGTTTAATAAATCTGCTAATTCTTTGTTTGTATATTTTTCGATAATAATGCCTCCTCACTACTAATATTATTATATTACAGATTTTTTAGATGTTAAGAAATAATTTCTGATTAATAGTAAAAAAGTGTAAAATTTAAAAAATTTTTACTTATATCTAAAAAAGTATTGAATTTGTTAATTAAAATTGTTAAAATATACCATGTAAATGTTTTATGGCGTGGTTGGTGAAGTGGTTAACACGGTGGATTGTGGTTCCATTATGCGTGGGTTCGATTCCCACACCGCGCCCCACGAAGAAATATAGTATATCAATTGATATACTTTTTATTTAGCAAAAAGAACATATTAATGAATATGTTCTTTTTTATACTTTTTTAATACTATTATTGATATAAGCAAAAATGTTGCTAAAAATATAGCAAAAATAATTTTAGTTTTAGTATTGTCATAATCTTTAACTTCAACTTTTTCAACTTCAGAAAAGATGTTTATTTTATAAGATAATTTTTCGGCTCTTGCATTATATATATTTATTAAAATTAGGTTGTCATTGTAGGTAATATCATAATCTTGAGTTGTTTCTAATGTTACAACTTGCATTTTATCATTAGTATAGTTATATTCATAAACATCTTCTTTTAAATTTAAATAAGTATTACCTATTTTTAATGATTTCAAATTGAAATTAAGATTTACTTTTTCTTTTGATTTAAGACGATTTATAACAAAATTATAAGTTATTCCGTCACTTATGATGTCGATTGTATTTTTGCCATTATTTAAATTATAAACGCCATCATTGATTGTTAATTTATCAATGTTATTTTCAACTTCTAAATAATAATAAGTTTTACTAGCATTAAAATAAAATGGAATCTCTTTTATTTCAATATTTGATTTTACTTCTTTATTATTATAATTAATTGTCAAATTATAAATTTCGGTATCGTTATCATTGCTTACTTCTAAAGATATGACTTTACCAGATATAAATTTGATTAATTGTATTTCATTTTTTGCTTTATTTTTGCCGCTAGCTAATGCTTTAATTTCTAAATAATAAGGTCTATTATATAAATCTATTTCATAATCATAAATATCTCGCATCAAATTTATTGGTTGATTATTAATATAAATAGCATCTAAATAAGCAGCATTATTGATTGCTAATTTTGTATATGTACTTGGAATAGTTAGTAAATCATTGTTTGTTTTGACTTCAATATTATTGATAGCTATTTCTTCATTATTTTTGCTCATGAAATAATTAAAATTAGCAATTATAATTTTTTCGCTATCAGAATTAGTATTTATAGAATAATATTGATCAGTTGTTTCTATATTAAAATTCGATTTTATATCTAGTAAGTTACCATTATTTTCAAACGAGACATTTTTAATTTTAATTTTATCTGAATTTTTTATTATAAAACTACAATTAATTTTATTATTTATTGATATATTATCTGTTTGACATTCAATATTAGCTTCTAAAGCTTTTATATTTGTTGCCGTAAGAGCTAATAAAAGAAAGAAAAATTTTTTCATAACATCACCATACATTATTTATTATAACATATAAATCTTAAAACAGATAAAATAAAAACTTCACAAATGTGAAGTTTATTTTTTTGCTACCCCATTACGTTCTAAAAATGCATTATATGTTTCTTCGTCAGTATAGCCAGCTTGAACATCAACTACAGCTTTATTCTTAAAATAGTAAACATTTGGAGTAGAACCAAAATCAGAAAATTTTGCATCTAAAGCATTAACTTTGACATAATCATCATCTTCTACAGTAGTTGTATTTAGGTAATACAAAGTATAATTATGTGTTTTAACAGAGTTTGCAGCAATTGGTCTAAATTGTTGACAATATCCACAAGAACCTCTTGCTGTTAAAACAAAAGCAGATTCGCCATTATTAAATTTCTCAATCATTTCAGCAACTGTTATAGATTTGAACATTGAAGTATCATAATCATCTGGAATATAATAGAAAGCATTATTTTTATCAGCTTCTTTCTTGCTATTATAATAAGAAGTTGAGTCAATTTCTAATACATTTTTATTAATATCATATATTAATTTTTGTGCTCCTGAATCTGTTGTTAATGTTAACACATCAGAAGTTGTACTATATTTCCCTTTTGTTTTTTCTTCTCCTTCATAACCATATTCAAAAGTTTTATCTTTATTTAAAGTTAAAACAAAAGTTCTTTTAGCGTAACTATTATACCAACTTCCGCTAATATTTGTTGCAGAATCCTTTGAAACAGATTTTTTACTTATAGTCAATGTAATTAATGAACTTGCTGCAGCAACAATAATTGAAACAATAATAATTGTTAAAATGGAATATTTTTTCTCCATAAATTTTTCACCTCAAGTTTAATTATAACATAAAAAGATATGACTAACAACAAAAAAATAGTGTATAATATACTTGATTTGGAGGAATTATAATGAAATTAGCAATTGTAACAGGAGCTAACAGTGAGATTGGAATTACAATCATTAAAAAGCTTTTGAGTCTTAATTATTTTGTTATTGGTTGTATTCATAAAAATAATGAAAGAATAAAAAAAATTGAAAATGCAAACTTAAAAATAAAAAAAATAGATTTAACTAATGAAGAAGAAATAATACAATTATTAGAAAATAAAAAAGTCGATGTTATTGTTAATGTTGCAGCTTATTATTATGATGACTATTATTATGAAGTAACAAAGGAAGATTTTATAAAAGCATTAGAAGTTAATGTAGTTGCTCCATTTTTGCTATTTAAATATGCAAACATGAACAATGGTAAGATTATTAATATTTCTTCAACAGATGGTATTGATACTTATAACGAATTAAACATTCCATATTCTGCTTCAAAAGCGGCTTTAAACAATTTGACTCAAAGTCTTGCTTATTTAAAAGAAAAAGCAGAGGTATATGCCATAGCTTTAGGTTGGGTTAATACTGAAATGATAAGAGCAATAAATCAAGATTACCTAAAAATTGAAATGGAAAGAGCAAACCAAAAAGATTTAATACCATTAGAAAAAGTTGCAGAAATAGTTGAAAATATATTAAATTCAAAATATGAAAACGGAAGCATTATAAGAATAGATGGTGAGTAAAATGATTAAAGAAGAAATAAAAGAATTAATTGATAAATGCGAAAAAGAATTAGATTCTACATTTAAAAAGATAGATAGCATTTGTTATAAAAATAGCTTGAAAGTTTTAAATGCATTTCATGAAAACCAAATAAGCGAAAGTCATTTTAATTCAACAACTGGGTATGGCTATAATGATTATGGTAGAGATGCTATTGAAAGTGTTTTTGCAAATATTTTTAAAGCTGAAGATGCTTTAGTGAGAAATCAATTTATTTCTGGGACACATGCTTTATCTACAACTTTGTTTGGCTTGTTAAGACCAAACGATATTTTCCTTAGTATTACAGGAAAACCTTATGATACTCTAGATGAAGTAATTGGAATAAAAGAAAATGCTAGTTCTTTAATAAATATTGGTGTTAAATACGAGCAAATTGATTTATTGAATAATGAATTTGATTACGAAAAAATTGAGCAAGTTTTAAAAAATCAAAAAGTAAAATTGATTGAAATTCAAAGATCAAGAGGATATTCAACACGTGAGAGTATCAATATAGATAAGTTGGAAAAGATTATCAAATTTATTAAAAAAATTGATTCAAATGTTATAATTATGATAGATAATTGCTATTGCGAATTTGTTCAAGATAAAGAACCAATTGAATTAGGTGCTGATATATGTGTTGGGTCACTTATTAAAAATCTTGGTGGAGGCATAGCTTCTAACGGAGCTTATGTTGTTGGTAAGAGAGAATTAGTTGGTCTAGTAGCTGAAAGATTAACAGCACCAGGACTAGGTAAAGAAGTAGGGCCATCGCAGGGTGCCAATAAAATGTTTTTAGAGGGAATTTATATGGCACCTTTAGCTGTCGCTAATAGTGTTAAAATTGCTTTTTTGACGAGTCTAGCAATGGAAAAATTGGGATTTTTAGTTGAACCTAAGTATACTGATGTTAGAGCTGACATTGTACAAACAATTATATTTAAAGATCGCGAAAAGATGATTAAATATTGTCAAGGAATTCAAAAAGGATCTGCAATTGATGCCCATGCAATACCATACCCATCTTTAATGCCTGGTTATGATGATGAAGTTATAATGGCATCTGGAAGTTTTACACAAGGATCATCAATTGAAATTTCTTGTGATGGCCCATTAAGAGATCCATATATTGCTTATCAACAAGGATCTTTAACATATGAATATGGTAAAATTGCAATTTTAATTGCAATTTCAAATATGGTGAAATAGTGTTGGATATATTATATGAGGATAAGTATTTAATTGCTATAAATAAAAAAGCAAATCAATTAACAATAGCACGAGATGATGAAAAAAGTAACAATTTGTATCATGAAGTAAGTGATTATTTAAAAAAGAAAAACAAAAAAAATAAAGTTTTTATTATTCATCGCTTAGACTGTGATACTTCAGGAATTGTTTTATTTGCAAAAGATGAAAAAACAAAACAAAAAATGCAAAGCAATTGGAGCAATGTAATAAGAAATTATGTTGCATTCGTAAGCGGGCCTGTTAAAAAAAATCATGATATTATAAAAACATATTTAAAAGAAACCAAAACTTTGTTTACTTATGTTTCAAAAAGTGGGAAATTAGCTTTAACAGAATATGAGGTTATAAAAAAAGATAATAATCATAGTGCTTTAAAAATTCATTTAATAACTGGACGCAAAAATCAAATAAGAGTTCATTTAAAACATATTGGAAATCCTATAGTAGGTGATAAAAAATATGGAACCGAAAAATACAAATATATGCTTTTGCATGCTAATCAAATAATATTCAATCACCCATATAGTGCGGAAATAATAAAAATAGATTCAAAATTACCAAATTATTTTATAAGCATTGATTAATATAAAATATATGATATAATCTTTAAAGAGAATAGAAAGCGAGGGCAATATGAATTGTAAAATATGTGGAGCTCCATTAGCTCCAGGTGAAGTGTTTTGTAAAAATTGTGGGGCATCTAATATTAGCGATGATACTAATGCAACTATTCCTATAGTTGAAGCTGATGTTGACAGTAAGGAATCCTCAAAAGAAGCATTATCAAAGGCAAATAGTGAGCTCGCAGGTAATGGTAATTTTTTAGTTGTAATTGGAATAATTGTTGGATTACTTGCAACAGCTGTAGTTGGGTATTTGATTTATAGTTCATTACAAGAAAGTCGTAAGCAAAACAATAATTCAAATGTAATCTTGGTTAATCAACAAAAATATACAGTTAGATATGGCGAACATAATTTTATGTTTGATTCAAATTCTACAATTTCAGTAGGAGAGTTTTTGGATATAAATTTAGTAGAAGGTAATGCTCATATTTATGTTGATTCAAATAATGAAATCTCAAACTATAATGTTGAAAATATTAAAAAAACATTTGAAAATAGTACAGAATATAAAATTACAGATGTAACCGAAAAGAAATATAATGAAAAAGACTGCTTAGAAGCTAATGTTGATTATACTGATAGTAATAAATCAAAATTATTAATGTGTAATATTGATGGTAAATATTGGGTTGCCGAAATTGGGGCGGTTGATAAATCAGCATATCCTTCAGATGATATTGTTTCTAAATTCCTAAATATAATTTTTAGTGGAAAAAAAGTAGAAGAAGAGAAATCAGAATTAAAAGTTGGCAAATTTGAAATCGTACCAGTAGAAAGCAAAAATACAGAAAATGAATAAAAAATCTATGAAAATCATAGATTTTTTTGTTATAATTAAAATGGTGATTAAAGTAGTATGTATGATGTAATAATTATAGGGGCTGGCCCTGCCGGCATTTTTACGGCTTTAGAGTTAATAAAATTGAAAAGCTCGAAGAAGATTTTAATAATTGAACAAGGTAAAAAGATAGAGAACAGATCATGCCCAATTGAAAAAACTGGTAAATGTTTGAAATGTAAGCCATGTTGTAATATAACTAGTGGTTTTAGTGGCGCTGGAGCATTTTCAGATGGGAAACTCCTTTCTTATCACTTATCTTTATATAATGAAAATGAAAATAATTTCTATTTAGGTGGAAATGACGGGTCTTTTATAAAAAAGTATTTATCAACAGCAGAAATAAAAAGTTTGCTTAAATATACTGATGATATTTATTTAGAATTTGGAGCTGACAAACATTTGGAAGGTGTTGAAAGACGTGATGAAATACTTGAACTTCAAAGAAAAGCCAAAAAAGAAGATCTTAATTTAATAGATATTCCATTAAGACATTTAGGTACTGAAAAAGCTCACATACTTTACAAGAAAATAGAAGAATTTTTGAGCGATAAAGTAGATATGTTGTTTAATACTTCAGTTAAAAACATAGGTGTTAAAAATGGTAAAATTAATAGTGTAATTGCAGAAGATCTAATTACTCATGAGGAGAAAGTTTTTTCTGCTAAGAAAGTAGTTATTGCTGTTGGCCGAAAAGGCGCTAGTTGGCTTGAAAAATTATGTAAAGAACACAACATAGAAACTAGAATTGGTTCAGTTGATATTGGGATTCGTTATGAACTTCCAAATAAAGTAATGCAGAAAATTAATGAGCTTTTATATGAAGGAAAAGTTATTGGATATCCAGAACCATTTAAAGATAAAGTTAGAACTTTTTGTCAAAATCCTGGAGGATTTGTTACAACTGAAGTATATGATGATGGAATTACTTTAGTAAATGGCCATTCATATAAAGACAAAAAAAGTGAAAACACAAATTTAGCAATCCTTGTTTCACATCATTTTAATTATCCTTTTGACAAGCCTATAGAATATGGCGAAAATATTGCTAAAAACACAAATTCAATTGCAATCGGGAATGTTATTGTTCAACGCTTGGGGGATATTAGAAGAGGAAAAAGAACATGGCAAGCAGAGCTTGAGAATAACTCGGTAAAACCAACACTAAAAACTGCTGTTGCTGGAGATATTACATTTGCACTTGGATACCGAACAATGACAGATATTTTAGAGTTTATAAGAAAAATGGATATTGTTGCTCAAGGATTTGCCAATCCAGATAATTTGCTATATGCTCCAGAAATAAAGTTTTATAGTAATGAGCTAATTGTGAATAAAAATTTTGAAACTAATATTAAAGGCTTATATTCGATAGGGGATGGCGGAGGATTGACAACTGGGCTTATGATGGCTTCAGCATCTGGTGTTAAAATGGCAAGAATATTAGAAAAAAAATAAAAAGTTTTTTGGGATATTATAAATTTTAACACATATGCAGATAATAAATAGTCTAGATAAAGTATATATCAAAGTAAAAATGATATTCTACTAGTAAACTCAAAGGCACAAACGTACATGTATACTCGAATAATAAAAAAAGTAGGTAGAATTGTTTAATTTTGCCTCTTTTTTGTTATAATTAGTATGGTGAAACTATGATAAAAGTTGATAAATATGAGATTTCAAAAGAAATATTTGGTTTAATTTGTTTAATAGATAGTGAAAATGACATGTTAAAACAAATTGCAAGTAGTAATAAAATTGCAAATTATGTTGAGAATTTGCCAAAAATTAATTTTAAAGTGAAGACTTTATTAAGAAAAAACAGTAATCATAAATATGTTGATGAATTAAATCTCAATATTAATAAGAGAATAAAGGAACTAAATATTATTGAAAAAAAGAAACTTCTTTTTTTGGTTTCAATTTTTACCCAGAAAGAAGTAATCATATTAGATGAACCATTACTTTTATTAAATAAAAAAGATAAAAGTAATATGATAAATATTATTAGGAATTTAAATAAATGTGTAATTGTTAAACTAAATAATATTAGAGATGCTAAATTGCTATGTGATAGAGCTGTACTAGTAAAAAATAATAAATATTTTGACTTTGATTTAAAGTCAAATTATAAATGGATTAAAATAAAAGCTGAAAATATTAATAAAGTTAAATTACCACTTAAAAACATGAAAATAGATAGTTTTGACCAAAATCAAGTAGAATTTATTTATAATGGAGAAATAAATGAATTATTTAATAGTGTTAAAGATATAAAAATATTAGATATAGAGATAAGAGAATGTGAGTTAGAAGAAATTATTAAAATTTATCTAAAAAACATTTCATAAATTTGATATAATAATTAAGAAGAGAGTTTTATGTATGAGTAAATTAATAACTAATATAAAAAAATTAGAAATAAATAAATTAATGGATTTTTTAAATGAAAATCCATCTAAAAAGGAAATTTTAAAGAGTTTAAATGCAGAAAAGTTAAAAATAAATAAACAAGTATTAAAATTAAAAAAGCCTGAAAAAAAATATAGTAATTTTGATCGTTTATTATCAACTCAAAAATACAAAGATTATCAAAAAGAAGTAAAAAATTATGATGATAAAAAGCGAGAGTTAAATACAATTGTAATTGATTATGAAAATAAAATAAAAATAATTGAAACTGATCAAGAATATGATAATAATCGTGAAAAAGTAATTAAATTAATACCATTAATTGAAAATAGCAAAAGTATTGAAGAAATAGCATTATATACTTTTTATGAAACTTTGGATGTAAAATCAAGCTTAAAAAGTTTAATTGCAATTATTCTGTTATTGCAAAGTATTGAAATTATAAAAAAAGATAGTGATATTGAAAAAGTATATGATGGTTTAGATATTGAATTAATAAATAAAAAATTAGATGAAGTTAGTCTTGAATCTTTAATTAAAACGCTTGGAAAGAATAAGATAGATATTGATGATGGCTTTTATCAGTTTATTATAATGATATTAAGCGATAATAGCTCTTGTAATCAAAAGAATTTAAATGCTTCTTTTCCAATTTTAAGGCAATTAAAAAAGGATAAAGAAGTACCTAAAAATATAAGAGTTGCAATTGATATTTTAGATGATGCAAAAAATGAAAATCGTACAATTCATGAAGTTGGATGTGAAATATTACTTAAAGAAATATTTTATAAAATAAAGGAGAATTCAAATGTTTAAAGATCAAAAAATATTTGTGCTTGGTTTTGCCAGAAGTGGATATGAAGTTGCTAAATTACTAATCAGTAGAAATAATGAAGTGTTGGTAACGGATTTAAAAAATGAAGATAAAGAAAAAGAAGAAGAATTAAAAAAATTAGGAGTTAAAGTTATTATAACAGACAAGCAAGCAGATTTGCTTGATAGTGACTATGATATTGTGGTTAAAAATCCAGGAATTAGGTTTGATAATCCAGTAATCTTGAAAGCTGCTGAACTTAATATTCCAGTTATTAATGAACTTGAAGTTGCATATAATTTACTTCCAACAGATGTAAAAATAATTGGAATAACTGGCTCTAATGGTAAAACGACAACAACAACTTTAATCTATGAAGTTTTGAAAGCTGCTGGGTTGCCAGTTCATTTAGGTGGTAATATTGGATTTCCAATGTCTGGTCTTGTAAAAGATGTGAAAAAGGGAGATTATTTAGTTTTAGAAATATCAGGGCATCAATTGCATGATTTTGTTAATTTTAAAGTTGATATTGCAGTTATGACTAATTTAAGTCCGGTTCATTTGGATCATTTTGGAAGTTATGAAAATTATAAATATAATAAATGCTTAATTTTTAGACATCAAACTGAAAATGATATTGCAATTTTAAATGCTGAAAATGAAGATGTTTTAGAAGGTAGTAAAAACATTTTAAGCAAAAAACTTTACTTTTCAAGTAAAAGAGAAAAAGATTGTTATTTAAAAGATGGCTTTATTTACTATAAAGATGAAAAAATTGTTGAAACCAATAAATGCATAATAAAGGGAAATCATAATTATGAAAATATGATGTGTGCAATTTTAGTTGCAAAAGAATTAGGAATAAAAACAGATATTATTAAAAAAACATTAGAGGAATTTAAAGGTGTCGAACATCGTATTGAATATGTTACAACTTTAAACGGGATTGAATTTTATAATGATTCAAAATCAACAAATGTTAAATCGACCCAAATAGCATTAAGTGCGTTTAATAAACCAACTATTCTATTGCTTGGCGGATTAGATCGTAAACTTCCTTTTGATGATTTAAAGGACTATATGGCAAATGTCAAAGCTGTAGTTTGCTACGGAGAAACAAAACATAAAATTAAAGAATTTGTTGATAGTTTAAATATAGATTGTTATGTTTTAGATAATTTAAGAGAATCAACCAAAAAGGCTTATGAATTATCAAAATCAGGAGATGTAATTTTGCTAAGTCCAGCCTGTGCTTCATGGGATCAGTATAAAGATTTTGAAGTTCGTGGACGTGAATTTAAAGATATTGTTTTAAATGAATTAAATAGGTAGTAATAAAAAAGAAATCAAGAGAAATCTTGATTTTTTTGTGAACAAAAAAGGAAAACAAAAAAATTATTGTATGTTAGTAATTAAGAAGCATAAGTTGCCTTGATTATTTTTATTTCGAAGGATGGAGGTGGTAACCATGAGTAAAAGATATTACACTTTAAGTATAATGATGCTTATTGTTCTAATACTTTTCCTTCTGCTATTGCTTATCATTGAAATAAAAAAATATTAGGTTAAAATAACCTAATAAACAAACAATCAAGGTAACACAAATTGTGCTCCTCTATAAATAATTATAGATTAAAATAAAAAATATTTCAAGAACTATTAAAAAAATTGATAACAATATGTTGACTATAAAATTTTAGAATTGTATAATTGTTTTATAAATCGATGAAAGAGAATAGTAACTTGAACTATTATGTTTAGAAAGCTAGTGATTGATGAAAACTAGTCATAATGTTTTTGCGAATCTACTCTGGATGAGAGAAGCAAACTTCTCCGGGAGACCGTTATTAAAAATAAGGACTAAAGTAGGATGGTACCGCGCGTAAGCACTCCTATATTAGTCTTTTTTTGTTAGAAAGGGAGATATAAATGATTGATATTAAATTAATAAGAGAAAACCGCGATTTAGTAAAAGAAAATATTAAAAAGAAATTTCAAGATCAAAAGTTACCATTAGTTGATGAAGTTTATGAGCTTGATTTAAAAACTCGTGAATTAAAACAAGAAGGAGATAAATTAAGAGCTGATAAGAACGCTAAAAGTGCTTCAATTGGTAATTTGATGCGTGAAGGTAAAAAAGATGAGGCAGAGGCTATTAAAAGAGAAATAGCAGACTATGGTGAGCGCATTGCTAAATTAGAAGCAGAAGAAACTGATATTAATGAAAAAATAAAAGAAAAGATGATGGTAATACCAAACATTATTGATGATAGTGTTCCTATTGGTAAAGATGATTCTGAAAATGTTGAAGTTGAACGTTTTGGAGATCCAATTGTACCTCAATATGAAATTCCATATCACGCAGACATTATAGAAGCTTTAGGTGGACTTGATAAAGATGCTGCCGGTAGAACCAGTGGTCAAGGATTTTATTATTTAATTGGAGATATTGCAAGACTTCATGAAGCAATGATTGCATATGCTCGTGATTTTATGATTGAAAAAGGATTTACTTATGCAATACCACCTTTTATGATTCATGCAAATGTAGTTGAAGGAGTTATGTCTTTTCCTGAGATGGAAGCAATGATGTATAAAATTGAGGGCGAAGATTTATATTTAATTGGAACTTCTGAACATTCAATGATTGGTAAATTTAAAGATCAAATTGTTAAAGAAGAAGAATTGCCAATTAGGATGACGAGTTATTCACCATGTTTTAGAAAAGAAGGTGGAGCACATGGACTTGAAGAAAGAGGACTTTATCGTGTTCATCAATTTGAAAAGCAAGAAATGATTGTCATTTGTAAACCAGAGGAATCAATGGATTGGTATAATAAAATGTGGAAATATACAGTTGAAGTGTTTAGAAATATGGATATTCCTGTAAGGCAACTTGAATGTTGCAGTGGCGATTTAGCAGATTTAAAAGTTAAATCATGTGATATTGAAGCTTGGAGTCCAAGACAACAAAAGTATTTTGAAGTTGGTTCTTGTTCAACATTAGGCGAAGCTCAAGCAAGAAGACTTGGAATTCGAACTAAAGGTGAAAAGGGAACATATTATGTTCATACTTTAAACAATACTGTGGTTGCATCACCAAGAGGTTTAATTGCACTACTTGAAAATAATTATAATGAAGATGGTAGTATAAATATTCCAAAAGTACTTAGATTTTATATGGGCGGAAAGGAAAAGATTGAACCAATTAAAAAGGCTTAAAAGCCTTTTTTCTTTAATAAAAAATAAAGTATGATATAATATTAAATAGGTGATTTTATGCGTATAGGTGTATTTGACTCAGGAATGGGGGGACTTACAGTTTTAAAAAGTTTAATAGATAAATATCCCAATAATTATTATATTTATTTTGGAGATACTTTAAATATGCCATATGGGAATAAAAGTGTAAAAGAATTAGAGCAATTAAGCAGTAATATAATTGCATTTTTATTAAACAAAAAAGTTGATATTATTGTTATTGCATGTGGAACAATTAGTTCAAATTGTTTAGATTATTTAAAAAAGAAATTTGATATTCCAATTTATGATATATTAAGTCCAACTATTGAGTTTTTAAAAGAAGTTAAACTTGATAATACTGCTGTAATTGCAACAACAAATACAATTAAAAGTGGAATTTTTAATAACTTAACTGATTATCAAATAGAATGCCCTCTGTTCGTTCCATTAATTGAAGAAGGTAAGATTAACTCAATTGAGATGGAAAATGCCATAGAAGGGTATTTAAAGGGCAAAAAAATAGATAATTTAATCTTAGGTTGTACCCATTATCCACTTTTAGAAAAAAACTTGACTAATTATCTTGGCAAAATTAATTATATTAACATGGGAAAAGTCCTTGCAAATAAAATAGTATTAGATGATGAATACTATTTTCTAGAATTAAATTTTAGCAAAATAAATGCTAACATTTATAGATTATGTGCAAGACTATTTAATGATTATGAAATAAAGGAAGTGAAATAAGTGCCAGAATTACCAGAAGTTGAGACAGTTAAAGAAGCATTAAAGCGTAAAGTTTTAAATAAGCAAATAAAAGATGTTAAAATTTATTATTCTAAAATAGTGGAATATCCAACTAAAGAAGAATTTATAAAAAAACTAATCGGTGAAACTATTGTTGATATTAAAAGACGTGGTAAATGGCTCATATTTGAATTAAATGATTATTATCTACTTAGCCATTTAAGAATGGAAGGGAAATATAATTATAAAAAAGCAGATGATGAACTTAATAAGCATGAACATATTGAATTTATATTTAATGACAATATGTCTTTAAGATATCAAGACACACGTAAATTTGGTAGAATGTACTTATATAATAAAGAAGAAGCATTTAATAAAGCACCTTTAAATGAACTTGGATTAGAACCATGGGATAAAAAGTTAACTACTAATTATTTAAAAGAAAAATATAAAACTAAGAAAAAAGAAATAAAATCAATTTTGCTTGATCAAAGCATTATCACTGGAATAGGTAATATATATGCTGATGAAATACTGTTTTTATCTAAAATAAATCCATATAAAAAAGCATGTGACTTAAAAGAAAAGGAATTAAATAATATTATTGAAAACACCAAAAAAGTTTTAGAATCAGCAATTAAAGATGGTGGAACCACAATAAAATCATATACATCAGAAGAAGGTGTGCATGGTAGATTTCAACAAAAATTATTTGTTCATCAAAGAAAAGACGAAAAGTGTCATAAATGTAATTCAATTATTGAAAAAGTTGTTATTGGTGGAAGAGGGACTTATTTTTGCCCAAAATGTCAAAAAAAATGATAAATTTTTATCATTTTTTTATTGGAAAAGCTTTAAATTCATCTTCAATAATAGTTGGATCATTTACAATTTCGGCATAAATTGTTGCAACTTTAAAATCTAAATCTAAATATTTATCTAAATGCTCTTTATAATTAAAATATATAGGTATATCTAAGTCTTTTTTTACACTATTTAATACTTTCTGCCCTTTTTTATTAAACCCAAGGACTCTCAAATATTCAATTTCTAGATTTTTAGCATCATCTTTTTTAAATGAACAAAGGATATGAGTTAACATTCTCTTAATTTTATTATAAGTGTATCTTTTCGTTTTAATATTTAAGGTAAGTTCATCCAATGACTTCGATTTATAAATAAATTTTCTAATTCTATTTTCAATTCCTTCATCAACGGTTTGATATATATCTAAATCATCAATATCAGCAATGACTTTAAGTTTTAATAATTTAAAATATAATTCTTCATCAATAAATCTGACATATTTTTTGGTTATTTCAGGCACAGATTCAGAAATATCACTTTTACTACTTAATGCTTTTCTAATTGCAGTTGCACTTGATATATTTGAAAGTGTCAAATCATGATAATTGTTTGTTCTCTTTATTGTTTCAGACTTAATTTTGGAATTTGTTACTATTAATGCTTTAATATAACTAATTCCGAGCAAATCATTTGGCCTTGTAATCTTATAACCAGTTATCAAATTAAGGGCTTTAGAAAGCGCAGTTGGATAGTTTACACCATCATTTAAAAAATCTTTAACTATGTTATCATAATTTTTGTCTTCAAGTTCAGTTAAAGCTGTTTCTTTTAAAGCATCAATATTATCAGATTCACTTCCAAAAATAAGTAAATCAATATCAAGCTTATTTAAAATGGAGATAGCCCCATATGCAAAAATATCAGCACTTTGAGTTGCAAAGCAAAAAGGGAGCTCTATTACAAGATCAATGTTGTTATTAAGAGCAATTTCGGTTTTGGCTTTTTTATCTAAAACACTTATATCACCGCGTTCTGTGAAAAATGAATCAACCACTAAAACGATAGTTGAATCTGGATATTTTTCTTTTATTTTTTCAATGTGATAAATATGTCCGTTATGAAATGGATTATATTCACATATGATACCTATTTTCATTTTGAACACCTCTTAAATATAATATCATTAAAATGTTAAAAAGAGCAAAAAAAACTTGCAATTTCTTAAATATTTATGTATAATCGTTTAGCAAGGAGATTTTATGAACATAGATTTAACAAGATTGCGAAGCGGAATTGATAAATTTGTTTCAATTGATTTAACTTATTCTTTTAAGGACGAATATTTAAATGATGAAATTAGAACTCTTGATGATGTTAAAATAACTGGGGAGATTACACGAGGTAATTTAGATGATTATATTTTAAATGTAAACATCAAAGGAACGGCAATTCTTATTTGTCCAGTAACTCTTAAAGATGTCCCTTATGATTTTGATATTAATCTCAATGATTCAATTGCAAATCTATGTGATGAGATTGGAATTAACATTGAAAATATAACCAATACTATTGATATTTTACCAATTATATGGCAAAATATAATCATGGAAATCCCAACATATGTTGTAAGTCCAGATGCATCTAAAACCGAACTAGAAGGTGATGGTTGGACTTTAAACAAGGTAAAACAAGAAGGAAATTCAGAATTAAGTAAATTGAAAGACTTATTTTAAAGAGAAAGAGGTGTTTGAATTGGCAGTACCATTTAGAAAAGTTAGTAAGACTAGAGGTAGAATGCGTCGTACACATTATAAAATTGATGCAAATACTACAACTACATGTCCAAAATGTGGTAGTGATGTAAAACCACATCGTGTTTGTAAGAATTGTGGAACTTACAAAGGAAAAGAAGTTATTAAAAAAGAAACAACTAAATAGTTAGTTGTTTTTTTGCTATAAAAACTGTATAATTAAAGTGGTGATAATATGAGAAATAAAGGATTTACGCTTGTTGAATTATTAGGTGTAATTATTATTATAGCATTGCTTTCATTAGTAATATTTCCAAATATTATTAGTAGTTTTTTTGAAGCAAGTAATAAACTAGATGATTCAACAAAAATCTTAGTGATAGAAGCAGCAAAAGATTATTATCATAATAACCGTGATAATATTAGCAAGCTCGATTATTGTGTTACAATCTCAGAACTTCAAAATGAGGGATTACTTTCTTATGACATCAAAGATAGCGAAGGCAAATTGTTGTTGTCCGATGCTTTAGTTAAAATATCAAAAAATGGCTCAAAATATGAATATGGAGTAAAGTGTGATATAAGTAATAATGATATTATTAATGCGGCAAAAGATTATTATAACGATAAAAATATAATTATTAATGATGGTGAAAGCAAATGTATTTCGATTGCTACTTTGCAAAATGCCTATTATTTATCAAAAAACATATCAAATAATGGTGCACTATATGACTCTAATATAAATTTAAAATTAACTAATAATGGAGAATTGTTAGTTGAGTATAATGTATCTTGTTAGGAGGTTTTATGAATAAAAAGGGTTTTACATTAGTAGAATTATTAGCAGTAATTATTCTTTTATCATTACTTGGAATTTTTACAGTATCTACGATTTTAGAAAAAACAAATGAAAATAAAGGTACAGTTGATAAAGTTACTGAAAAAATTATTAAAACTGCAGCTCAAGAATATGTTAATTTAAACAATGAAAAATTTGAACGCAAAAGTGGAAATGTATATTGTTTAGAAATATCAAAAATTCTTAGTGCATCTGATATTGATGATATAAATGCAAATTCAAAGGAAAAAATAAGTTTAGATAATTTAAATATAAAAGTTACATTTTTGCAAGGAAATTATGATTTAGATGTAACATCAACATGTTATTCGAATGCAAGTGCCGCTCCTAGTAAACCAAATTTGAAGTCTAATATGATTCCTATAAAATGGGATCATAATAACAATATAGTCAAAGCTGATATTTCAAAGTATGGGGATTGGTATGACTATACGGAAAAAAGATGGGCGAATGCAATTATTGTTACAAATGATTACTTAGCAGCTTTAAAAAACATAGAACCAGGAGAATTAATTGTTCCTTTTAATGAAAGTATACAAGATTTAATATTTGTAACATGGATTCCAAGTTTTAAATATTCTCGAAATTCAAAAGATTATGTCGTAACATTTACGGACTTAAGTTCAGAAAGTCACTCTGCTTTTAAAGATAATAGTGGGTTTTGGATATCAAAGTTTGAAATTACAAAAAATACCATTTTGGGAAGTACATATGGATATAATGCATATATTAATAGTCAAAGTAATTTAAAGTCAGAGATTGCTAATATTAGTTCGAATTACAACTTTTTAACTAAAGAATCTTCAATAAGCATGGTAAATAATTACGAATGGGTAGCAGCAGCAATCCTTGCTAATAGTCAATATGGAGTGGGTAGTGAAAAAATTTTAGTTGGCGATAGCAAAACAGGGCTATTAAAAAATGTTGATGTAGGTTATGCTGCTAATGAGCCTAAAATAATACCATTAACTACAAAATCATCTTTATCTACTAGTGATGCTTACTATTCAGCTAATTCTATTTTAACTAGTAGTACTAGAAATGTAACAGGTGTTTATGGGCTTGCAGGCGGGGCAGATGAATGGGTTAGCGATAGTGCAGAAACTCTAAAAAGTATTTATAATTTAGAACCTGCTGCACTAAGTTCAATTATCAGTCACTCAGATAGTTGTTCTAAATCTGATTATGATGTTAATAGTGATAACAATTATTGCTTGGCTCGTGGTGGAAACACAAAAACAGGATGTTTATTTACGTTTGAGTTCTATTCATGCACAAGCAATTTATCAACTAGAATGGTTGTAAAATAAAAATAGGAATTTACATTCCTATTTTTCGTCTACAAATTTAATAGCTCCTGTAGGGCAACTATTAATTGCATCCTCAACGGCTTCTTTATTTTCATCAATTTTGCTTTCATCTTTTACGCATGCAGTTCCCTCATCTGAAAATCCAAATACAGCTTCGCAAATAGCATTACAACTTCCACAGCAAACGCAAGCGTCTTCATCTATAACTAATTTCTTCATAATCATCCTCCTTTTAAATAAGTATACACAAAAAGTGTCTAGAGCGCAATAAAATATTTGTTTTTTTTTTGGTTTATGTTATCATATAATTGAGAGTAGAAGGTGACAAAGTGACTACAAGATCAGAAAAATATCGTTATGTTCAAGATGAAACAAATAGTAGAGTTATTCGAAATCAAGAACTTTATAATCAAATATATGCTGATGATTCTTATTTTCAAGATGAAAAACCTTCTTTAGAACAAACAAATGAAATTGATATTAATAAGGTTAAAGAATTATTAAAGGGTCGTGAAATTTATCGCCGTGAGATGAAAATGCGCGAGCTTAATATGATTAAACCTGATGATATTGAAGAAAAAGTAGAATCAGAAGAGTATGAAGAAAAAAACTATGATATAAATGCTTTTTTAAATAAAGCGTCTCAAGAAAGAGAAACAGAACCTTATCATAAAATAGATCCAGATATATTAAAGCAAAGTGTCGTTGAAGAAGATGAAGAAGACGATGAGCCAGATGAAAAAGACTTGAAAGATATGGGAACTACTGAACTAAGTTTAAACATGTATGGTGATCTAAGTGAAACTAGGGATTTGAGTGATACTGATGAAACTCAAGAACTTGTTGCAACAATAACTAAAACAGATACATTTTTCACGGATTCAGTTAAATTAGAAGTTACTGATGATGATGAAGATGGAGAAGAGAAGTCATCGGTATTAGTAAAAGTTATAATGGCTTTATTAATAGTAGTAATAATTGGTTTAGTTATATTTTTAATATTAATGTGAAACTTTTTTAAGTTTCACTTTTAATATGGTATAAATTATAAGATTTAATAAAAATAATGTGAAGAATAAAAGATATGGGAGGTAATCAAGAATAAATGATTTACCAATACTAACATTTTTAAAAACATTAGTTGTTAAAAATGCAATTAGTAATATTAAAAAATAGCTAAAAATATTTTTGTAAGATTTAATTTCAACTTTTAAATAATTTCTTATATAAAGCAAAAAGGTTGCAGCTATTGCATAAATACTTAAAAGCCAACCAATTATGATTAAACTATCAATTCTTGTTCCATTAGCTAAAACACCAATTTTTCTTAAAACAAAAAATTCAGGAAAATCAACTATTTCAATTATAGAATTACCAAGAATCAGATAAGTTGATAAAACTATACTTATAGAAAGCAAAAATGTCTTAACTGTGCATTTAAAAAAATTATTAAATTTTAAGTCATTTATACCTAAAATAGCATGCGTAGGTAGAAATGTAACAGCAGTATAAGCAAATAATGCATAAGACATATTATTGATTGATATTTCGCTAAATGGTTTTAAATTATTTAGTTCAATTTGAGGAAATAAGAAAATAATAGCAGTAATTGTTAATATAAAAATAATATTGATAAATAAATTATTGGATTTAATCAAAACCAAGTTATTTTTATTTATTATATAAAAAAGCGGTAATAATACAATTATTTTAAGAAATAAAACTGGAGTTTTTTCTAAAAAATTTGTTTTTAAAAAAATAATTAAATACCATAAAATAATTATTGTTAAGAAAGCATAAATAATCATGAAAATTAGATTAATAAAAGTGCCTACAATATTTCCAAGAACGATTTTGTTGATTTCAAAAATGCTCTTATTTTTATAAGAATCTTTGATTTTTAAACACATTTTAACATATAAGAAACCAATTATGTGACTAATAATAATTATTAACCAACTATTTTGCTTACTGAGCATTTTTAAATAATAAAAGCTTATTCCATAAGTTAATGCAAAAATAATGATTTTATAGGTATCACCAATATTTACTTTTTTATTCATTTATTTGTACAGTCCCTTCATTTGAGTTTTCAAGGCTAAGTAGTTTGGGGTCAATTTCAAATTCAACATCCAAATGATTTATATAATTATCTTTAATTCTTAAAAAATTTTGATAATCATTTTGATAAATATAAAAGCCAAGACCAATAGAATCTATTTTTGTTTCTTTTATTTCATTGATGGTTTTATTTAAAATGTTTTTAATTTTATTAACTAATATTTTTTCTATTTCTTTTAAATTATTTTGATTTTTTAAGTCATAATTGCAACTCATTTCTTCAATTTCAGTATTTGCTTTAATATTTATTTTAAAGTTAATTTTATTATCAATTTTAAAATTTTTATCAATTTTTAAACTATTTAATGAAAATACAATATTACCATTTGGACATTCGGAAGTTATTTTTATTGCTGCTGATTGGTTATATAAAATTGTTAAACCTTTACTAAAATCTTCATCTGCCCATTTGATGAAGATGTCATCTTTAAAAATTGCTAATGGTTCAATTTTTACATAATTATCAATACTGGTACTTGTTAAATTGTCTTCTTTTTCGCCACTTTTTTTATTCCCAACAATTGTAATAGATGGTGCTATAGGTTCAATTCCAGGATCTTTAATACTTTTAAGGAAACTTAGAAGTGTTGTATTAACAACAAATGATGAGTTTTCACTTGTTATGTTTTTGGCAATATTTTCGGCTGGAAAAGTACTTAAAGGAGATAATATTTTTAATGCATCTTTAGCTTCGCAATTTTTAGACACAATAATTTGAAATGTTTTTTTTGACATTGGATTTCTAAAAAAGAAATCAGCAACATTATTAATACCATTTTTAGCTACTTCTTCAGATACAATTAAAACAACCATATGACCAATATATAACTCTTTAGGACTACTTAAATTCATTTCAGCAATTGCATCACTAATTGTTACGCCCTTTCCTTCTAAAAGTGCGGTTTTATTAGAGAATTCACCATTTTTATTTTGGTTTGCATTAGAAATGGCATAATTCACAATATAATTGTTATTTTGATAATCAATAGAAGCTCCTTTTACAATTGCAAGATTGTTTAATTCTTGGTAATTATAACAGCCTGTTAATAAAAAAATAGAGATTAAAATTAAAATTTTTTTCATTTTTCACCATCTTTTTCGCTTAAAAAAATAGATTTATTATTTCTTGGAACGATTTCATACATAAAAGGAATGTTTAAATCACTTGCATTTACTAAATGTGTAATGAAAATAATTAAAATACTAGTAATTCCAACAAGGCCCATTAATGATGCCCCAATTATAAAAAGAATGCGCCAAAAACGAGTGGCATTAATAAAATCAATATCCGAAAAAATAAGATCACAAACAGATGTAATAGCAATAATAATGACAGCAAAAGATGAAACAATTCCGGCATTAACAGCAGCATCTCCTAAAACTAAAGCTCCAACAATACTTATTGATGTTCCCATTAAAGATGGCATTCTAATGTCACTTTCTCTTAAAATTTCAAATGTTAATGTTAAAATTATGATTTCCAAACAAGTTGGAAAGGGAACACCTTCTCTTTGACTTGCTAGACTTATTAGTAACGAATCAGGAACGATTTCTTGATTAAATGTTGTCAAAGCTATATAAATTGCTGGAGTAAGTATAGTTAAAATAAAAGAAAAGATTCTAAGAAGTCTTGTAAAATTGGCATTAAATGGTTTTTGATAATAATCCTCGCTTGTTTTAAAGTAATCTAAAAAATAGGTTGGAAAAATCAAAACATATGGTGAGTTTTCAACAATTATACATATTTTTCCAAGTAATAATGCTTGACAAACAGTATCTGGACGTTCGCTACTTTTTATTAAAGGATAGTTAGTTTTTGTTGATTCTCCAATTATTTTTTTCACATTTCCACTATCAATAATCGCTTCTACATTTGCTTTTTCTAATCTAATTTTTAACTTTTCAACAATACTTTTATCAGTTTTATCATTTAAATAACAAATTGTTGTTTTAGTTTTAGTTTTTTTTCCAATACTCATTTCTTCCATTATTAAGTTTTCATCTTTAATTCTTTTTCTAATGAGTCCAATATTTACATTGTGGTTTTCATTAAATGAGTCTTTAGGACCTTTAAAAGTTACTTCAGTTGTAGGTTCACTTACACTTCTATCTAAACTGGCCCTAGTTTCAATTGCAATGCATTTGTTAATTTCATCAATAAAAATAAGAGTAAAACCACTAGATAGATAGTAAAAAATATCATCAAAATTTTGAACAATTTTTAAATTGCTATTAGGAATTTGATTTTTTAATTCGTCAAATAAATTGTTTAAAAGAGTTGGCTTTCCAAAATTAATAATTAGATCAATATTTTTCATAAAATAAGCACTAATTTTGTCATCACTAACATTTCCTTCAAAAAACAAAAATGCCATTTTTTTATTTTTGACATTTAAATATCTGATTATTAAATCAGAACTAGGATTTATTTTTTTAATTTTATTCAAATTTTTTTCTAGACTTTTAAACATATTTATCACTTCTATTATTATTATCATTTTTATATTTAAATATTATAAATTATGTTGTATTTTAAAAATTAATCGTTTATAATAATTAACTACTAGGAGGTATTTATGAAAAAGACAATTATTGAAGATAGTAATCCGCTTATGTTATTTGGAAAAGATAATATTGCAATTGCTATTGTTGATGGTACAAGAGAAGCAATATATGACAAAAAAAGAGGTATATTTTTAAGCCCAGCATATTTCAATGCTCGCGCATTACAAGTAAGTGATAATTTGCTTTTAGTTGATCAAACAACTAATAGAGGAACAATTGTAAAATTGAAATCTGGCGAAAGAATTGCTAACAATGTTTTATTTATAGATGTAAGTGAAAGACATAATGCTTTATACTATGATAGTGTTAGAGGATATTATTCAATTCTTTCATTAGAAACAGACCATAAAGTTGAATTTAATGATGTTGATTTAATAAATAAGGATTATGATTTATATCGTGTGCAAAATGTGGAAGGATATGGATTATATTGTGGAACTAAAGAAATTATTCCAGTAGATAGTGTTAAAGAAATTACGAATGATTTAATAGTTACTAATAAAAGTGGAACAAAGTATCGTTATATACCAAGTGATAACTTTAAAACAGAAGAGTTTGATGATATAAAAATTGATGGATCTTATGAATTTTACTCAAAAAATGGAATAATTCATTGCTTTTCTAATGGTAAATTCAAATTTTGGCAGAAATGTGAAGATTTAGAACCAATAGGTAAAGATCAATATATTATCAAAGAAAATGGCAAAAAAAGTATTTTGAAACAAGGAGATGCACCCTTTGATTTGCATTATGTAGCGCCAGGATATTATGACGAAATAAAAAAAGCATCACACATAAATGGTGATTCAATATGTTATTTATATAAAGATGGAAAAATGGGAATGTATTATGATGTTCCTGGAAACAAATTGCACTTGATTGATGCTGAATTTGATCAAATCAATCATTTACAAGATAGATTATATTATTTTGTGAACACTGAGAAAAAAGAAAGCTTTATTTTAGATATTTCAAGGTTCGAAGTTATTGAAAAAAATATTGATAGTGTTAAAGTTGAACACGGACATATTATTGCTGAAAAGAATTCTAAAAAAGTTTTGATATGTGGAAATAGTAAATTTGATGGTTTAGATTCTGCAAAATTTTTATATGAAAATCATGGACATAATTACTTTGAAGTTCAAGCGAATGAGTCAAAAATTTTATTAAGAGATGGGCAGATGTTATTTATAGCAAGTGCTAGTCAGAAACTAACTAAAGATGCTGAATTTTTTGAAGGTTCACCAGTATTTGCTTATTATGATGACAAAGATTGTACGCACATTTATTCTTTGGAGTGTGGGGAACCATTTATGGAATTATTAACATTAACTCAAAAGTATCGTGTTTTCTATCTTGGAATAAATGAAGGTGGAAATCATATATTTGAAATTAATGGCGAAATTTTTGAATATGTTAATCAATCTTTAAGAGAAGTTTCAAATTATTATGCTTTATATGAGTTTAAAAATGCTAGTGTATTTAGTGTTACCAATAATCGCGAAGTTCATAATAGTTTCATTAAAGATATGGATTCAATTCCAGAAAATAGAGCAGAAAAAGTTTTAATTAAAATGAATAAAAACCTAAAAAAATAAATAAAAATGCACAATATTTTTAAAATACTGTGCATTTTTTATTTTTGGGTAATTCGATAGAAGTTAATTGATGGTTTATTAAAATATCTTAAATTAACTTTAGTTGTTCCTAAACCCCCAGATATATAAAAGTCAGTTTTGTCTACTTTATAGTATTCATCATAATACTTTTTAGCTCCATCTCTTTTTATTATTCCTCCAATAAATGGTAGTTTTATTTGGCCATTTAAGGAGTGACCTGCCAAAACCAAATCAAAATCATGAATAGAGTCAATATTATCTGGTTCATGCATTAGAAGAATAGAATAAATATAATCAGCTTTATCGCTTAATAAATATTTGTTGATATCTAACAATTTTTCATTTATGTTTTTAGTACCACTACTAATTCCAGCAATTAGAATTGGTTTGGAATTTTTATTATAAATCAAGTCATAACTATTATTTAAATCATTAAAACCACTATTATTAATAATTTTTTTATAATTTTCTTCATTATCATGATCGCCCATTACAGAATACTTTTTATATGAAGCTTTAATTTTAGAAAATAGGTTTGTTAAGTTTTTAATATCATTATCAGAATATTTTAGTTTTTTATCAAAAATATCACCAGTAAAAACAACTATATCGGGATTTATGTAATTAATTTTATCAACTATTTGTTCTAAATCTTTATAATCAATGGTACTTTTATAATGAATATCAGAGAAATGAACAATTTTTAAACCGTTATAAGAATCAATCTTTGAATTTATAATATTATATTCTTTTACCACAAGCCCATTTGTTGATATAAATCTCAAATATAATAAGAATATTAAAATGATTAGTATTATAAAACCAATTATATAAATGAAACGAGGTAATTTAATATCCATATTATCACCAATATAATTTTATCATAGAATATTATAAAATAAACATTAAAAGACTTAATTTGATAATAATTTTGCTTTACTATAAAAAATTAATATAGTATAATCTTATCGAAAGAAGGGAATATCATGTTAGAAAGATTAAAAAAAATTGAAGAAAAATATTTAGAATTGGAACATGAATTAGAACAACCTGAAACTATCTCAAATATTAAAAGAACTTTAGAAATAACTAAAGAGCAGGCTTCTTTAAGGGAAGCATATGAAGCTTATCAAACATATAAAAAGTTACTTTCAGACATAAATGATGCTAAAGAAATGGTTAAAGATCCAGAATTAGCAGAAATGGCTCGTGAAGAACTAAATAATTTAGAAGAAAACAAAGTAAAACTTGAAAGCGAAATCGAAGTTATGTTACTACCTAAAGATCCTAACGATGGCAAAAATGTAATTGTTGAAATTCGTGGTGCTGCTGGTGGGGATGAAGGCAATATATTTGCTGGTGATTTGTATCGTATGTATGTAAAATATGCCGAAAATGAAGGTTGGAAAGTTGAAGAACTTGAAAGCCAAGAAGGAGCAGCTGGTGGATATGCTTTAATTAGTTTTATGATTAAAGGTGAAAATGTATATAGTAAACTAAAATATGAAAGTGGAGCACATCGTGTGCAAAGGGTTCCTGAAACTGAAACTCAAGGTCGTGTTCATACATCAACAGCAACAGTTTTAGTAATGCCAGAAGCTGAAGAACTTGATTTTGAACTTGATATGAGCGAGGTAAGAGTAGACATTACTCGAAGTAGTGGTTGTGGAGGTCAAGGTGTTAATACAACAGATTCAGCAGTAAGACTTACACATATTCCAACAGGAATAGTAGTTTATTCACAAACTGAAAGAAGTCAAATAAAAAATAAAGAAAAAGCAATTAAGATTTTAACTACGAGACTTTATGATTTAAAAAATCAAGAACGCGAAAATGAACTTGGTGCTGAAAGAAGAAGCAAAATTGGTACTGGAGATCGTAGTGAAAAAATAAGAACATATAATTATCCTCAAAATCGTGTGACTGATCATCGTATTGGATTTACAATAAATGCTTTAGATCGCGTTATGGAAGGTGAATTAGATAAAATAATCGAAGCCTTAATTGCCGAAGATCAAGCTCGTAAATTAAGAGGAGAATAATGTCAGATATAGAGTACTTAAAAAAATATTATCGTGGGAATTTTGATGAAGCTTTAGAAAAACTAAAAAAAGGAATTCCTGTTCAATATATTGTTGGTGATGTTGATTTCTATGGCATTACTTTAAAAGTTAATAAAAATGTTTTAATACCTCGTTTTGAAACCGAAGAATTAGTTTCAAAAGTAATTGATTATGCAAAAGAATTTAATAATCCAAGAATAGTTGATATTGGAACAGGTTCAGGTGCAATTGCAATTACTTTAAAGAAAAAAATAAAGTGCAATGTTGTTGCCACTGATATTTCAAATGAAGCATTAGAAGTTGCAAAAGAAAATGCTTTAAGGAACAATGTAAATATAGATTTTAGACTGGGTAATTTACTTGAACCTTTAGATGGTGAATTTGACATTGTTGTTTCTAATCCACCTTATATCGCATATGAAGAAGATATAATGGATATCGTCAAAAATAATGAACCCCATATAGCTTTATATGCAGATAATAATGGATTATATTATTATGAAGAAATATTAAAACATATAAAACCTTATTTGAAAGAAAAATATTTAATTGCTTTTGAAATTGGTGAAAAGCAAGGAGAAGCTTTAAAAAGCCTAGCACTTAAGTATTTAAATAAAGAAGCAATTATTAAAAGAGATATGCAAGGAAGAAATAGATTTGTGCTTATAAAATAAGACAAATTATTTCTTTTTTTATTTAATAAAAAATAAATTATGTTATAATATCTTATAGGTGAGAAGTATGGAAGAGAAATTAAAAAAGCTTTTTGAAAAAATAAATCTTGACACCAAAACAAAAGAGTTATTTTTAAATGCTAGTCTTTTACATATATCTAAAAAAAGAGATAACAGCAAATGCTTGTTTGAAATAAAAATTGAAAAACCAATAAATTATGAGATTTATTTAAAAATAAAGGAATTACTTGCTAAGACTTTTTTTGAAATAGATGAAGTTAATTTAAAATTTATTTTAGATTTTTATGATGATGATACTTTACTTCAATATGTAAAGTATTTAATTTCCTTTATTTCTAAAGAAAAGAGTGTTCTTAATAATTATTTAAGTAATCCTATAAAAGTTGAAAACTCTTTAATTTTAATGTCTGTTGGTAATATAGTCGAAAAAAAAGAACTATCTTTACTTTTAAGTGAAGTTGTTACTATTTTACAAGATTTAGGTTTTGAATGTGATTACAAAATAAAGGTGGAAAGAAGTTTAAATGAAGAGATAAATGAGGAAATAAAAGCTGATTTAAATCGTAAAATTGAAATACCTGTTAAAGTAGACATACCCGTTGCTGAAGAACCCAAAAAAAGAAGTTTTAAAAGAACTTTTCGTGTTGATGATGAACGTGTTATCCTAGGTAAATTAATTGAAAATACTGCAGTTACACCACTTAAAACGGTACCGGTAGATATTAATGAAATAAATGCATTAGAAATTTTAAAAGGAATGGAAGATGCTATCGTTGAAGCACGCGTTTTTGGACTTGAAGTAATAGAGTCAAGAAAAAGACCAGGACTTCGCATTGTAACATTGAAAATCACGGATGAAACAGATAGTATTTATGCCAAGATGTTTATTGATGGCGATGAAAATTTTGAATATTTTTCTAAAAATGTTAAAGAAGGAAAATGGTATAAATTTAGGGGAGCCATTAAATATGATGAATATGCTAAAGAAATTACTTTTTCAGTAGTTGATATAAACACTTTTGAGAAAAAAGAAGAAAAAAGAAAAGATACAGCTTCTAAAAAACGTGTTGAGCTCCACGCTCATACGATGATGAGTCAAATGGATGGAGTATCTGATGAAGTTGCACTTGTAAAAACGGCTATTGCTTTTGGACATCCTGGAATTGCTATAACTGATCATGATGGATGTCAATCTTTTCCTCATGTTTATGGCGAAATAGGGAAATACAATAAAGGTTTAAAAGCCCCTTATAAAGATATTATTAAAGAACTCGAAGAAAAATTAAAAACTGCAAGTGATAGTGAAAAAGAAGAATTAAATAACGAAATTGCCAAGAAAAAAGAAGAAATGAAAAATCTTCCATATTTTAAAGGAATGTATGGAGTTGAACTTGAACTTTCGTATGATTCTGCTGATATTGTTGTTAATCCAAATGATGTTGATATAATGTCAGCAACTTATGTTGTATTTGATACTGAAACAACAGGCTTTAATCCTGGACTTAATGATTCAATGATTGAAATTGGTGCAGTTAAACTAAAAGATGGAAATGTTATTGAAAGATTTGATGAACTTATAAATCCAGGGCATTCTATTGATGAAAGTATTACAGCATTAACAGGAATTACTGATGAAATGGTTAAAGATGCTTTAACTGAGAAAGAAGCCACTATTAAATTTAAAGAATGGATAGGAGACTTACCACTAGTTGCACACAATGCAACATTTGACCGTAATATGCTTGAAATGGCTTATTATAAATATGATTTGGGCGAACTTAAAAACCCAGTTATAGATACATGGATGCTTTCTAAAACCATTAATAAAGACGCTAAAAAGCATGGACTTTCAGCTTTAGCTAAGTATTATAAAATAAAATTTGATGAAAATGTTAAAAGTGATGATGATGAAGAAGAAACTGAAGTAAATAATGCTCATCATCATCGTGCTGACTATGATGCCGAAGCAACAGGAAGTATTTTCTATAAAATGATGAAGCAATTAGAAAAAATTGAAAATGTTAAAACCTTAAATGATTTAGCAAATATAGCTTCAGAAAGTGAAATAAATGAAATTGTTAAAGAGCATCATGTAAATATGATTGCAAAAACTAAAAAAGGTTTAAAAAATTTATTTAAACTTATTAGTTATGCTAACACAACATATTTAGTAAAAAGCGCTAGAATACCCAAACATGTTATCAATGAACATCGTGAAGATTTGCTTATTGGTAGTGGATGCATGAATGGTGAGATTTTTGATGTTGCATTAACTAAAACAGAAGAAAAATTAAAAGAAGCGATGAGTTTTTATGATTATATTGAAATTCAACCACCTTCAAATTATGAGCATTTAGTTTTCAGCCATGATATATCTAATTATGATGATTTGATTTTTGCTTTGAAAAAAATTGTGAAATGTGCTAGAGAAATTGGAAAAATTGTTGTTGCAACCAGCGATGCCCATACAATTTCTAAGGAAGATACAATTTATCGTGAATTCATTGTTAATCAAAATGTTCCTGGTAAGGGAAGACATCCTTTAGCTCGTTATTTAAACAAGCCAGGTTATAATCGTATTCCACCACAATATTTTAGAACAACAGATGAGATGTTAGAAGAATTTAACTTTTTAGAATCTGATGTTCGTGAAGATGTTGTAATTAATAATACCTATAAAATACTTAATATGTGTGAAGACTATGAGGTTATTGAGTTTCCAGATAAACCATATTCTCCAGTTATTCCAAATAGTGAAAAAACTACAACTGATTTAGTTTATGAAAAAGCAAAATCTTGGTATGGTGATCCACTTCCACTTAATATTGAAGAACGCATTGCCAAAGAACTTTATGGGGATGCGGTATATCGTTCTTGTAAAGAAGTTGCTTCAAAAGAAACAAGTGAAAATGTTGAAGCTAAAACATTTGAAATGGTACATAATGTTATAAACGAAGGCTTTGATGCCGTCAAGAAGTTAATCGGTAATAATCTAAAAGAAAAGGATTCTTCTTTAGATGATAAAGCTTTAGAAAAAGCGATTCAAAAAGAACTAGGTGGTATTATTGGTGGAGGCTTTGATGTTATTTATTTAATTGCCCAAAAACTTGTAAAACATTCAAATGATGACGGCTATTTAGTTGGATCCAGAGGTTCTGTTGGTTCGTCATTTGTTGCAACTATGATGGGTATTACTGAAGTAAATCCACTACCAGCTCATTATCGCTGTTTAAATTGTAAGCATAGTATTTTTGAAGATGAAAACGGCAAATCTTTAGGAGCTACTTATTCGAGTGGATTTGATTTACCTGATAAAAAATGCCCTATTTGTGGGGAGAATATGTATAAAGATGGACAAGATATGCCATTTGCAACATTCCTTGGTTTTAATGCCGATAAAGTTCCAGATATTGACTTAAATTTTTCTGATTTAAATCAAGCAGATGCTCATAATTATACAAAAGTGTTATTTGGTGAGGATAATGTATATCGTGCTGGAACGATTGGAACAGTGGCAGATAAAACAGCTTATGGGTATGTTAAAGGTTTTTATGAAGATAGGGGAATAAAAAAACGTTCGCCTGAAATTGAAAGATTAGCAGTTGGCTGTACGGGTGTTAAAAGAACTACCGGCCAACATCCTGGTGGAATTGTAGTAGTACCAGATTATCGTGATGTGTTTGATTTTACACCATTTCAATATCCAGCTGATGATAAAACTGCAGCTTGGAGAACAACCCATTTTGATTATCATGCAATTGATCAAGATTTATTAAAACTTGATATTTTAGGCCACTCTGATCCAACTCAGCTTCGCTATTTGCAAGATTTAACTAAAATAACGATAACCGATGTTCCATTAGATGATAAAGAAACGATGGCAATATTTTTATCACCAAAGCCACTTGGAGTAACCGAGGAACAGATTATGTGTCCAACCGGAACTTTAGGAATTCCAGAATTTGGGACACAGTTTACTATTGGTATGCTTGTTGATACAAAACCAACAACATTTTCTGAACTTATTAAAATATCAGGCCTTTCACATGGTACAGATGTATGGCTTGGTAACGCCCAAGAATTAATTAGAAATAAAGTTGTTCCTTTTAAAGAAGTAATTGGCTGTCGTGATGATATTATGGTTTACTTAATGTATCACGGACTTGCACCAATTAAAGCATTTAAGATAATGGAATTTGTGCGTAAAGGTAAAGCAAGTAAAGAACCTGATGCTTGGATTGAACACAAAAAAACAATGAAAGATGCAGGGATTGAAGATTGGTTTATTGATTCATGCGGCAAAATAAAATATATGTTTCCTAAAGCTCATGCAGCTGCTTATGTTATTAGTGCATTTAGAATTGCATGGTTTAAAGTACATAAACCAGTTTATTATTATGCTACTTATTTTTCTTCGCGTATAACTGATTATGATATTGGAACTATGTGTAAAGGTTATGATGCAATTAAAAACAAAATGCAAGAAATTGCTGCTAAAGGAAAAGATGCAACGACCAAAGAACTATCTGTTTTAGAAACATTAAAAATAGCTTTAGAAGCTACTGCAAGAGGAATTAAATTTGCAACAATTGACATCAATAAAAGTGAGGCAAAGACATTTGCAGTTAAAGATGATAAAACAATGTATCCATCATTTTCAACAATTGATGGACTAGGAGATACTGTAGCTGAAACAATTGTAGCTGAAAGAGAAATTCGCCCATTTTCTAGCGTTGAAGATTTACAAAAAAGAGGTAAAGTTTCTCAGACAATTATTGAAACAATGCGTTCTTTAGGAATACTTGATGGAATGGATGAATCAAATCAATTAAGTTTATTTTGAGAACATAAAAAGCAATTTTGAATTTTAAAAATTGCTTTTTTATTTATCAATAAATCAGTCAATTATTGGTTTTAAATATTTCAGAATTAAAATAATAGTTTTTAGTTATTCTAATTTAAGAATAACTTTTTAATTTGGCTAAAAAATGTTATAATTTTATTGGGTGATATGATGGAAAAAATAATTTTAGTTGATGGAAACAACCTTTTATTTAGAAGTTATTATGCAACAGCATACAATGGAAATTTTATGCATAATTCAAAAAATTTTCCAACTAATGCTTTATTTGGTTTTGCTAATATGATGAATAAGATAATTAATGAAGAAAAACCAACATATATTATGGTTGCATTTGATAAAGGTAAAACATTCCGTCACCTTAAATATGCTGATTATAAAAGTGGGCGAATGGAAACACCAAGCGAACTAAAAATGCAAATTCCATACTCTAGAAGACTATTATCAGCTATGGGCATCAAATACTATGAAATTGATAACTATGAAGCTGATGATATAATTGGCACATTTGCTCGTTATTGTGACCTTGATAAAAATTTTGATGCAACAATAATTAGTAGTGATCATGATTTGTTACAATTAATTAGTGATGCAGTTGAAATGAAAATGTTAAAATCAAAAGATTATGTTAGATATAATAAAAAGACATTCTTTGAAGAATACGGAATTGAACCGGAAAGAGTAGTTGATTTAAAGGCATTAGAAGGTGATTCCTCAGATAATATTCCTGGTGTTAAAGGAATTGGGGAAAAAACGGCATTAAAGTTGCTTCAAGACTACAAAACTCTAGATGGTGTTTATGAAAATATTTCTGCACTAACACCAAAAATGCAAGAAAAACTATTATCAGATAAAGAAAATGCCTATATGAGTTATGAACTTGCAACAATTTTTAAAGAAGTTCCTATACCATTTAATTTAGATGAAATTAGATATAATGGTCCAACTGAGGAATTAAATAACATTTATGAAGACTTGGAGTTTTATTCTTTTATAAAAAAATCAACCAAAAAAGTTGTATTGAACTCAAATGTTAAAATAGTAGAAGACTTAAAAGATTTAAACATCTCTAAAGATAGTGCTGTTTATTTAGAATTACTAGGTGAAAATTATCATACCGCTAAGATACTTGGAATGGCCATCTATAATGACGAACAGAATTATTTTATTCCTGCTAACACATTAACAACTTTGTCATTTTTAGAAAAAGTTAATATATACACTTATGATTTAAAGAAAATGTATGTAGCATTGAAATGGCAGAATTTAGAAATAAATAATATTGTATTTGATACGATGATAGCAGCCTATTTACTTGATTATAATTTGAAAGATGATATTGCTAATCTTGCAAACAGTATTGGATATGATATTCCGTTTTATGAGAACATTTATGGTAAAAATGGTAAATATAATGAGCCTACTATTAATGAAATTGCAAAAATAGCTTCTTTAAAAGCCCAATTCATTTTTGAAACATATTCAAAGTTTAATGAAGAATTAATAAAAGAAGAGATGAAATCGCTATATTATGATATGGAACATCCACTAGCATATGTTTTAGGTGATATGGAATATAATGGAGTTCATGTGAATGAAAACACATTAAAAGAGATGGGCGAAGAATTAAAGATTAAAATAGAATTGATAAGTAGAGACATTTATAATCTAGCAGGATGTGAATTTAATATTTCATCTCCTAAACAACTTGGAGAAATTTTATTTGATAAGCTTAATTTACCTCATGGGAAAAAGAATAGTAATGGATATTCAACCAGTGCTGATGTTTTGACAAAACTAAAAGGAAAGTATGCAATAGTTGATAAAATTTTAGAATATAGAGCAGTTACTAAATTATATACAACTTATATTGAAGGATTAATTGATTCAATAATGTCGGATGGCAAAATCCATACAATTTATACTCAAACATTGACAAGAACGGGGAGGTTGTCATCAATTGAGCCTAATTTACAAAATATTCCAATTCGAAGTGAACTAGGGAAATTAATAAGAAAAGCTTTTGTTCCAAGTAAAGACTCCGTTATTTTAAGTGGTGATTACAGCCAAATTGAGTTGCGAGTTCTATCACATATGGCTAAAAACGAAGTATTAATTAATGCTTTCAAAGAAGGAAAAGATATTCATACTAAAACAGCAAGTGATGTTTTTAAAATCCCAGAAGAATTAGTTACTAAAGATATGCGTAGAATGGCAAAAGCAGTTAACTTTGGTATTGTTTATGGTATTAGCAGTTTTGGACTTGCTGAACAGTTAAATATTCCAGTTAAAGAAGCCAAGGAATTTATTGATGGCTATTTTGAGGCATATCCAGGTATTAAAATTTATATGGATGAAGTAATTAAACAAGCTCATTTAGATGGTTTTGTTAAGACTTTATTTGGACGTAAACGCAATATTCCAGAATTAAGTAATAAAAACTATTTGATTAGAAGTAGTGGCGAAAGAATAGCGTTAAATACACCTATACAAGGAACAGCAGCAGATATTTTAAAAATGGCTATGGTTAAAATTGCTTTTGAAATCAAAAAAAGGAATTTAAAGTCAAAAATGATTTTACAGGTTCATGATGAACTTGTGTTTGATGCATTGGATAATGAAAAAGAAGAAATAATGGAAATTATGAAAGAAATTATGGAACATAATTTTGAACTTGATGTTCCACTAAGAGTTGATATTGAATACGGAAATAATTGGTATCAATTAAAATAATTAGAGAATAGTAATTTTACTATTCTTTTTTCATATATTTAGTTGAGGTGAAATAATTTTGAAAAAAATTTTATTAATTTTAATGACATTTATATTAATACTACCAGTTAAGGCAGAAGAAAAACTTGCTATAAATGCAAAATCAGCAATGCTTTTAGAAGCTAGTACTGGGGAAATTATTTTTTCTAAAAATGTAAATGAAAAATTAGAACCGGCATCTTTAACTAAAATGATGTCAATGTTAATTATTTTAGAATCAATTGATAGTGGAATTATTAAATGGGATGATATCGTAACAGTTAGTAAAAATGCTTCTAGTATGGGAGGAAGCCAAATATTATTGGAAGAAAATGAAAAAATGAGCGTACGCGATTTATTTAAAGGTATCGCAGTTGCAAGCGGCAATGATGCCGTTGTTGCTTTAGCCGAACAAATTGCAGGAACAGAAGAAAATTTTGTTGCCTTAATGAATAAGAGAGCTAAAGAATTGGGTTTAAAAAACACTGTTTTCAAAAATCCGCATGGGTTAACAATTGAAGGACATTATACTACAGCAAACGATCTTGCTATTATTGCATTAGAGATTGTTAAACATGAAGAAGTGTTTGAATACACATCTATTTATGAAGATTATTTAAGGGCTAATACCTCAAGGAAATTATGGTTAGTAAATACAAATAAATTGGTCCGTTTCTATGATGGCGTTGATGGTTTAAAGACAGGATATACAAATACAGCTGGATATTGTTTAGTTGCAACGGCTAAAAAAAATAATATGCGTATAATTGCAATTGTATTGGATGAACCAACAAGTGAAATTCGCAATAAGGAAGTAACAGAAATGCTTAATTATGCATTTTCACAGTATGAACTTGGAATTGCAATTGATGAAAATCAAGTATTGAAAAATGTTAAAGTTGAAAAGGGAATAATTGAAAGCATTGATTTAATACCAATCAAAAAAGTAACATATTTGAAAAAAAAGTTGGATCAAAAACCTAATGTAAAATATAATGTTGCAATTGATAAGGTTGTTGCACCAATAAAAAAAGGAGATATTATTGGAAATGTTAAAGTTCAAATTAATAATGATTATGAAACTATCAATTTAACTGTCAAAGAAGATATTAAAAAGATAACATTTTTAGAGCTACTGGGTAAGAAATTTAAGCTGTTATTGGGTTAAAAAATTACATTTTTGTAATTTTTTTTAAGAATTTTATTAAAAATTTGCTATATATTACTTACGTATGCTATAATTGTCTTGTAGAAATACGGAGGTGAATGGTATGAAGAAGGCAGAAATGATTGCTGCATTAGCAAAAGAAACAAAATTAACAAAAGCTGATGTAGAAAGAGTTTTCAATGGAACATTTGATCTTTTTAAGAAAGAACTTAAAAAGGGAAATAATGTTGCAGTAGCTGGATTTGGAACTTTCAAAATATCTAAAAGAGCTGCTAGAACTGGTAGAAATCCACAAACTGGAGCAACTATCAAAATCAAAGCTTCAAAGAGTGTTGGATTTAAAGCTGGTAGCGCATTAAAAGAAATCGTTAATAAGTAATTTCTTTATTTCCAAAAACTAGTCAAAGATTGACTAGTTTTTATTTGGCTTAAATAAAATTTTACTATTTGTCTTCAATGTGCTATCATTATAGTAGATTTTATTATAAAGAATGATAAGGGCATGTTATATAAAACTTAAAATTAGGGGGAATTGCCAGTGAAAAAAATATTTAAAAGGAAATTACAAAATAGTAATGAAATATCACTAAATGCACCATGGACGAAATTTTATAATGATGTTCCCAAAAACATTAATTATTTTCAAGGAACAATTGCTGAAATGATAGAGTCATCAGCTAATAAATATGCAAGCTTGACGGCATATGAATACTATGGTATTACTTGCACATATAAAGAATTTTATAAAAAGATAGAAGAAGCTGCTAAAGCTTTAAAAGCTTGGGGTGTTCAAGAAAATGATCGTGTTACTATTTGTATGCCGAATACACCACAAGGGTTAATTATTTTTTACGCTGTTAATATGATTGGCGCAATAGCCAATATGATTCATCCTTTATCGGCAGAAAAGGAAATAGAGTTTTATTTAAATGTCTCAGACAGTAAATATTTAGTAACAATAGATATTTCTTATTCGAAAATAATGACTGTTATTGATAATAGCAAAGTAGAAAAAATGGTTGTAGTGTCAGCAGCACAAGATTTTGGACACTCAATGACATTTCTTTATTGGTTAACAAAAGGTCGAAAAATAAAGGTTAAAATAGATAGAGAGAATATAATAGGATGGAAGAAATTTATTGATTTAGGTAAAAAATATACCGGAAATTATAAATGTCATAAATCTTCAGATAGTGTAGCAGTAATTCTTTATAGCGGAGGTACAACTGGAACACCTAAAGGAATTATGCTATCAAATAAAAACTTCAATGCAATGGCAGAGCAAGCTAGTGCAATGTGTCAAAGCCAAGCCGGAGAATCCGTATTGTCAATAATGCCTATTTTTCATGGCTTTGGTCTTACTGTTTGTATTCATACACCACTATTTTGTGGGATGAAATGTATTCTAATACCAGATTTTTCTTCAAAAAAATTTGTGGGATTAATAAGAAAATATAAACCAAACTTTGTGGTTGGAGTACCAACATTGTTTGATAGTTTATCTAAATCTTTACTTGGTAAAAAGGAACTTTCGTGTATTACTCAATTAATTAGTGGTGGAGATTCTTTAAATCCTTCACTTAAAGCACGTGTTGATAAATTTTTACATGAGCATGGATGTCTTACAGAACTTCGAGAAGGCTATGGTTTGACAGAAAGTGCTGGAGCTACTTGTTTAACTCCAATAAATGCATATCGAAAAGGAAGTATTGGTATTCCTTTTCCGGATACATATTTTAAAATAGTTATTAATGGTACTCATGAAGAAGCACCAATTGGGACTGATGGTGAAATATGTATTTCTGGACCGACTGTTATGGTGGGATATTTAAACAATTTTGATGAAACTATGCAAACACTTAGAACACATGATGATGGAAGAGTTTGGTTACATACAGGTGACATAGGAAGTATGGATGAAGATGGCTTTGTTTATTTTAAACAAAGACTTAAAAGAGTTATTATTTCGTCGGGGTATAATATATATCCATCCTATGTTGAAAGTATAATTAATGAACATCCGGCGGTTTTGACATCAACGGTTGTTGGTGTTAGTCATCCTCATAAGATGCAAGTTGCTAAAGCGTATGTGGTATTAAAAGAAGGATATGAACCAAGCGAAGCACTAAAACGTAATATTTTATTACATTGCAGCAAAAATCTTGCTAAATATACAATGCCTACATATCTGGAATTTAGAAAATCTTTACCAAGAACTTTAATTGGGAAGATTGCATATAAAGAGTTGGAAAAAGAAAATTAATGAAATTAAAAAAAGAAAAAATTCGTAGAATATAAAAGCTTCTACGAATTTTTATTAAAAAGAAGATAAAAAAAATATCAAAAAATTGCACTTTTTTTCGAATTTTGTCTATTAAAATACAAAAAATGTGTTATACTATTAATATAAAGGTAGAAAAGGTTCACGGAAGTTTTTATCTTCCACGAGCAAAATATGTCGAATTAATGGTGAGAAGTATGAATTTTGACAAGCGAATTAATACGAAATTAAATATTTTCACAATTTTAATAGTGGTATTTGCCATTAGTTTTTTTGGTGCTTCAAAGGTATTTGCTTATTATTCAAAGTCAGTAAATACAAATGTTGGATTTACTACAAAATCATACACGAATATAACATATAGTTTAGATAAGAGTATATACCCAAGTGCAAATAATAGTTCATTAGTAAATTTAACGGTGACAAATCCAAATAATTATAATTTGACATATACATTAAGTTTTAGTAATAATACGCCAACATATACTATTGATTCAGCAAGTCCAACAACATACACAGTAAATGCCTTATCAAGTAAGACAAATGCTATTGCAATAAGTGGACCAACAGGAAATAGCATAACAGTAACAATAACAGTAACTGGACCATATTCAAAAACATATACACAAGTAATCAACTTTGATACAAGTGGTCCAAATGCAAGTATAAGTTCAACAAATAATGTAGCGACATCACAAACATCAACATTTACATTATCAGATGATAATAATGTAAGTGCATATTATTTTGGAACGAATAGTAATCCAAGTGATAATGATTACACAAGTATAACACCAGTAGCAAGTACAACAATAAATCAAACAGTAAATAATGAAGGGACATATTATTTAAAAGTAAAAGATGGATCTGGTAATGTAACGACACAAACTATAGTATATAATCGTTTAACATTAAATATGACAAATGGAACAGTAAGTCCAGCATATGTAATAGTAAAAAATGGAAATAGTATAAATCTTCCAACACCAACAGCAAACAGTGGTTATTCTGTAGATGGAAGTTGGTATACAAACAGTGATTGTACTCAAAATGCAGTAGCATATGGAGCAAGTTACACAGTAAGTTCAAATACAACATTATATTCAAAAGCAGTAGATGCAGTAGCACCAACGATAGTTTTAACACATACAGGAAGTGCAATAGGAGGAACAATAACAGATGCAGGCTCAGGAGTAGTAGCATATGCAGTAACCACATCAAGTACAGCACCTGCAGATGATTCATCAGAATGGATAACAGTAACAAATACAAGTAGTTATAGTTTACCGAGTATTACACACACAAGTGGTGGTAAATATGTGCATGCAAAAGATGCTGCTGGTAATAAATCATCAAGATATACTTTAGTTACTTCAGATACATTTGGTCCGAGCGAAACAAAGACATACTCAATAACTACAAGCTATACAGGGCTTACATGTGAAACATCAAGTTCAACATTAGCAACATGTTCATTAGCAACTGCAGCAAATGGATATACACTAACAGTAACAAGTAAAACAACAAGTGGCGATGTGAAGATAAAAGTTAAGTATTCAGACGGATCTGTAATGCAAACTTACAATATAGCGGTACATGCAACATATTTATTAAGCTTAGATGGAAATGGTGGAACAATTCCAACAACATCAGAATGGACAATAATTTCAAACGGTGATGGATATTCTAATGCAACAAAGAATGTAACATATAATTCAACATATGGAACATTACCAACACCAACAAGGACAGGATATGCATTTGATGGTTGGTATTCAACGTTGGTATATGGAAATCTTGCCATTGCTGCATCAACAGCAAATTATAACAGTAGAGTTATAAAATATAATTTAGTACCAGGTGCAACATATGTAATTACAATGGATAGTGCAACATTAACAAGTGGAAGTGCAACCAAATTTACTTCAATTGTATATGATCCTGATGCTTCAACCACGCTATTGGCACGACAGGATATAGATTTTGGAAGTAACATAAGTTATACTCTTACTGTGCCAACAACAGCAAATATATCACACAGATTGCAAATATTGATATATGCTGGAC
>CACXGO010000018.1 GCA_902767245.1 uncultured Erysipelotrichaceae bacterium
AGCAACAGCAAATACTATTTATAAATTTAGAATATATGATAGATATAAAAATGAATATATTAAAGAAATTGAAATCAATACTATTGACAATATTCCACCAAGTGGAACATGTAATGCAGTGGTGACATCATCAAAAACAAGTATTGAGGTAACAGCTTCAGATAATAAGGGAATAGCAGGTTATAGTTATACAATTGATGGATCAAAATTGAATTACATTAGTTCAAATAAATATGAAGCAAATAAGAAAGCCGAAAAAGTCAGTGTAGACATTAAAGATATAACTGATAATGTAACAACCATTGAATGTAATGTTGAAAAGAAAGGTATTATATCATCTGGTCAATGTAATTCAAATGATGCTTATATTAATATATCAACATGTTTTAATGGAAATATAATAAAAAGTAGTGTTCCTTTAGAAGAGTATTTAATTGGCGTTTTATATGGAGAAGAAGACCCTGCATTAACTGATAGTGAAGATTATATAAAAACATTTTTAATATTTGCAAGAACTTATACTTTAAATCGAAGTGGTTATTTTAATGGCAAAAACAACTCTTTAAGAAGTTGTTCAAATGATCAAAACTGGTGTGATCCTGAAAAAGGATGTTACCGTAATCAAACCCAAGAAATGTTTGATAGCTGTGTTAATTTTTCGCTTAATACTACAAATAGTAGTGGATCAAAACCTTATTATGGGAATAGTACAGCTCAAACATGTGCTGATCGTGTCACAACTTTCCCAGGTTCTAGTAATGTTTCAAATAGATCGTTTACGATAAATAATTCTTCATGGCCATCTAACTTAACAAAACAGGCTACTTCTAAAAATATTACTTCTCGTTGGAAATCATCTTTAGATAAAACAAGGTATGAATTTTATAAAAAAATGGTTGAAGAAACAGCTGGTTTAATTATTAAAGACGCAAACGGTAATCCTGCCAATGTTAATTATGAAATGTGCCCAAGTACAACTAAAGAGTATACATTGTGTCCAGATACAGCAGAAAAGTTAGCAAATCAAGGATATACAGCAGAAGAATTAATTAAAGCTTATACAACCAAATATCCAAATGCAACAGTAGGATGTTATAAATAAAAGATTAGGTAAAACCTAATTTTTTATTGCTTAGTATTCTCTTTTATGTTATATTATTAAGCATTTGAGAGGTAATTTATGTTAACAAAAGTATCTAAATATTTAAAAGAATTTTTTGAAAATAAATACAATTTATATATAGTTTTTGAGTTGATTGCAATTTTCATTCTTATTTTTGTTCTTATTCCGAGCAATAAAGATGATGTTAATGTTGATATTAAAACATGCTTTGGAAATAAAACAATTGCTAAAAATATTCCGCTTGAAGAATACTTGGCAGGAGTTTTATATGGTGAGGAAAGTCCTACTAAAAATACAAATATTGAATATTTAAAAGCATTTGTTATTTTTGCTAGGACTTATAGCTTAAAGAGGGGAAAATTTGCTGATATAAATAATAATATATCAATTAAAAGTTGTTCAAGTGATCAAAATTGGTGTGACCCTGAAAAAGGTTGCTACCGCGAACAAACAATATCCATGTTTAATGATTGTATTAATTATTCACTTAAGAAAAATAGTAAGAAACCATACTATACTGCAAAAAAATGTGCCAATCGTGTAACAACATTTCCAGGAAACAAAAATGTTTCAAATAAGACCTTTGTTGTTAAAAATTCATCATGGCCAAGTAATTATAGTAATGTTGCTACTTCTACTGCTAATCGTTCTGTTTGGAAGAAAAAACCAAGCGAAAGTTATCAGAAGCTATTAAAAAGTATCGTTGCTGAAACTGAAGGGCTCGTAATTAAAGATAATAATCATAAAATTGTAACAGTTGGTTATATGTTGTGTAATAGTAATACATCTAAAAATATTATGTGTATGAATAAAGCAAAAGCCCTTGCTAATAAAGGGTATAGCATGATGGATATTATAAAATCATTTACTAAAAAATATAAAAATATAATAGTTGAAGATTATAGAAAAAATGTTTAAAATTAAACATTTTTTATTTTAAAATTTTTAATTATTTTTTGAGTATTAATATAATGTAAGAAAGTAACAATTATAACATCTATTAAAATAGCAAATATTAAATTATAGAGTCCAATTTTTAAATATCCAAATATAAATATGATGATTATTTTTAAAATAACACCTATCAAATTATCATACATTGCTTTTTTAGGATACCCTGTTGCTTGTAAAAAAGCACTCATTGGCATTTCAATATAATAAAGGATAAATATAGGGGCCATTAGCTTAATATAATTAATGCCTTTGGTTGTTTTGTACATGATACTTAATGCTTGTTTTGAAAACAAAATAATTACTAATGTTGAAATAAGACCAATAATAAAAGAAATAGAAATCGCTTGTTTTAGTTTAGATTTTACATATTCTATTTTTCCTGCTGTATATGCTTCAGATATAACTGGAATTAAAACACTTGAAAGCGAAGCAGTAAAAAAACTTGGTAAGATTAAAATAGGAAGAACATAACCATTAATAATGCCATATTCGCTTATAATAAAGTCTCTAGAATATCCATTAATAAATAGAATACTAGTTAGAATGATTGGTTCTAAGCAAGCACTTCCAGCTCCAATTAAACGACTGCCTGTAGTAGGGACGCCAATTTTATAAATATTTTTAGTAGTATTAATATCTGGTTTTAAATCTTCTTTTTTTATTTTAAAATTTTTAGGTGCAAAAAAAAGTAAGATAATAATGGATATAGTTTCACTAGCAATATTTGAAAGAATTATAAAGCTAATTGCATATTCAAGACCATACTTGTAACTTATTGGTAGTCCAATTATAATAATAATCATTCTAATTATATCTTCAGCTATATTAGAAGTTACATGAGGGATGACATTTTTTTTACCAAAATAATAACCTCTTAAAATTGAAGAAATACTAATAAATGGAAGAACTATAGCAATTGAAATAATTGCTTTATAAGTTCGATTATCATGAAGTAAATTGCTTGCAATAAAATCTGCACTTATTAATAAAAAAAGGAACAAAATAATATTAAACATCATAATAGTTGTAGTAGCAGTAAGAACAATTTTCTTGTTGTTATTTTTTTTCTCACTAACAAGTTTAGAAATAGCAATTGGAAGTCCCATTTGAGCAAGTGAAATAAAAAGGGAGAAAGTTGGGACTACTAGCATATAAACGCCCATTCCTGTTGTTCCAATATTTCTGGAAATGCCAATTCTAATTAACATATTAATTATTTTAGTAACAATATTTCCAACTGTTAAAATTATTGTTGATGTAATAAATTTGTTTTTTTTCATGATTTCTCCTTTATAAATACATTTATTTCATATATAATATAACTGGTGGTAATAATGGATATTGAATTTAAAAGTCTTAATGAATTATATACTCGTATTGAGCCGGCTTTAGAAACTAAAAAATGTGAAATGCAAAGAATTGGATATTCATATATAAAAGAAGAAGATATTTGGAATTATTTAAAAGAGGTTAAGTGGACAAAATCAAAAGACTTATCACTATATGAAATGATTGATGATGTTTTAAATACAGATAATGTTCTTATTGATTCATATTTTAAGAAAAAAATGACAAATTTGAAGCGTGAGAAGAATTTAGAAGAGGATTAAAATGACTAAAATAAAAGATATACAAACATATGATGAATTATATGCAGTCGTTAAAACATATATACCAGAAATAGAATTAAATGATATTTCAAGAGCTTACGCATTTGCATATGAAAAACATTTTGGAACTAAGCGCTTGAGTGGTGAAGATTATATTATTCATCCTCTTAATGTTGCCTACATTTTGACCTCAATTAATGCTGATAGTACAACGATTATTGCCGCACTTCTTCATGATGTTCTTGAAGATTGTAATGTAGGTGAAGATGAAATTTTAGATAAATTCGGACCAGAAGTATTAACTCTTGTTCGAGGTGTTACCAAAATAAATAAGTTAAGTTTTAAAAGTGATAATGAAGCAACCATTGTTAATTATCGAAAAATTATTGTTGGAATTACTGAAGATGTTCGAGTTATTATAATAAAACTTGCTGATCGTTTGCATAATATGCGGACATTATGGGCAATTCCTGAAGATCGTGCTAAAGCTAAAGCCAAAGAGACTTTAGATATTCTAACTCCAATTGCACATCGTTTAGGTATGAGCGAGATAAAAAGTGAGCTAGAAGATCTATCTCTTCGCTATTATAAACCTAATGTTTACTTTGATATTGTCGAAAAATTGAATAAAACTAAAGTTGAAAGAGAATCTTTAGTTTCAGAAATGATGCATGATGTATCTACTATTTTAAATGAGCATAATATTAAACATGAAATTAAAGGTAGAGCAAAATCAGTTTATAGTATTTACAATAAATTAAATAAAGGTAAAAAATTTAATGAAATATATGATTTACTTGCACTTCGTGTTTTTGTTGATACAAAAGATGATTGCTATCAAACTTTAGGTTTAATTCACTCAAAGTATAAGCCAATTCCTAAAAGATTTAAGGATTATATTGCAATGCCAAAGCCAAACATGTATCAGTCTTTACATACGACAGTTTTTGGTATTAATGGAAATCCGTTTGAAATTCAAATTCGTACTTATGAAATGGATTTAATTGCTGAAAAAGGAATTGCATCACATTGGTCTTATAAAGAAGGTGGCAAAGTGATGCAAAATGCTATGGAACAAAAACTTCAATTTTTTAGGTCGATTATGGAACTAAATGAAGAAGAAAACAAATCAACAGAGTTTATGAATGCAGTAATGAATGATGTTTTAAAAGACTCAATTTATGTATATACTCCAAAAGGTGATGTTATTGAACTTCCTTTAGGTTCAACTCCAATTGACTTTGCTTATCGTGTTCATAGTAGAATAGGTGATACAATGGTTGGAGCTATTGTCAATGATCAAATTGTACCTTTGGATTATCAATTAAAAGAAAATGATATTGTTAAGATTAATACAAATAAAAATTCTAATGGTCCATCTAAAGAATGGATTAAAATGGCATTTACAACTCATGCAAAAAATAAAATCAAGAGTTTCTATAGTAAAATTGATAAAAATGAGAATTTAAAGAATGGTGAAGAAGCCTTAAATCATGAATTTAGAAAAAAGAAGTTAAGTTTTAACTCTTTTCTCGAAAGTGAAGATTTAGAAAAATTACTAAATGAATACAATATGAATACTTTAGAAGACCTATATATTGCAGTTGGTGCCGGTCAGATTACTCCAAATCAAATTATAAATTTCTTAACTTTAGAAAAACCAACAAAAGAGGAAATTGTTTTAAATCGAAATGTTCATCAAATAAAATCAAATATTAATAAAAATGATATAAAAATTGAAGGTATTGATGAAATAAAAGTCAATATTGCTGGATGTTGCAAACCAATTCCTGGTGATGAAATAATAGGTTATATTTCAAAAGGGAATGGTATTAATATTCATCGCATTAACTGTCCAAACATAAGTGAACTTGAAGAGAGAATAATTCCAGCAACCTGGCAGGAAACAATTGATCGAAGATATGAAACTGATATTTTAGTAAGAGCTTTAAAAGAAAAAAATATTTTAGTTGATATTGTCTCAAAAACAGTTGGTAATAATACTATTATTCAAAATATTAACACAATTGAATCAAACGAAGAATATTTATATGAAATAACAGTTTTAACTCATAATGTTGATGAACTAAGAAAATTTATGACAGAAATTAAAAAAATAAGTTCAGTTTTTGATATAGAAAGAAGTATAAAGTGAGAACTATAATTCAAAGAAGCAAAGAATCATGTGTAATTGTTAATAATAAAGTTGTAGGTCAAATAAAAAAAGGCTTAGTTATTCTTGTTGCTTTTACAGATGGTGATACATTAAAAGATATAGATTATACTATTAATAAGATTATTAATATGCGCATTTTTGATGGAACACCTGAAAAATCAGTTTTGGAACTTAATGAAGAAATTCTTGTGATTTCGCAATTTACTTTGTATGGTGACGCAAGTAAAGGAAGAAGACCAAGTTATATTAAAGCTTTAAAAAGTGATGAAGCAAAAAACATGTATGAATTATTTGTTAGTAAGATGAAAGAAAGCAATTTAAAGATAGAAACAGGTATATTTGGTGCTGATATGGAAGTTCATATTACTAATGATGGGCCTTTTACAATTATTTTAGATAGCAAATAAATTGCTATCTTTTTTTATTTATGTTAAAATATGAGCCACAAGAGCTTAATTATATATAGAAAGCGATGATATTTTGGAAAATAAAGTAAAAAATGATGTGGAGCGAGCATGTAATTTGATAAAAAGTAGTAACTATATGACTCATCCTCATCAAGACAGGATATATTTATTTACTAATGAACTTTTTAGTGCATATGAAAAATATTTTGAAAATAAACCAAAAGTATTAAGTGTAATAGGGTCTGGGGATCAAATATTTAATGCTATTTTAAAAGGATCAAATCAAATAGAAGCCTTTGATATTAATGTTCTTGCAAAGTATTACTTCTATTTTAAAAAAGCAGCTATTGAAGTTTTAAGTAAAGATGAATTTATTAATATGTTTTTGGAACCAGAAATGTCTAGTATTTATTATCGATATATTGAACGTATAATGAACAATTTAGATGATTCTACAAAAAGTTTTTGGGATTATTTAATACAAAAATGTAATAAAAATTGGTATTTATTATATTTTTCTCCTCTTTTTCATAGCAATGCTTTTTATGTTGAAGATATAATTTATACAAATCCATATTTACATAGTTCAGAATATTTGAAATTAAAAGGCTTATTAAAAGATGCTCAAATAGAAGTAAAAGATGGAGATATTTTAAAATTAGCAGATGAATATCATCAAAAAAATTTTGATTTAATATACTTATCTAACATATGGTCATATGTTTCATGGAATGAATATAGTAAAATGCAAAAAAAATTGAATCTTACAGATAATGGTTATTTAATTGCTTATTCATTTAGAGAAAAAAATTATCCATTTCCTGATATCAATTCAGAAAAGAAAAAAATTTCAAGAGATGAGTCATTAATTGTTTATACCAAGAAGAAATAAAATTTGTTTTATCTTTTCAAGTAAGCTTAAATTTCTTGACTGGATTAGTAAAATAGATTAAAATATAAGTAGTATTACTTGGAAGAGTATTTTATATTATTTTGTAGAGAAAATGAGTATGGTGAAATCATTTATTTAGTATAAAAGAAAGACATCAAGTGTTAAAATACACGTATATCTGCGTTAAAGATTTAAGTGCATAACACGCGTTATGAAATAAGGTGGTACCACGGGTAATCTCGTCCTTATATTCTTACGTGTTTTTTTGTTTTAAGGAGGAATATTATGCAAAAACCAAAGGGAACTTATGATGTATATGGAGAATTAGGAAGAAAAACAATTTGTATTCTTAATTTGGCACGAACACTTATGGATAAGTACAATTATGAATATTTTAGAACACCAATTTTTGAGCCTTCAGAACTTTTTCATCGTGGAGTTGGGGAAACAACTGATATTGTAACTAAAGAGACTTATGATTTTGTTGATCGTGGTAAGCGTAATATGACTCTTCGTCCTGAAGGTACTGCGGGAATTGTAAGATCGTATCTTGAAAACAAGTTTTATGCTAGTCCAGTTCAACCAGTAAAAGCATGGTATTATGGGCCAATGTATCGTTATGAACAACCACAAGCTGGCCGCTTTCGAGAGTTTTATCAATTTGGAGTTGAAGTGTTTGGATCATTTGATCCAGCAATTGACGCTGAAGTTATTAGCATTCCTGTTAATTTATATAAAATGTTAGGTTTAAAAAATATAAAAGTAAGAATTAATAGCTTAGGTGATACTGAAACCAGACTTAAATATCGTGAAGTTTTGATGAATTATTTTCGCCCACATTTAAATGAACTTTGTGATGACTGTAAAGCAAGATTTGAAAAAAATCCTTTAAGAATTTTAGATTGCAAAGTTGATCATAATTTAGAAATTATGAAAAATGCACCTAAAATATTAGATTATTTAAGTGAAAATAGTAGAAAACATTTCAATGAAGTATTAGAAATTCTTGATACTATGGAAATTGAATATGTAGTTGATCCAGAAATAGTAAGAGGGCTTGATTATTATACTGATACTGTTTTTGAAGTAACAGCTGAATCAAGTAAGCTTGGAAGTCAAAATACACTATGTGCTGGAGGTAGATATAATAATTTAGTAAAAACTATTGGTGGCGTTGATACCCCTGGAGTTGGTTTTGCTCTTGGAATGGAAAGATTAATTTCAGTCTTAGAAACAGAAGGGATTAATTTAAATACCGACCAACATCTAGATATTTATGTAATTCCAATGGATGAAAATTATAAGAAAAATGCTATTTCGCTTACCCAATTGTTAAGACTTAATGGTTTTTCTGCTGATACTGATTATATGAACAAAAATTTAAAAAGTAATTTTAAACAAGCAGATCGCTTTAATAGTGAATTTATTATCATAATTGGTGAAAATGAAATAAAAAATAATGAATTGACAGTCAAAAATAATAAGACTAGAGAAGAATTTAAAGTAAAAATTGATGAAATTATTTCATTTTTAGATGAAAGGATTGAAGAACATGAAGAAAGTATATGTGAATGAACTTAAAAATCACATTGATGAAGAAATTTCATTTAGTGGTTTTGTAGACACCATTAGAGATAAAAAATGGGTTATGTTTGTAATACTTAGAGATTCAACTGGTAAAGTACAAATGACCATTGAAAAAAGTGATGAAAATAACCAAAAATTATTGGAAATTATGAGTACTATCTCTGTTGAAAGCACAATTAAAGTAAAATGCAAAGTTGTAAGTAACGAAGCTGTAAAACTTGGAGGAATTGAACTTATTCCAAGTGAAATTGAAGTAACAAGCTTAGCTTTAAATTTACCATTTGATTATAACAATTTAGATGGTGTCAATCTCGATACAAGGCTTGATTATAGATGGCTTGATATTCGTAATGAAAAAAATATGTTAGTTCGCCAAATTGAATCAACATTGACTGAAGGGATGAGGGAATTTTTATATAAGAATAATTTTACGGAAATTCACTCACCTAAATTAATTGGAACGGCCAGTGAATCTGGATCTAGTGTATTTGAAGTTAAATATTTTAATGATAAAGCTTATTTAGCACAATCACCACAATTTTATAAACAAATGGCTTTAGCAGCTGGATTAGACCGTGTATTTGAAGTGGGTCCAGTGTTTAGGGCTGAGAATTCAAATACTAATCGCCATGCAACTGAGTTTACAGGATTTGACTTAGAATTTTCATATATTGATTCATATGAAGATGTTATGAGTTTAGAAGAAGATTTGCTTATAGCTGGTCTTACCAAAGTCAAAGAAAAATATGGTGAAAAAATTAAAGAAATTTTTGGTACTGAGGTAGTCATTCCAACTAAACCATTTCCAAGAATGAAACTAAAAGATTTGTATCAAGAAATGCATGATAAATATGGCTTTGATATTCCAGAACATGACATTGGAGATATGAATGCTGAAGCTGAAAAATTGACATTTAAAATTGCTCAAGAAAAGTTTAATTCCGAATTTATGTTTATTACAGACTATGCTGCAACTAAAAGACCTTTTTATCACATGAGAGATGAAAATGGCGTTCTACAAGGATATGATTTGATTTGGAGAGGAACAGAAATAACTAGTGGAGCTCAAAGAGAACATAGATATGAAAAGTTAGTTGAAAATGCTAATGAAAAAGGCTTAAAAGATGATGTTAAGTTTTATCTTCAATTCTTTAAATATGGTTGTCCACCACATGGCGGTTTTGGAATTGGATTAGATAGACTTACAATGCTTCTTTTAGGTTTAACAATTAAAGAAACACAATTTATATTTAGGGGACCAAATAGGTTGAATCCATAACTTTAATTTCAGGGGGAAAAAATGGAAAAAGTAGAAAACACACACATTGTAACAGCGTGTAAAATTGAAAAAATTAAGACATTATCAGAAGAATTATTGGTTTGCATTCCAATTGAAGTATCGGAAGGAAGAATGACAAGCTCAAAAAAGTTTGTTGATAAAGATGGAACTGAATTAATACCAGCCTATGATGCTTATTTAAGAGGACTTAAAACGGGCTACATTTTAGAAATGTCATATAAAGATATACTTAGTCGTGGGAAAAGAGTATTAGTTCAAACTTTAGGCTATGAATATGCCAAAGATGAAGTTAAAGATGAGGAACAAGTTATTCAAAATTATAAAGATGAATATGTTGCTCAATTAGAAGAATTAACATGGTATTATGATTTGGATGAAGTAGTACCTGTTTTATCACCTGACGATAATGAGGACTTTTATGATTTATATCATATTAGTATTGATCGAGATCGTGGTTCAATTACAACTAAAGAACCAAAACCGACTTTGACTAATGAAGAATATAGAAAACTAGAAGAAGAACTTGAAGAAAATTATGAAGTTGATGTTACAACACCTAAAAAAGAAGAAGAAAAACCGAAAACTAAGATTACTAGAGTTGGTTTAATATCAGAAACCAAGAAATATGTTATTGCTCAAGATGAGGCAATTGGAGATGTTGTGTCAGCAATTTATAATCCAATTTGCTTGGGTGAACCAAAGATGAAACAAAACATTTTAGTTTATGGTCCAACTGGAGTAGGTAAGACATTTATTTTAGAAATAATAGCTAAAATGTTAGAAATTCCGTTTTTCTATACTAGTGTAGCTGATTTCTCATCAAGTGGTTATATTGGTCAATCAGTTGATGACATTTATGCTGGATTATATAATGCAGCTGGTAGAGATATTTCAAAACTTGAAAAAGGTGCTATAGTTTTTATTGACGAAATTGATAAACTTATTTTAAGTGATACAAGTGGCTCTGATGTAAAATCTCAAGTATATAATGAACTCTTACCACTATATCAACATGATGGAGAAGTTACTTTTAAATCTGGAGAGCACGGAAAATCTATTAAATATAATAAAGAAAAATTGATAATAGTAAGTGCTGGTTCATTTGCTCGTATGAACGAAATGTTTGGACGTAAAGCTGGCTTTGGTGAAAATAAAGAAGCAGAATTACAACGATATTATAGTAAAAAGGATTTTGTGAAATTTGGGGTTCCGGAAGAATTTATGGGAAGACAAGATTTATGTATTCCATTAAATGCATTGACAGAAGAAGATTTATATAATATTTTACTAAATTCTTTAAAAAGCCCTTATGTAATTACAACGAATGCATTAAAGTTAAAGGGAATTACCCTAAATATTTCAGATGCAGTTTTAAGAAAAATGGCAAATAAAGCTTATACTTTAAAAAGTGGAGCCAGAAGCTTGAGAGGTGTATTTAATTTCTCAATGCAAAATATTTTGGATCACATTGTTGATAGAATAGATGAAGGTATACTTCAAGAACCAAGATATGATGTTTCTGATGAACAAGTTGTTAAAAGATTAGAAAGATATAATGGATAAAAAAACTTATTGATTTATTTCAATAAGTTTTTAATTATGTGAATTTATGTGTTTTTTCTAGATATCTTGATTATAACAATAATATTTGCTATAATATAATTGTCTAGGATAGACGGGAACCTAAATTGAAAAAAACCACTAAATTATGATAATTCGGGAATCTAATTCGCCGATGGTGTAGAATGCTTAATATTTTAAGAATCCTAAAGTTGGCGATGTGATGCCCACCTGGGAGACCAGGTTTTTTATCACTAGGCACCGATATCTTGGATTTTTTTTATGCCTTGATAACTATTTCTTTTTCTAAGTTCTTTATCAATTTCATTTAAAACGGTAAATTTTTTAATTAACCAAGTAGGTTCAATTAAATCATCTACTTTAGGATCACCTGTTATTCTATTAACAACTATATTTTGATTCAATATTTCAAGTTGATCACAAGCAATATCCACATATTCTTCTTTAGTAAGAACATGGAATTTTTCTTTTTCATATAAATCAGCTAATTTGGTTCCTTTTAATATATGTAACATATGTATTTTAACACCTTGAATATCTAATTTATTTAAATGTTCAATTGTTTCTAACATCATCTCTTTTGTTTCGTAAGGAAGACCATTAATAATGTGAACAACTACATTTATGTTCCTTTTTCTCAATTTTTTAACCATTTGATCAAATTCATCTAAAGTATGACATCTATTAATTAAAATGGATGTTTTTTCATGAATTGTTTGAAGCCCTAATTCAATTGTTAAATAAGTTCTTTTAGAAAGCTCTTCTAAATAGTCAAGACATTCATCTGTTATAGCATCACATCTAGTTGCAATATTAAGTCCAACGACATCAGGAATCTTTAAAATTTCCTCATATTTTTCCTTTAAAACATTTAAAGGAGCATATGTATTAGTATGTGCTTGAAAATAGCCAATATATTTACTATTTGGCCATTTTTTATCCATAATTTCTTTAATTTCATAAAATTGTTCAGTAAGTGATTCTTTAGTTCCAGCATAATCACCAGAACCTTTATTAGAACAATATATACAACCACCAAAGCCTTTAGTTCCATCAATATTTGGGCATGTAAAATGTGCATCTAAACTTATTTTAGATATTTTAGATCCAAATTTTTCAAAGTAAAAATTATCTAGAGTATTATATCTTTTATTATTTCTATAAATCATATTTATCGACTTCCTTAAATATAATAACATATTTTAACTTGAAATAAAAAGGAAATAAAGAATAAATATCGTATATTTATAATTGGAGGATCACTTAGGTTACCTTATACTTTTATTGTAAAAGTGAAAGCGAGTTGATTATATGAGTAAAAGATATTATGTATTATGTCTCTTTAGATATCTTATATTAATTCTTTTCATATTATTCCTTATTATTCTTACAATAAAAAAGTATTAGATAGAAATATCTAATACCAAAAAAAACATAAGGTAACACGTAAGTGTTCCTCTACATATAATTATAGTTAAAATTGGTTATGAAGTAAAGAAAAACTTTAAAAATTTTCAATTTTGCTATATAATCTTATTATAAGAAAGGTGATTAAATGAAAAAGAATAGTTTATTAAAAGTAATATTAATTACAACTTTATTATTTATTGTTTTATCTTGGATAATTCCAGGAGGTTTATTTTATAAAGGGACATTTTATAAAGCAGAAAACAGTGTAGCATTAGGATTAGGAGATATCTTTACTTTACCTTTTCAAGCTTTTTATTTGTTTGCGGAATATGGTGTAATATTTTTACTAATAGGTGGGATGTATGGCGTTTTTAATAAAACTGGAGCATATTATAATGTTGTAAAAAAAATTGCTTCCTTGTTTGCAAAGAAAAAAAATTTAGCAATAATTTTAACTTCAATTATAATCTTGTTATTTGAAAGTATTATTGGAAACAATTTATTAACATTTGTATTAATCCCATTTTTTGTATCAGTTTTAACAGAACTTGGTTTTAATAAAAAAAGAGTTATGCTTGCAACAATTGGTTCGCTAATTCTTGGTTCATTTGCATCAACTATTGGTTATGGAGGACTTATAAATTACTTATTTGAATTAAATAAAAAGGAATTATTAAAAGTTCGTCTAATCATTTTAGCTGTAACATTTATATTAATGATAGTTACATTATTAATTAAAAATAAAAATGATAAAGATGAAGAAAAAATGGAAATTGCATATGAAGAAGGTAGTAAAAAAGGAATCGGTTTAACAATAATTTTTATAATTTTTATGTTAATATCAATTATTGGAGTTTACAATTTCGCTGATTTTTTAGGAATAAAAGTATTCAGCAATTTTTCCACTAATGTTTTATCCAAAATAAGTATTTTGAATGGCATTACTGCACTTGGTTCATGGGGAACAAGAGAAATTGCAGGAATGATTATATTTACAATTTTTGTAACTAGTATATTTTATCGAATTAAGTTTAGTAGTCTTATAGAAGGTTTTAAAGATGGAGCAAAATCAATGATAAAACCTAGTATATATGCTACATTATCAGGAATTATTTTTATGTATTACTATAATAGTAGTGAAGGGTACAACTTTATTGATACTATTGTAAACTTTATATATAGTTCATCTGGTGAATATTTAAAATTAAAAACAGCAGTTGCAACGCCAATATATTTATTTTTATTTAACAATCAGTTATTTTTAACAAATAATGTAGCAGGAATTGTGTCAATTTTATCTTCTAATAAAACATCAATAGCAGCATCGGGTCTTTCTTTACAATTGATGAGTGGAGTATTTAACTTAATTATTCCAACTAGTTATGTTTTGATGGCAGGTCTTGCTTACTTTAATATCAGTTATGGTAAGTGGTTTAAATATATTTGGAAACTTTTACTTGTTTTAATCATTATTAGTGGAATTATTATTATGGCATAAAAAAACTTGGATTTTTGTCCAAGTTTTATTTATGGCTTTTCAATTCATTAAATTCCATTGAACTTAAAAGAGATTGATAAATAAATCTTATTTCAGAATTATCTTCGTTATTCAATGCATCAATTAATTCAACTTTAGATTTTTTAATTAATTGACCATCAGCTATTTTATATTCAAGCCCAATAATTGGATATTTTTTTAAAATTGTTTCAGGATTAACTAGATTTGGTTTAGTAATTATTTCAATAAATATTTCATCAACTGATTTTATTTTTCCATTTAATGAACGATATTCATTAAAACACATTTCTTTATATCGTGCCTCACCTTTAGAATAATAACTATTATCTAATCCACAACTTTCTAATTCGCCAGATAATATTTGGCAGGCATAATAGTTAGCATTTGCTTCAACTGGCAAAAGATTATAGTTCTCATGGTAATAGCTATCTATAACTTCTTCAATAATATCATCTTTTGCAATTAGAAGTCCAATATAACAGTAGTATTCAGAAACTGTATAATATTTTCTTTGAATTAAATGTTGAATTTCATGATATATTGTACTAATATTATCGGTTGGATTTTCTTTCTTATTTTTTAAAAATTCATCTTGATTAAATCTTATTGCATCCATAGTTTCAGATACAATGCAACAACCAAATGTTTTAGCATTTTGACTTTTAAAAAGTTTTTCCATCGCCTCATTATTAATAAAATCAACATTTATTAATTTACCAACAATTGTTTTAAGATTAGAACTTTCAATAATTCTTTGAGCATATAGCTTTATAAACAATATATATGTATCATCATCTATATTTTTTAATTTCCCTTTAAAATGTTCAATTGCAACCATTCTAAAAGCTTCAGTTGGATTTACAATAACTTCACAATTCTTTTTTGATAACAATTTTATTAAACTCTTATAATCACCATTTAATGCATCTTTGGTGATATCTGATTTTATTCTTTGCAAGTTTTCTTCGACTAAACTATTAATAAAATCTTCATTAATGTTTTTAATATTTAAAAGTTCAATATAAATATCAAAATCAATGGAAGTTGTTTCAAGCAAAGTTTTAAGATAATCGACTAAATAACGGAATTGCTCATTATCAGTTTTACACCATTTACAAACACCATGTTCAACTTCACCACCACAGCATCTACAAGTGCTAAGTTTTGATAATTCTTGACATGTTTTAATAATTTCTGCCTTCATTCTCCCACCTAATTTAATTTTAACATATTTAAAAAAAATAGTAAATTTATGTTATAATAAATATGGTGAAAGTATGATAACTATAATAGACAAAAAAAGAAATAAAAAGGAACTTACTTATGAAGAAATGAAATATGCTATCATGGGGTATGTGAATGGAGAGATTCCAGATTATCAAATGAGTGCTTTTTTGATGGCGATTTGTATTAATGGACTTTCTTCTAAAGAAACATTTGATTTAACTGATATAATGTTGAATAGTGGTGATAGAATTGATTTAAGTGATATAAATGGTACTAAAATTGATAAGCATTCAACTGGTGGTGTTGGTGATAAAACAACACTAATCTTGGCTCCAATTGTTGCATCTCTTGGTATAAAAGTTCCAAAAATGAGTGGTAGGGGTTTAGGTCATACTGGGGGAACAATTGATAAGTTAGAATCAATCCCTGGTTTTAAAGTAAACTTGACTTTAGAAGAATTTAAAAAAGAATTAAAAGAAGTTGGGGCTGTTATAACTGGTCAAACTGCCAATTTAGTTCCAGCTGATAAAAAAATCTATGCTCTTCGTGATGTAACTGGAACTGTTTCATCAATTCCATTAATAGCATCAAGCATTATGTCAAAAAAACTAGCAAGTGGTGCTGATAAAATTATAATCGACCTAAAAGTTGGCAATGGAGCTTTAGTAAAAACATTGGATGAAGCTAAAAAGCTTGCAAATTTAATGGTTAGAATTGGTAAAAAATATAACCATGAAACAATTTGCATATTGACTAATATGAATGAACCACTTGGTAATAATATTGGTAATGCTTTGGAAGTAAAGGAAAGTATTGAACTCTTAAAAGGAAATGTTAAAAATGATTTATATGAACTAGTTATTTATATTGCTTCTTATATGGTTAGTTTAGGTAAGAAAATTGAATTTGAAGCAGCTAAAAAAGAAGTAATTGAAACAATTGAAAATGGTAATGCCTATAAAAAGTTTTTAGAAATGGTTTCATCTCAAGGAGGTTGCCTTGAAGAAATGCAAGTTGCACCAAAAGTATTTTCAATCAAAAGTATTAAAAGTGGATATATAAATGCTATTAATACTGAAAAACTTGGAATGATTGTCAAGGAAATTGGTGGTGGCAGAGAAACTAAAGATGATAAAATTGATTACGGTGTTGGAATAGTTCTTTCAAAAAAGCTTGGTGATCATGTAGAAAAAGATGAAGAAATATTAAAAATATATTTAAATCAAAAAGATATGGAAATTAGAAAAATATTGTCATGCTTTGTAATTGAAGATGAAAAGAAAAAATATCAACCACTTATCTATGAAGTAATAATGTAAAAAAATGTCAAATTGCTTTACAAATATAAAAAATAATTATATGCTAATAATAGAGAGGTGACTATATATGATATATCCTTCTATAGATAAACTTTTGAATCAAGTAGGATCAAAATATTTGCTTGTGAATGTAGTAGCAAAAAGATCAAAAGAAATGACAGAAAGAACCCACTACCAAATGAAAGAAAATGAATATGTTTCCAAAAAAAATATTGGTCGTGCCTTAGAAGAAATATCAAAAGACTTAATACATATAAAAACGTGTTAAGTTTTTTAAATATAAGGGGGAATTTATGAAAATAGAGCATTTAAAAAAATTGAAAAATGGCAAATATAAGCTTATTTTAGATAATGGTGAAGAAATTACTACTTATGATGATATTATTATAAATAATATGCTTTTTGATGGTAAAAATCTTGATAATCGTCTTTTAAGTGAGATTTCAATTAATAATAATTATTATGATATATACTATAAAATTGTAAAAATGATTTCTTCAAAATGGCGTAGTAAAAAAGAAATAATTGAATTTTTAAATAAAAATGAAGTTGATAATAAAATTCAAGAAAAAGTAATCAACGAATTAAATAAAAAAGGTCTTATTAATGATCTAAGATACGCTCAGTCTTATGCAAATGATGCAGTATATTTGAAAAAAAATGGTCCTCTTAAAATAGAAGAGGATTTGAAAAAAATGGCAATTGACGAAAAAATTATCAGTGAAGTAATTTCAAATTTAGATTATGAATTAATAAACGAAAATTTAATAAGTATTATTAATAAAAAAAATAAGTTAAATAAAACTAATTCTTTATATCAGTTAAAATCAAAATTAAAATTAGAGCTTATTAACTTGGGCTATTATTATGATGACATTAATAAGCATTTAAATAATATTTTATCTGAAAATAAGGATGTATATGAAAAAGAATATGAAAGATTATATAAAAAATATTCTAAAAAATATTCTGGTAATGAATTAAAATATAAAATTAAACAAGCTTTGTATCAAAAAGGATTTAATTATATTGATGAATAAAAAAAACTAAAAGTTTGATTTTTAGTTCATAAATAAAATAAATGTTGAAAGTAAACTAGCAAATACTAACCAAGCTAAATATGGTATTAATAGATAGCTAGTTTTTTTGTCAATTTTTTTAGTTTCATCATATAAAAAGTAAGCGGTAAGTAATGTTAAAATGCAAGATATAAAACCTAAAGTAATACTTTTAAGATTAAAAAAGAAAATGGTAAATGATTGATTTAATAAATAATTTAAAATTAAATATTTTTTATAGTTGTCAGTAAAACCAAATTCAGAAATCTTATAAATGCTAATTGCAATTAAAATATAAAGTATTGTCCAAGCTACAGGAAAAAGCCATGTTGGAGGTGCAAAAAAAGGAAGATTTAAAGTTTTGTAAAATCCAACATTGTTCATAAATAAACTACTTAAAAACCATGGTAATAAAAAAAGTGCAAATTTCAATATTTTTTTCATAATCTCACCATTAATTATTATGAAACAACTTTTTTAATTATGCATAAAAAAATGGAAAAAAGACTTCAAATATTGGACTTTAAGTCCTTTTTTTTGTATAATAAAAATTGTGGTGAAGATAATGGGTATTAATGAAGTCGATATAAATAAAGTTACACCAATGATGCAACAATATATTAAAATTAAGAAAAAATATAAAGACATCGTCATTTTCTTTCGATTAGGAGATTTTTATGAGATGTTTTTTGAAGATGCCATTAATGTTTCACGTGAACTTGAACTAACTTTAACAGGTAAAAGTTGTGGATTAGATGAAAGAGTTCCGATGTGTGGAATTCCTCATCATGCGGCTAATATTTACATAAATAAACTAATTGAAAAAGGTTATAAAGTTGGAATTTGTGAACAATTAGAAGATCCAGCTTTAGCTAAAGGAATAGTTGAACGTGATTTAATTCAAATTGTAAGTCCAGGGATAACTTTCGATTCAGAATCATTGAAAGATTATGATAATAATTTTATTGGAAATATTTTTGACTTGAATTATGCCTATGGAATTTCTTATTTAGATATTACAACTGGTGAAATATATGCTTTTATAACTAATAAAGATAATCAAATAATCAATGAAATTGGTAGTAAAGGAATAAAAGAAATAATTATTTCTAGCACTGTTCCAAAAGAAATAATTGATGCTTTAAAAAAAGAGTTTAATATTTCAGTAACGATTTTTGATGATGTTAATTCCAATGATTTTTATAATTACATATATGAAAGTATTAATGATGAAAGATATAAGCAAATAGTAAATCACTTACTTACTTATATAACTAATACCCAAAAAAGATTACTTTCTCATTTTCAACCATTAAAAATTGTTGAAAATGAATCATATTTAAAAATGGACATTCATACAAAAAGAAACTTAGAACTTACTGAAACTCTCAGACAGCATGAACGAAATTATTCGTTAATATGGTTACTTGATAAAACGAAAACAGCGCCAGGTTCTAGAATGCTTAAATCATATATAGAAAGTCCAAGTGTTGATGTTAATGTTTTAAACGAAAGATACAATATTGTAAGCAAGTTAGAGCAAGAATTTATTTTAAAAAATGATTTAATTGAAGCCTTAAATGAAGTATATGACTTAGAAAGATTAACAGGTCGTATTGCTTTTGGTTCAGCAAATGCTCGTGATATGCTTCAATTAAAAAATTCTTTAAAAGTATTACCAACTATAAAAGATATTTTAACTAAACTTGGTTTTTATGAAACAATTGAAACTTTGGATGAAATATATGAATTACTTGAAAAAAGTATTTATGAAGAACCACCAATCACTTTAAAAGAAGGTTATTTAATAAAAGATGGTTATAATAATGAACTTGATGAATTAAAAAGTCTTCGTAAAGGTGGTAAAGATTTTGTTGCTCGTTTTGAAAATGAGGAACGTGAAAGAACAGGAATCAAAAATTTGAGAGTCGGTTATAATCGTGTTTTTGGTTATTATATTGAAGTTTCCAAAGGAAATATTCCACTTGTAAAAGAAGAATATGGCTATGAAAGAAGACAAACATTAACTAATGCCGAAAGATATATAAGTCCTATCTTAAAGGAAAAAGAAGCATTAATATTAAATGCCGAAGAAAGAATAATTGATTTGGAATATAATTTATTTATTGAAGTTCGTGAAAAAGTAAAGGAATATACTTCAAGGATTCAAAAAGTTGCTAAAGTTGTAAGTGAAATTGATGTTTTGCAATCATTTGCGACTGTTGCTGAAACAAATGGTTTTGTCAGACCAGAATTAACCCAAGAAAATAAAATTGAAATTCTTGATGGACGTCATCCTGTTGTTGAAAAAGTTATTAATGGTGAATTTGTTGCTAATGATGTTATCATGGATAAAAATACTGATGTTTTATTGATAACAGGGCCTAATATGGCAGGTAAATCAACTTATATGCGTGAACTTGCAATTATTGTAGTAATGGCTCAGATAGGGTCATTTGTTCCTGCTAAGAAAGCAATTTTACCAGTATTTGATGCCATATTTACAAGAATTGGAGCATCAGATGATTTAGTAGGTGGCGAATCAACATTTATGGTTGAAATGCTAGAAGCTAATAATGCAATAATAAATGCAACTAAAAATAGTTTAATTTTGTTTGATGAACTTGGAAGAGGAACAGCTACTTTTGATGGGATGAGTTTAGCTCAAGCAATTATAGAATATATTCATAATAACATTGGAGCTAAAACATTATTTTCAACGCATTATCATGAATTAACTGATTTAGAAAAAAATTTAAAACATTTAAAGAATGTTCATGTGAGTGCATTAGAAGAAGATGGCAAAATTACTTTCTTGCATAAAATTAAAGAAGGCAGTGTTGATAAAAGTTATGGAATTCATGTTGCAGCTTTAGCAAATCTACCAGAATCTTTAATTAAACGGGCTAATGAAATTTTGACCATTTATGAAAAAAAGGAAAAAAATCGTGATATAAAAATTCAAGAAAGTCTACCAATAGATGCTGAAGTTAAAGAAAATCCAATTGTTGAAGAAATAAAGAAAATTGATCCTAATAAGCTTACTCCTATTGAAGCTTTAAATACTTTATATGAATTAAAGACGAAAATTTAATAAAAAAATAAACAAATTAATAAAAAATTGTTTATTTTTTTTAATTTTATGTTAGAATAGTTAGACGAAAATCTATATTTTCTGGAGGTTTTTAATGGAAGTATTTGAAGTGAAAGAATTTAGAAAGAAATACAACATTACTTGTGAAATGGATGTTTTTAAATTTTTAATGGATTTAGGTTTAAATAATTCATTAGTTGCTAAAGTAAATGTTGGTAATTTATTTAAGTATTTAAATAATAATCGCATTGTTGCTATGGCTACTGATGTAAACGGTTCTACAGTCGTATATATAACAACTGGATGTGATAAAGACAAATCTTGTTTATTGACAATCAATTATGATTTTATAAAAATTGAAGAAGCAAGATATAAACGTACTGGTAATGGAACGAATCAAAATGGTACAGTGGTAACAAGAATGTATACATTAAAAAACGAACAAATAAAAGAGGATTCTTATGCAGTTTCTTTATCATATGATGAGTCAAAAAAAGCACGATTAACATATTTTGGAGACATTAAAGATTTTAATCATGCATATTTTACAATACCAGTTACTTCAAAATCTTTAGATGGAAAAGGTAAAGAAAAAAGAATAACAAAAACTCTAGATGATAATCTTGCCTTATCACTATTAAGAATACCTTATTTAGCAGGAAATAACATAATTAATAGTAAAAGAATAATCGCTTCAGAAGAAAATATTGATTTAGTAATGCAACATAAATTTTGCTTATAAGGGGGGTAAAAATTGAAAACATTTAATCTTAAAGATAAGGTATTGTCTGAGACTGAAATAAAACAATTTTTGATTGAATTAGGAATTAGAATAGATTTACTAGAAGATATAGATTTAACAGACTTAAAAACCAAGTATTTAACTAAAGACCGTACTATTTATACTAAAGAAGAAAGCAATAGAACATATATATACATAAGTACTAGCAGCTTTGAAAGCAACGCCTGTTTGATTGTATCTGAACCAGAGGGAATTAGAATTTGCGAAGCAAACTATAATCGTATTGGTAATGGTGTTAATCAAGAAGGAACACTATATACTAGAGTAGTAAATAAATATCCAACTTGTACATATGTTAGTAGTTGTGCTGTTTCATTGTCAAAAGTAAATGAAAGATTAGCAAAGCTCACATATTTTGGAGACATGGATAGACGTGAATACTCATTTTCAATAAGTGTTGATCCAATTTCTTTAGATGGTATAGGCGAGAATATTAAAGTAACAAATACATTAAAGGCTTTTAGAATTTTAGATTTGTTTCAAAAATCACATTTAAAAGGTAAAAATATGATAAAAGGTAAACTTGTTACTGCTTCAAATGAAGATGTTAAAGATTTTGAAGAAACACATGTATTTAGATTCGGAGGTAAGTAAAATGAAATTAATTGATTTTAGTGGATGTAAAGAAAGCGATATTTTTCCATTTATTTCTATAAATGGAACACCATATGATTTAGAAATTCAAAATTTTCTTTCAAATTGTGTTAAATATATGACAGATGATCGTGAAATTTTATATAGCGAAAAGGATGGAATCACGAGATTATATTTTTCAACTTCATTTGAAAAAAGTGATGCTTGTTTATTAACAATTGAAGATAGATTTCTAAAATTAGAAGAAGCAAATTATAATCGCGTTGGTAATGGAATAAATCAAGATGGTATTATTACTACAAGGACCATGTCGTTTAAAAATAATGCATTAAAAGAAGAATCATATGCGATTTCTTTAACAAAAGTAGTAAATCGTACTGCAAAAATCACATATTTTGGAGACTTAAATAATCTAGAAGCATCTTTTGCAATTGATGTTGATCCTAATACTTTGGATGCCTATGGTAAAAATCGAAAAATTACTGATACTTTAAACAAAAATGGTTCACTTGTATTATTTAGAAAATCAAGAGTCAAGGGAATAAACTTTATTTATGGAAGTCGCGAAGTATCATTGGAAGATGATATTCTAGCTCTTGATACTCACTTTAACATTAAAAAATAGGCTTTAAAACCTATTTTTCTTTTGCTATAATTAATATGGTGGTAAATATGATTATTGTATGTCCAAATGAAATAAAAAAAACATATTTAGATAAATCAACACTTCATAATTATAAATTTTATGATTTGAAAAAATTAAAAGAAAAAGTTTTTTTTAAATTTCATAATCTTGCTCTATATGAAGTTGTTAAAAAATATCATGTAAAACCATCTATAGCATCAAAAATGCTTGAAAATTTGTATTATATTTCAAAAAAAGAGGAAAATTCAAAATTAAAAAAACTTTATGAATTAAAAGAATATTTAATCCAAAAGGACTTAATTATAAAAGATAACAATTTTTTTAAAAATTTAAAAGATGAAATAGTTATTGAGGGCTATCCAAAAACTAAAGAATTAGAAATGATAATTAATGTTTTATCTAAATATACTAAAGTAACATATAAAGAAGCAAGTAAAAAATTTGCATTAAAAGAAATATATGAATTTGAAAATGCAGATTTAGAAATGAATTTTGTTTTAGAAAACATCTTAAAGCTTCTTAATGATGGAGTTGATATTAATAAAATATATATTATAAATGCAAATAATGATTATATAGAACCGATTAATAAAATGTTTTCATTATTTAATATTCCTTATAATTATGCACAAAAAAAGTCAATTACAATGTTTCCAATAACTAAGAAATTTTTAAAATTTATTAAAAATTCTGATTTAAAGGTATGTGAATTAAATGAGTTTTTGATTGAATTAAAAGATTTTAATAATGATGAAATATTAAATCAAATTATAAATGTTTTAAATAAATACTATGGATTAAAAGAAAAGGTAAAAGATTTATATGAAGTTATTTACTTTGAACTAAAAAATACTTATTTAAAAGAAGAAAAATATAAAAACGCTATTAATATTTTAAACAATATTCAACCATTTTCCGATGATGATTATGTTTTTGCAATTTCTTTAAATGAAGAAAATGCTTTAAAAGATAATGATTACTTAAAAGATAGTGAAAAATTAATACTTGGTTTAGATACAAGTTATGAATTAAATCAAATAAATGATTTAAAAGTGATAAATATATTATCAAATATCAAGAATTTGACCTTAAGTTATAAATTAAAATTAAATGATAATGATTATATGATTAATCATAATTTTGATGCTCTTGAAGTCCAAAAATATGAGTTTAAATATAATCGAGCAAGTTATAACAAGTATTTATTTGATAACCATGAGTTATATGATAATACGTATAAAAAGATAGACTATGAAGATTTAAAGAATTATTTAGATAACAAATTAAACCTATCATATTCATCAATGGACTTATTTTTTAAGTGCAAATATAGATTTTTTTTAAATAACATTTTAAAAATTGAACCAAAAGAAGAAACAATGGCTACTAAAGTTGGTTCAATGTTTCATAAAATTCTTGAAAGAACTTTAAAAAATAATTATGAAAATTACTTAGAAATAATTGATGAAGAAAGTGCTAACTTCTTAAATGAAAATAGTAAAGAAAAATTTTATGGTGAAAAGCTAAAAAAAGAAGCAATCAAAATAATTGAACGTTTAAAAGAAACTGATAGTAAAACTGATTTTAAAAATTTTGCTTTTGAAAAATATTTAGAAATTAGCAAAAGCTCTGATCTTAACATCAAACTAATTGGTTTTTTAGATAAGATCCTCATTTTTAATGATGGAATTAATAATTATGTTATTGTAATTGACTATAAAACCGGGACTTATTCCTTTGATTTAGCTGAATTAAAAGATGGTTTTAGTATGCAACTTTTAATCTATTTATATTTAATTAAAAATGCCAAGTTTTTAAGTAATGTTGAAATTGCAGGTGCTTATGTTGATTCTATTTTAAACGAATTAAAACCTTTTGAATTTGGAAAAACATATGATGAAATAGTTGATAATCGTTTAATCGGAATTACGACAAATAATAAAGAAATACTTTCACATATTGATAAATATTATGATGTTAACTCTTTTATTAAAGGAATAAAATTAAAAACTGATGGGGATTTTTATTATTATTCCAAAGTTTATAATGAATCAGATTTTGATAAACTCTTAAAAATAGTTGATGATAACATTAATAAAGTAATTGATGATATTTTAAAATGTGATTTTAAGATAAATCCCAAAAGATATAGTGATGCAAAAGTAGATGAAATTATCGGCTGTGAATACTGTAAATTTAAAGAAATCTGTTATATGAGTAGCAACAATATTGAAATTATTGAAAGAAAAACGATTGAAGAAGTGTTGGGTGATTAAAATGGACTGGACGATTGAACAAGAAAAAGCCATTAATACAAATGGTTCAAACATAATTGTTTCAGCAGGAGCAGGTTCTGGTAAAACAGCCGTTTTAACAGCAAGAACAATTAAAAATTTAAACGATTTTTCACTTAACGAAATGATTATTTTAACATTTACTAAAAAAGCTGCTTTTTCAATGAAAGAAAAAATAAAAAAAGCTTTGAAAAAAAGCAATAATGAAAAAGTAAAAAAAAATTTAAAACTATTAGATAGTGCCAGTATATGCACATTTGATTCATTTAGTTTAGACTTAGTCAAGAAATATAGTGATTTACTTAATGTTGAACCAAATATTCAAATTGCTGATGAAGTAGTTATTGCATCTTTAAAAAATAGAATTATTGATGAAGTTTTTGATGCATTTTATGAAGACAAAAGATTTCTTGATTTTTTGGACATTTACACTGTTAAAGATGATACTTCAATTAAAAAAGACATTTTAGAAATTTTAAATAATTTAGATAAAATCTATGACCCAGTTAAATACTTAGATACTTATCAAAATAATCAAGATGAGTTTATTTTAGAATATAAAAATTTAATTGATTTAAAACATCAAAAACTAAAAGAAATATATGAAGAATTATTAAATTTAGCAACTAAAAAAGAAGAAAAGTTTTTAGCTGATTTAAGCACTTTTATGAATTTTAAAACAATAGAAGATTACTTTTTATTTCAAAACTTTAATCTTCAATATCGTTTAAAAGGAAATGATAGTTTTAAAGAAAAATTTAAAGAATTTAAAGCAATTGTTGATGAAATAAAAGAGCTTGCAATATATTCTAGTGAAGAAGAAATCAAAGAAGAATTAGAAGAAGTAAGAAAATATATTCCAGTTTTAGTTGATTTATTAAAAGAAATAATTATAAGAATAAATAAATATAAAGAAGAACATAGTTTATATGAATTTAATGATATTACTAGATTAGCAATCAAAGTTTTGGATGAAAACCCTGATATTGTTAGTTATTATAAAAATAACATCAAGGAAATAATGATTGATGAATATCAAGATACAAATGATATTCAAGATTATTTCATTAGTAAAATAGCTAATAATAATGTTTTTATGGTAGGGGATGTAAAGCAATCGATTTATCGTTTTCGAAATGCCAACCCCAAAATATTCATTCAAAAATACAATGATTATAAAAATAATATAGGTGGCATTAAAATTGATTTAACTAAGAATTTCCGTTCTAGAAAAGAAGTAATCGATAATATAAATTCAATTTTTTCTAAAATCATGACCGAAAAAATAGGTGGTGCGGAATATAAAATTGATCATCAAATGAAATTTGGTTATGAAAAATATGGAGAAAATAAAGACCATAATTTAAAAATATTAAATTATAATAAAGATAATTATAAAAACTTTGGAAATAATGAAATTGAAGCTTTTATAATTGCTCAAGATATTAAAAATAAATATGAAAATAAATATCAAATATTTGATACTGATACTAATAAATATCGTGATTTTAAATATCAAGATGCTGCAATTTTACTTTCTACTAAAAAGGAATTTGATCTTTATAAAAAAATATTTGATTATTTTGATATTCCTTTAATAGTTCACAAAGATGAAGATTTAACTTATTCTAATGAATTAATATTTATCAAAAATGTTGTTAAATTAATTGGTTATCATAAAAATATTATTGATGATGGCAAACTTATAAAAACTTATATGAGTGTTGCAAGATCGTTTGCATTAAACTATTCAGATAATGATATTTTCAAAGTCATTTTAGCTAGTAAAAATAATAATTTATTTAATCATATTGATTTAAATTTAAAAGAAAAAATAGTTTATTTAAGTGAATTTATTGATAATCACTCTATCAGTGAACTTTTAAAAGAAATATTAAATATATTTGATGTTTATAACAAAATTGGTTCTTTAAATAATAAAGAATTGATTGAATATAAAATAAGTCATTTACTAAATATTGCAATTTCTTTAGAAAGCATGGATTATCACTTAGAAGAATTTATTAACTATTTAGAAGATGCTTCTTTAGAAGATATTGATTTTAAATTATCATCAAATAAGAGTTTAGACTTGGGTGTTAATTTAATGACAATTCATGCATCTAAAGGTCTTGATTTTAAAATTTGTTATTTTGCTGATTTAAATAAAGAATTCTCCATCAGAGAAATCAAAAATAGATTCTTATTTTCACCTAAATATGGTTTGATTATTCCTGTTTTTAAAGAAGGAATAAAACCAACTATTTATAAGACATTATATAAAAATGAATATATAGCTGAAGAAATTTCAGAACGAATAAGACTTTTTTATGTAGCTTTAACAAGAACAAAAGAAGATATGATTTTTGTTACTGATTTAAGTGAAAAAGAAATTAAATTAGATGATAATACTAGAATGAATTATCGCTCATTTAAAGACATTTTAGAATCCGTTAAAGCAGATTTAAAGGATTTCATAATTAATGCTTCAGATTTTGAAATAAATAGAAAATATGAGTATATTAAAATAAAAAAAGAAGTCAAAGAATTTAAAACATTTGAAACAATTGATATTAATATTGAAAAAGAAAGAGTAGAAGAAACAAAATATTCACATAGTGTTACAGAACTTAAAGATAACATTTTACTTGAATTTGGTTCTAAAATCCATGAATATTTAGAATATATTGATTTTAATGATTTTGATGCTTCTTTAAATAGTTTAGACATCAATGATTTCTTTAAAAATAAAATTGAATTAATAAAAAATCAACCATTTTTAAAAGAAAATGCCATTTATCATAAAGAATATGAATTCATGTTTAATGGAAATATAGGTAAAATAGATTTACTTATTGAAACTGATGATAAATTAATTGTTGTTGATTATAAGTTAAAAGAAATTGATGAATATTATTATTTTGATCAAGTAAGAGGATATATGAATTATTTAAAAACTATTTCCAATAAAGAAATAGAAGGGTATTTATATTCTATATTTGACGGAGTTTACATAAAAGTTGAAGAGCAAAGCTCTTCTTTTTGTTGCAAAAAAAAAGTTTTTGTTTTATAATTATTTATAGAATAGAAGGAGAATAAAAAATGAATCAAGAAAATAATTTTAATCAAGACAATGGATTTAATTCAAATAATGAATATAATCCAAATAACTATAACGAAAATAGTTATGAACCAAATTATCAAAATGTTGATAATAATATGAATAATTATCAACCAAATCCAGAAAATCATGAAAAGGAAGAACCAAAGAAAAGTAATAATGCTTTATTGATAGTATTTATGATTATTTCATTATTGCTTGCTGGTTATATTGTTTATGACAAAGCAATTAAGAAGGAAGAGGTAAAAGAACCTGAAAAACCAGTTGAGGTTTTAATGACTGAAGCAGAAGCTTTAAACGTAGGTACTGAAGTATATAGAAAACTTGAAAAATACCAAAGCAATTTAAAAAGTTTACCAAATGCTTCAAATAAAGAAAACACATATGAAGGTGTTTACTACAAATATGATAATTTTTCCGAAGAATTCAAATCAATTTTTGCAAGTAATATTAAATTGGTTGATGTTTTTCGACAGGATATTTATAGCGAAGATATGACTGAAGAGCAAAAACAAGATATTAAAGCTGATGTTGATGGTAAGTATAGTTATGTAAATGTAAATAATACTTACTATGTTGATGCAGAATGTCGTGCTAGTGGATATGCAGCTGAATTTAAAAATTTGAAAGTAGAAAAGATTAATAAGGATAAACTAACTTTTAGCTATAAATTTTTACCTGAATATCATGAATGCACTGATGATGAGGATAGTTTATTAAACGATAATTGCTACGAAAATATGGATGAATATAACAAATCATTAACTGCTCAAAATAATTTAACATTAGAAATAGTAAATGAAGAAAACGAATGGAAAATTTCAAAAGTTACAATTCAAGGAAGATGCGGTTATACATACAATGTAGGTAATTAAATTTCAAAAATTATATCAAAAAACCTTATTGATTAATTTCAATAAGATTTTTATTTTGACTTAATATTGAACATATAAGTTTGGATCATAAACAGTTCCATTTATTTTAACAAATATATAGTATTTTCCTTTCATGCCAATATCATTAATATATTTGTTAACTGTTATTTTTTCACTTTTTTGATCTTCATTAAATACATCAACACACATTGCTGTATAAGGCTTTTTACTTATTCTAACATTATATGTTTTATTACTAAATACACCTGCAAGAATTAATTTTACATCATCATCTTTATCAAATGTACCAGTAAATACTAAACGATCACTTTCTTTTTTTATTGAAATATTTTTGCTTTTATATGTATCATCAATATTTTTATTAAATATAACCCTTACACTTTTATCAGTTTCAGTTTCACCCATATTTCCGATAATTGATGCTTCACTTAAATAGTAAGAATTATTAGCATAAAGACTTAATTTTTCAGCACGATAATCATTTGTTGGAAGTTGTAATTCATAAATAACTTTGTTATTTTTAATTTCAACTAAAGTACTATTTAAAGCATCAACATCAGTAAGCCCTGCAGGACTATTTAAGTATTTACCATTTTTCATACTATTTCCACCGGAAAGGATTAAATAGTGATTATTACTTAAATAATCAACGTCAGATATATAAGGAGAGTAGAAGCTAGCGCCTCTTTCTTTCCCATATTGCCATACTTGCTCAATTGTCATATTATCAGTGTTAATTTTATAAATAACAGCACGACTATAGTTATTATTGGCATCAACATATTCATCCTTTATTTTAGAACGATTATTACCATTATCAAAAATGAATACATCGCCATTTGGTAATATTTCAGCAGCATGTTGTGCATATTGCCATTCAAAATTATAACTACCAGTAAAGAAATATTTTAAATATTCAGCATTCCAACCATTTGGATCTCCAATAATCCAATTAAGTTCACCAGTTTCATAATCAATATTAATAACAGCATCTTGATGTCTACCTGATAAAGTTATTGAATTTGTATTTTTATCATACCAAATAGCATTATTATGGAACCAGTCATAATCTGTTGCATATTCATTTAAACCATATGTTGTTGGAAGGATTTCTTTTAAATCCCAAGTTTTTAAGATTTTTCCGTTTTTTCGATCCATTAAAACAACATAATCTTCAACAGTTCCACTTTTAAAGTCATCACTTGCAACAAGTAAGTTTCCATTTTCCATTTCAAAGACATCATGATGATATCCTCCAGGTAAATCATATTCATAATATATTTTCCCAATCAAATCAATTTCAACTAAACCAGTTGTATAATATGGTGGATTAATAAGCCTTGAACTGCTTAACATTAAGTGTCCATTTTGAAGTCTTTTAATATCCCATAAATAGTTATCAGTTAAATAGAATCTAACATCGCCATTAACATCATACCCAGTTGTGTATCCTTTACTTGATGGAGTTACAAAATAAAGTTCTTGATTTAGTTCATCTTTATCTGCTTTGATACTTGTTGGTAATATTAAATCTTTTGGTAAAGCTTCTGTTTTTATTTTTAAATTTGTAATTGTATTATTAACTTTTAAAACAACCTTGTTTTCAGTATCTGGATATAAACCATAAACAGGTAAAATATGTTTTTTACTTGGAACAAAAGTATTTGTAAATGTTGTTTTTTCGTCTTTTCCAACAACTGTAATTGTTGGAGCTGTTAAGTCATTTGTCTCAAAAATGATTAAAGCTGTTAAAGGTGAATTGCCATAAGGATTAACCATTATTTTGGGATTTTGATAAGTATAAGCAGTATCTTCACTTATAACTTTTTCTAAAATATTTTGTTCAGCTAATTTATCTTTTACCGTCATTACTTTATCAACACGTTCTGCTTGATAATAAATGATAAGTGAAGCAGCAATTGCAAAAGTAATTAATAAAGCAAGTTTAATTAATGGTTTTTTCATATTAATCTAATTTCTCCTTCTTGATAAAATTTTTTCTTAGGATCAATCCGATCATAGAATAAGATTCCATCTAAATGATCAATTTCGTGTTGGAACGCGATTGATAATTCTTCGCGAGCACGAATTTTTACAGGATTTCTATCAATATCAAGTCCTTCAATAGTAACTCTAGCATATCTTGGAACATGACCTTCAACTTCACGGTTAACACTTAAACAACCTTCACCAGCTTCAGCAGCAATAATTTCTGAAGAATTACTAACAATTTTAGGATTAATCAAAACATAATCTTTAAATTTACCAGGTTCTTCTTCATGACATATCATAATGACTCTTTTTAAAATTCCCAGTTGAGGAAAAGCAAGTCCCATACCAGGACGCAAAGAATATTTTTCTGCCATTTTATCAATTTGGCTTAATCTTAGTTCTTTAAGACCACGTTTTATTAATTCTTTTTCTTTTTCATTTAAATCTTCAGTTACTAAATCACATTTAGTTCTTAAAGCTTTTTCTTTTTCATCTAAAATATTTAATTTTTTAAACATTTCTCAACACCTAATAACATTTTACCACAAATAAGCAAAAATAAGAAATTTTATTTATATAAAAAGGAAAATAAAACTAAACAAAGTATATTAAAAATAGAGGAGCATAAAAAATTACCTTGGACTTTTTTATTACAAAGAAGGAGGTGATCAGTATGAGTAAAAGATATTATATAATAAGTCTTTTAAGGCATATTATAAAAATCCTTCTTATTCTACTAATACTTATTCTCGTAATAAAAATAGATATTAGTTAGAAATAGCTAATATCTAAAAAAGAAAACCCAAGGTAACACATAAGTGCTCCTCTATAAATATTATATCATAATAGCGAATAAAGTAAATAAAATTTTTTTATTAATTTAAGCAGAAAAATAAAACCAAATAAAGTATATTAAAAATAGAGGAGCACTGAAAAAATTACCTTGGACTTTTTTATTACAAAGAAGGAGGTGATAATATGAGTAAAAGAAATTATATATTAAGCCTTCTTGGACGCATAATATTAATACTTTTTATTCTATTCTTACTTATTCTCGTAATAAAAATAGATATTAGTTAGAAATAGCTAATATCTAAAACAACAATCCAAGGTAACACATAAGTGCTCCTCTATAAATATTATATCAAAATAATGAATAAAGTAAACACTTAAAAAGATATTAGATAATTTTATCTAATATCAATATCTAATAAAAGGTATATTAATTAGTCACGATTATTTCCACCAAAAGCTCTTGTACCAATAACAATTACTAATAGAATAAATAATACTAAAATAATAGCTGCACCATATCCACCATTATTACCATAATATGGTTGATAACCATAGCATTGATTTCCATAACCTTGATAGCCTCCGTAATAATACATAATAATTCCTCCTATCTAATTATATTTTATTTGAATATGCATAATGTGAATACTAAAAAAACCTAGAAAAGTATAAAAATAACTATTCAAATATCCAAGAATATGATATGATTAGAGAGAAAATATGTGAGGCGATTACTTTGAAAAAATTAAAAAAAATAGTAATTGATCTAAGAAATGCTTATCGTGATATGGATAAAGTTCTTTTTTTTGTTGCAGCATTATTGTTTGTTTTCGGACTTATCAATATTTTGACTGCATCTAGTCGCGAAGCTGTTGTTAATAATGGAGTATCAATGACATATTATTTTAAAAAGCAATTAGAAGCTCTAATAATTGCCTTTTTTGCATGTAATGTTATTTATATAATTCCAACTAAAAAATACTACAAATATATGTTCATATTATATGTATTTATAATGGGTTTAATAGGATATTTAGTAATTTGGGGTAAAGAAATAAATGGGGCCAAAAACTGGCTCACATTTAAATATATTAAGTTTTCATTTCAACCAAGTGAAGTTATGAAAATAATTGTAATATGTGCTTTAGCACTTTTATTTGAGAAATATTATCGTTCATTAAAAGATAAATTTACATCAAAAAACAAATTAAATCATATATATATTTATATTATTACCTGTTTTATGGCTCCAATGTTATTAATTTTTTTACAAAAAGACTTAGGAACTATGTTTGTAATATTTGTTATAGCTGCAGTTCTTTATTTATTAAGTCCAATAAATAATAAAGACAAATTTAAAATGATTGGTTATGCCGCAGGCTTAGGAATAATCGGATTACTAATAATTTTTGCTATAAAAGGTAGTATTTTAACGCCTGCTCAAAAAGCACGTTTAACAAACTTTTTTAAACCATGCGACACTTATGAAACAGGAGGTTACCAAGTTTGTAATTGCTTTATAGCAATTAATAATGGTGGATTATTTGGAGTTGGGCCTGGAAAAAGCACTCAAAAGTATTCATTTATACCAGAACCTCATACTGATTCAGTATTCGCTATTTTTGCTGAGGAATATGGTGTCTTAGGGGCAATAGTATTATTCTTTTTCTATTTAGTTATTATAAAAAGAATAATAAATATTTCTTCCAATGCTAAAACGATAAGAGGAAGATTCATAACCCTTGGAATTGCAATATATATAATGTGTCATATTTTTATTAATTTAGGTGGTATTTTTGGACTTATCCCACTTACGGGAATTCCACTTCCATTTTTATCATATGGTGGAACATACGCAATTACACTTGCAGTTGCAATTGCAATCGTTGAAAGAATTGATATTGAATCAAAAAAACAAATTGAAATATAAAAAAGGATTTAAGAAAAAAAGAGAGTATATTTATAATTGGAGGCGATTATGAATATACTTTTTAATTTTAAAACTTTATTTATTATTTCAATTTTTTTAATAGTTATTGGTTTTTCATTAAATTCTGAAAATAAAATTATTGTCGAGGTTAAAGGGGAAGTTAAAAATCCAGGGATTTATGAAATAAAATCCGAAAAAATAGTTCAAGATGTTTTAAATCTGGCGGAATTAACTAAATATTCTGATACAAGTCAAATTAACTTGAGTAGAAAAGTTTATGATGAAATGGTAATTATTGTACCAACTAAAGAAGAAATAAATAATTTAACCATTAAAACAGCTTATAAAGTAATTGAAAATGAATGTGTGTGTCCAAAAATTATAAATGATAGCTGCATTTCACTAACTGTTCCAGAAGACGAAATGATAAAAAACGAAAAAATTTCTTTAAACAATGCAGCAAAAGAAGAACTGATGACTTTACCAGGAATTGGAGAAACAAAAGCCGATGCTATTATTGAGTATCGCAAATTAAATAAGTTTAATAAACTTGAAGATATTATGAATATTAAGGGAATTGGAAAAAGTATTTATGAAAAACTCAAGGATTATATATCTCTTTAATTTTTTGCTTTTGATTTTTTTAATATTTTATATTAAGAATTATAATTATATTTCAAAATATAGTAATCAAAAAGAAATAACAGGTGTTGTCACCAAAATCACTAAAAGTAGTGATAGTATTAATATAATTTTAGATGCTAAAGAAAAAGTGTTACTAACTTGTTTTAAGTGTGATTTTAATTATGAGGTTGGTTCAATTGTAAGTTTTAAAGGTTATTTTAATGAAATAAAAGGTAGTTCTAATTTTAATTTGTTCGATTATAAAAAGTATTTAATGTCTTTAAAAATATATAAAAATTTTATCTTTACAGATTATAAATATATCAAAAAAAGTAACAAGTTTATTTACAAAGCATATAATATTTTGAATGATAGAATTAATGAATTAAAATCAAAAACATTTTTAAAATCGATGATTTTAGGCGAAACTAGTGAATATGGTGATATTTATGAAATTTATAAACTAAATGGAATTGTTCATTTATTTGCAATTTCAGGAATGCATGTCGGAATTATTTCATCAGTATTAATTTTTATTTTCAAAAAATTTTTGAAATTAGGCAATTTTGCTTACATAATAATATTTCCCATTTTAATTTTTTATATGTTAATTATTAACACTCCCTCAATAATAAGAAGTGTTTTAATGTTTATTACTTCATCAATATCAAAAATATTTAAACTGAAAATAAGTAGTTTAAATATTTTGTTTTATTTAGTTTCAATTAATTTAATTATTAATCCTTATGTTATTTACAATATGGGTTTTTGTTTAAGCTACATAATTGTTTTTTATTTAATGATTAGTTCTAAAAAAGTAGCAAAAATAAAAAACTATTTTTTAAAATTATTAACACTTTCAACAATTTCTTTTTTGGCCAGTTTTCCTATAATAATTAATAGTAATTTTGAATTCAATTTACTTACACCGCTTATAAATGTTTTAATTGTTCCATTTGTTTCTGTTATTTTATTTCCACTTGCATTATTGACTCTTTTTTTACCAATATTTGATAATATCTTATTTTTATTATTAAAAGGTTTTGATTATTTAAATATATTTTTATCTAATTATTCAATAATTATTAATGTTGCATATATAAATATCTATTTAAACATTTTCTATTATTTAATTCTTTTGGTATCTTTTTATAAAACAAAGCATATATATTTATTGCTTGTCTATTTATCAATTTTAATTAACATAAAAAACTTAAATTTTAATTCTTATTTGATTATGATTGATGTTGGTCAAGGAGATTCTATTTTTATAAAAAATTATTTTGGTGAAAATATTTTATTAGATGCTGGTTCTAAAGAAAATTCTGCCAAAAACATAATTATTCCATATTTAAAGTCTTTAGGAATTAATAGAATTGATCGTTTTATAATTTCCCATGGGGATAAAGATCATATAATTGGAGCTAAAGACATTATTAAAACTTTTAATGTTTTGCAAATATATTTAAATAGTTATAAAAATACTGATTATGAAAATGAAATAATAGATATAAGTGAAACTAACTTTATAAGTCAAAATACATATATTAATGAACATTTACATATATTTAATTATTATCAAAATAACGAAAATGATGATAGCTTAATTACATATTTGGTTGATTATGGAATTCTTTGTATGGGAGATGCAAGTGAAAATGTTGAAAATAAAATAAATTTATCAGACATCAATATTTTAAAAGTTGGACATCATGGTTCAAAGACGAGTACAAGTGAAAATTTCATAAAAAAGATTAATCCCAAAATATCATTAATTTCGGTTGGTTTAAAAAACAAATATAATCATCCAGATAAAGAGGTTTTAAACAATTTAAAAAACAGTTTAGTTTTAATGACAAGTACAAATGGAATGATTAAAATCAATTTGAAATCATTAAAATATGAAACATATTATTAGGGCAACGCTTCGCTCAAAAGCGTTTATAATAGATTAAGAGACTCCAAATTGAGTCTCTTTTGTTTGACTTATTTTATAAGTTATGCTAGTATAAACAAAAAATTTTAAAAAATTTTTATCAAAAAAAAGGAAATTGAAAACTTTTGTCGTATATTAATATTAGGAGTGTGATAAAAAATGCCAATGCTCGATAATTCTAAAATTGAAGAAATTCGAAAAAGCGTTAACATTATTGATATCATCTCCGAATATCTTCCTTTAACTCAAAGAGGAAGAAATTATTTTGGAGTTTGTCCATTTCATGATGATCATTCTCCAAGTATGAGTGTTTCGCCTGATTTACAAATATATACTTGTTTTTCATGTGGAGCAACGGGAAATGTATTTAAATTTATCATGGATTATGAAAACTTATCATTTATGGATGCAGTAAAAAAGGTAGCAGATAAGGGTGGAATCGATGTTAATTTAAGTTTAGTAAAATCAAAAAAAATTGTTAATAGTGAAATATATGAAATATATAGTATTGCAAGAAAACTTTATCAAAACAATTTAAATAGTGAATATGGCCTAGAAGCTAAAGAATATTTAGCCAAACGTGATATTAGTGAAGAAATAATTAAAGAATTTGGTATAGGTCTCTCACTAAAGAAAAATGATGTTTTGACCAATTTACTTATAAAAAAAGAATTTAAAAATACAGATATTATAAAAAGTGGTTTAATAATTCAAAATAGCCATGGATTGCATGATATTTATAGTAATAGAATTATGTTCCCCTTAGAAAATTTAGAAGGGAAAACAGTTGGCTTTAGTGGAAGAATTTACAATACAAGTGATACTAGTAAGTATATTAATACTAAAGAAACTGAAATATTTAAAAAAGGTGAAATATTGTATAATTATCATCGTGCTAAAGATGCTTGTCGTCTAAGCAAAACAGTAATTATTATGGAAGGATTCATGGATGTTATTAGGGCTTATACGATTGGAATTTTTAATGTTGTCGCATCAATGGGGACAGCGATTACAAAAAATCATGCCTTGCTTTTAAAGAAACTTGCACCAAATATTATTTTGTTATTTGATGGTGATGAAGCAGGTGAAAAGGCAACTTTAAGTTGCATTGAAGAACTTGCAAATGTTGGGGTAATTCCTAAAGTTGTTCGTTTAGAAGAAAACTTGGATCCAGATGATTATATTAGAAAATATGGTAAAGAAAAGTTTTTAAGCAAGCTTGAAAATCCAATTAATGTTATGGAATTTAAAATGCAACACTTAAAATCAAAAATAAATCTTAATGATTCTGTTGAACTTGCAAAATATGTAAATGAATGCTTAAAAGAATTAAATGCAATTAATGATGATATTTTAAGAGAGATCACATTAAAAAAATTAGTAAATGAATCAGGAATTGATGAAAGTTTATTACGTTCAAAACTTGAAAATAAAAAAATTATCAAAAAAGAAACTGTTGTTAAAGAAGTTAAACATTATGATAAATATGAAAAAGCACAACGCAATTTAATATTTTATATGCTTAATTCAATTATGGTTATTAAAAAATATATCAAGAAAACAGTTTTTCTACCTGATGATAATTATCGCAGGTTAGCTAATAAAATCCGTTATTTTTATGAAGAACATAATAATTCATTTAATGTTGCCGATTTTTATACTTATGTAAATCAAAGTGATAACGAAGATTTAATTAAAACATTAAATAATATTTTAAATATGAATTTAAAAGAAGAAGCAGCTGATAATGAGATAGATGATTATTTTAAAGTAATTAATGATTATAATATTAAAAATGAAATCAATAAAATTGATTTTGAACTTCAAAAAAGTGATAATCTTAATTTAAAAAAAGAAAAATTAAAAAAATTAGTTGAATTAAAAAAGAGGGAAGGAAAAAATGATTAATGAAATTAAAACTTTTGATGAAAGAAAATTAGAACTTGTCAAAAAAGGAAAAGAAAAAGGTTTTATAACTTATGAAGAGCTAGTAGTTGAATTAAAAGGTTTAGAATTAGATGGAGATGCCTTAGACGAACTTTACAATTTGTTTAATGAAAATAATATTGCTGTCGTTTCAGAAGAAGAGGCAGCATCTGGTGGAGAATCTCATGTTGATAAAATCTTATTAGATGATAATACATTAACAAAAGATTTAACTATAAATGATCCAGTAAGAATGTATTTAAAAGAAATTGGGCAAATAAAACTTTTAACAATGGACGAAGAACTTGAATTAGCAGATCGTATTAATGAAGGCGATGAGATGGCTAAAATAACTCTTGCTGAAGCTAATTTGCGTTTGGTTGTATCAATTGCTAAAAGATATGTTGGTCGTGGAATGCAATTTTTAGATTTGATTCAAGAAGGTAATATAGGTCTTATGAAGGCAGTTGAAAAATTTGATGTTACAAAAGGATATAAATTTTCAACATATGCAACATGGTGGATAAGACAAGCTATTACAAGAGCAATTGCTGATCAAGCTAGAACAATTCGTGTACCAGTTCATATGGTTGAAACAATAAATAAACTTTCACGTATTCAAAGACAATTAACTTTAGAACTTAATCGTGAACCAACAGAAGATGAACTTGCAAAAAAAATGGGAATGTCAGTTGAAAAGGTTCGTGAAATTTATAAAATAAGTCAAGAACCAGTTTCACTCGAAACACCAATAGGTGAAGAAGATGACTCACATTTAGGTGATTTTATTAAAGATGAAAGAAATGTAAGCCCAGAGGAATACGCAACTAATGAAATGCTAAAAGATGAAATTGCTGAAGTGTTATTAACTCTAACCGAAAGAGAAGAAAAAGTAATTCGTTTGCGTTTTGGTTTAGAAGATGGCAAATCAAGAACATTGGAAGAAGTTGGCCAAATGTTTGGTGTAACCCGTGAACGTATTCGTCAGATTGAAGCCAAAGCATTAAGAAAATTACGCCATCCATCAAGATCACGCAAACTAAAAGATTATATGGGAGATTAATGATATCTACAAGACTAAAAGAGTTGGGGAATATGATTACGCCTTTAAATCGCATTATTGATGTTGGTTGTGATCATGCTTTGCTTGATATTTATTTGGCAAGCAAATTCGAAAATGTGGTTTTTATTGCAACTGATATAAGTAAAAATGCCATTGAAGTTGCTAAAAAAAATGTAAAAAAAAATAATCTAGAATCAAGAATAAAACTGCTTGTAACAGATGGCTTAGAAAATATCTCTTTATTTCCTGATGATTACATTGTTATAAGTGGAATGGGAACTAATACAATAATAAAGATTATAAAATCTAGGTTAAAAGAGATAAATAACATAGTTATTCAAACAAACCGTGATATAGATAGTTTGAGAAAGTTTATGTTTGATAATGGCTTTAAAATTAAAGAAGAAAAAATAGTATTTGATAATTTGTATTACATTTTTATTCACTTTGTTAAAGGGAAACAAGTTTACTATAAAGAAGATATTTGGTTAGGTCCAATCATAAAAGAAAGTAATAATGCATTATATTTTAAAAATTTAATGAAAAAATATAAAAAAATATTACCTGGAATACCAGATAATGATAATAAAAAAATTGACTTAATAAACCGAATTGACTATTTAAAAGACATTATTGAAAAAATGTAGGCCCATTAGTATTAAAAACTGCTTCATTTGAAGTGGTTTTTTTTATGGTTTCTTTAGTAGCTTTTTTTTCAACCTTAGTTTCATCATTTCGATTAAATTCACTCATTAATTTAAACATTGTTTTAGCATTATCCATCATTGGACGCGCTTGTTTTACAATGGGTATAATTTGATTTACAGTATTTAAAGTTTTTTGAGTACCACTTAAAATGGAAGAAAAATTAAATCTTCTAAATAAACTGCTAATTAGACCAGTTCTAGGAGCAATATTTTGATAAGGAAAAAAGTAAGGGTTGTAAAAATTCATAACTAAACTTCCTTTCACAATAGTATATGAATTTTACTTAAAAAAGTTTTCAAAAAAAAACTTTTATGCTATAATTATCTTAGTTTAAGAATATAAAAGGGAAGGAAAAGATGCCATGAAAGTTTTAAAATTTATTGGGAATTTATTTAGATGGTATTTTTTAGGAATTGGGTATATTTGTTACCTTATATATTTATTAATAAAACATATATTCTTTTATATTGGATATTTGCTTTCAGCAATATTCTATTTTATTTTTTCTGTTTTGACATTTAAACATATAAGAAATATGAAAAATGGTTCATCAAAAATAGTAAAACCAGAAGATATTATTAAGAATAGTGAAACTAATGCTAATATAAAAGAAAATAATTTAGAAAATAATAATGCATCCGTTAATATTCAAAGTAATATTAATATTTCTGATGATTCAAATCAGAACAATCAATCAGATGCTAATATTCAGCAAAATGTTATAGATGTTAATAATTATAATAATAAAGTAGAAGAAAATAAAACGCCTTTAAACATAAATCTTGAAGAAGAAACAGCAATTGAAAATGAGTTGCCATACGAAACAGAACTTGGTGTAAATAATGCTAATTTTAAGGCTGAAGCATTTGATCCAAACAATCAGGGGAATTTAGGTTATCATGTGTTTGTAGAAAACAATAATATTGCTGAAAACAAGAAAAATGATTCTGTTAAAGTTGAAAAGCAAATTATTAAAGAAGGCAAACTACTTAAAACAGCGAAATCAGAAGAAAAAGTGTTTAAAGAAATAGATGAAAAACAATCATTTCGTGATCGCTTAGCAATTGCTTTTCCAACTATTTTTGAAGCTTCAAGTGAAAGAAAAAGAGAACGAGAAGAAGCAAAGAAAAACAAAGAAATGAATGTTGATAGTGAACCAATTATTACTGAAAAAGAAGAAAGTAATATGGGGCCTAAGACTGTTTATGAATATACAGCTCGCGATAAAAATGGTAAGTTAGTCAAAAATTATTATGAAGCTTATTCATTAGTTGAAGTACAATCATATTTATTAAGTGAAGGATATGATATATATAAAATAAGAACAAATCAAACCATCAATTTATTTCACAGAACAACTTCTGGCAAGAAAAAAATGAAAATAAGTGATATGGTATTTTTCTTAACTCAATTATCGACCTATTTAAAAGCAGGTATTACATTAACTGAAGCTGTTGAAATCTTATCGCGTCAATTTAAAAAATTAAGTTATCAAAAAATATTTAGAGGAATAGCAAATAATTTAAAATCAGGAGATAATTTTAGCGAGGCGTTGGCAAAAACAGATGGAGTTTTTCCTAAATTACTTGTAAATATGGTTAAAACATCAGAATTAACGGGTGATTTACCAGAAACTCTTGATGACATGGCTGATTATTATACTCAAATGGATAGAACCAAAAAGCAAATGCGTTCAGCTTTAACCTATCCAACAATGGTTTTAGTACTTGCCATTGGTGTTATTGCATTTGTTTTACTTTATGTAATTCCAAAATTTACATCAATTTATCAATCAATGGATGCAGCAACCATTCCAAAATTAACAGTATTTATTATTAAAGCCAGTGATTTTATCAAAGCTAGTTATTATTACATAATTATTGGGTTTATAATATTGCTTTTAGTTATTAGATATTTATATACAAATATAACTGCAGCTAGAGCTGCAATGCAAAGAATAGCTATGAAATTACCTGTTTTAAGAGAAGTCATAATTTATAATGAAGTAACAACATTTACTAAGACATTTTCATCACTCTTAAAACATGGTGTTTATATAACAGATACAATGAACATATTGCTTCAAGTTACAAATAATGAAATATATCGTCGCTTAATTGCCAATTGTATAAAACATTTACGTAAGGGTGAAAATATATCAGTTGCATTTAAAGGACATTGGGCTTTTCCAGTTCCAGCTTATGAAATGATTGTAACAGGTGAAAGAACAGGAAAATTAGCAGAAATGCTTGCTAAAGTTTCAGAATATTATCAAGATTTACATTCTAATATTGTAAATCGAATGAAAGTTATAATTGAACCAGTTTTGATAATTTTATTAACAGGTATCGTTGGTGTTATTATATTAGCAGTAATTGTGCCTATGTTTGGAATTTATTCATCACTAGGTTAGTAGGGGGGATAAAATGCAAATATTTATTTATATTATGATATTTGTATTTGGACTTGTTTTAGGGTCGTTTTATAATGTTTTAGGCTATCGATTACCAAAAAAACAATCGATAGTTTTTCCATCTTCACATTGTCCAAATTGTAAGCATAAATTACATTTTATAGATTTAATTCCAGTTTTATCTTATGTTTTATTAAAAGGAAAATGTAGATATTGCAAAAAAAAGATTTCAATTATATATCCAATTATTGAACTATTAACAGCCATTTTATTTACACTATCTTATTATTTGTACGGATTTTCAATAAATTTTGGTATTTCGATAGTATTTTCATCAGTTGCAGTTATTATAATTGCCTCAGATATAAGATACTTAGTAATTAATGATGAAATACTAGTTATTGGAGGTATTTTGATTATATTACTTTTAGGCATCAATGGAGATTTTAAGAAAGTATTAGATTTAATTATAAATGGTGTTATTAGCTTCTTAATCATGTTTTTAATTAAAATTATTGCTGATTTTGTATTTAAAAGGGAAGCTATGGGTGGTGGAGATGTGAAGTTACTTACATTAATTGGAGCACTTGTAAGCTACCCAATGTCTATTATGACGTTATGCTTATCTGCATTTATTGCTTTCCCATATGCTATTTTTGTTTATTTTAATAAAAATGATCATGTTCTTCCCTTAGGGCCATTTTTATGTATTTCTGGATTGATTATCTATTTTTTAGGTATTAATTTTAATGATTTAATGCAAATAATGGCAAAATAAAACTGAGTTTGTTTATTACTCAGTTTTTTAAATGTCTAAAGTTTCAAAAGTATCATCTGGCTTTACATCTTCTAAGGTCGTTTTTTCTGCAGCATATTCAACTGGTTCATCAATTATTTCAGGGTTTGATCCTTCTGTTTCAATTTCATCCATTTGAATATCATCTGTTTCAATTAAACGCATAACTTCTTCCAAAGATGTTAATCCTTGTTCAACTTTCATAAGCCCATCTTGAAATAAAGTTATAGCATTTTCTTTATCATAAACTAAATTTCTTAATTCTTCTTTTGGCATTGAATCATTTATAGCATCTCTAATAGCTTCGTTAATTAATAATACTTCTTGAATTGCAATACGGCCTAAATATCCATGGTTGCATTTATCACAACCATCAGAATAGAACATCTCATTTATATCCTTATTTAGATATTTTTTAAATATTTCTCTTTCATATTCTTTTGCAGGTCTTTTTTTCATACAATGTGGACATAACCTACGAGCAAGTCTCTGTGAGATAATTCCTGACAAAGCAGTTGCAAGTAAGTATCTTTCAACATCCATATCAAGTAAACGTTCAATTGTTGTTAAAGAGTTATTAGTATGAATAGTTGAAAGTACTAGGTGGCCAGTGATTGAAGCACGAACTGCTATTTTTGCAGTTTCACTATCACGAATTTCTCCAATCATAATTATATCCGGGTCTTGACGCAAGATTGAACGAAGAGTACTTGCAAAAGTAAGACCGATCTCACTATTTACTTGAACCTGATTAACACCTGGCAAATCCATTTCAATTGGATCTTCAACAGTGATTAAGTTTACATCTTCATGATTAATTCTTTGAAGTATTGAATAAACTGTTGTTGATTTACCAGTACCAGTAGCACCAGTAACCAAAATAATTCCACTAGGTTTATTAATCATCTCAATTACTTTATCGTAATTTTGTTTATTAAAATCTAAATTTTCAATACCGTTCATATTCGCTTTATAATCCATAATACGAATAACAACTTTTTCACCTAAATTAGTTGGCAAACTTGAAACACGCATATCAAGTTCTTCAGATTCAATTGTGATTTTAATTGCTCCATCTTGTGGAAGTCGTGTTTCTGTTATATTCATACCACTTAAAATTTTAATTCTAGTGATCAAATTCTGCTTGTATTCATTTGGAACAAGTGCATAATCAATTAGTGTTCCATCGATACGAATTCGTATTTTTACAAAACGATCGTATGGATCAAAATGAATATCACTCGCTTTACGAATAGATGCATCATATAATATATCATTAACAATTTCAACAATTGGAGTGTCAGAAAAATTATATTTTTTTAACATTTTATCCCTCTTTATTCATTACCACTGGTAATTATTCTAAAAGTATTATATAATAATATTAGTCAAAATTCAATAATAAAGGGGAGCAATTATGAAAAAAAATGGTTTTATGGTTGTTGAGTGCGTAATTGCATCAGTTGTTGTCTTAACGGTTATAATAGTTTTATATACTCAAATAAAATCTGTAATTAGAACTTATAATAAAAGTTATAATTATGACAATGTAAGCAGTCTTTATTCACTTTCAAATTTTCGCTCATTTGTATTAACTGGCGATAATTATGATAAACTTGTTTCAAAATATCAAGAAAATAAAAATACTAATAGCTCTGTCTGTGGTAAAAATTATGTGTTTGTTTCTTGCAGTATTTTTAATGCAACTAATTACTGTGACACACTTTTAAATGTAATGGGAATAACAACTACAAATATACGTCCACAGCAAATAATTTTTACTTCTTCAGATTTAAATGAATTAAAATCATGTGACTTAAAACATGAAGCGGGGATGTTAAAAGATTCATTTGTTGATTACATTTTGTCATTAAATGTTGACAAAGAAGAAAATAAATATATGTTGATAGCAGAATTTGACGATAGTACGCTTGCATCTATCAATCTATATCGAGCAAGCGAGGTGCAGAATGGTTAAACTTAATAATAAAGGACTATCGGTTGTCGAATTAATTGTTTCATTTGTACTTTGCATTTTAGTATTTATATTTGTAATTCAAGTTGTATCTGCTATTGAAGAACTTTATGTAAATTTGGGAATAAAGACAGAATTATTAAATAAACAATCATTGATAAGTCAAAAATTAAATGAAAAATTCACAAATAAAAAAACAATTTTGATTAAAAATTGTGGAAATAATTGTCTTACTTTTTTTTATAAAGATAATACATCAGAAAAAATTAAAATAGATAAAAATGCTAATTCATTTATTATTGGAGATGACATTTATAATTTTAATGGTTTAGGTTTTGTTGATTCTTTAATAGTCACAACCAATAAAACACAAAATTATAATTATGAAATTTTAACGATAAATCTAAATGTAAAAAATACTATTTTCGATAGCGGAAAATATATAATAAAATCACTATATCAATACAATAGCAATGAAGTAGTATATAGCGCATCAACAAGTAATAATGCAGAAATTTTCTTGTTAGGGCCTTCAACAACTTATAAATTTGCTAATGATGTATTTATTGAACCAGGATGGATTGTTTATTATCCAAGTGGCAAAATAACAATAAATGGTACTGATGTTCAACCTTCAAAGATAAATTATGACGAAGATGGTAATGGTAGTATTACTTATCGAGGAATTGGTGAAGCTGCTGGTTCTGAAAAGGTAAGAGTTATTAGAAAAAATGAAACTGCTAAAGACCATATTGTAAGTTTATATAATGATCAAAAAGATGGCGTTTATTTATATGAGCAGTTTGGAAAATATATATACAAAGGTGCGAATGTAAAGAACTATATATCAATTGGTAATAAGATGTTTAGGATAATATCTTTAGATATTCAATCACACTATAAATTGGATGAAGATGGGAATGTTATCACAATTGATGGTGAAAAACAAAAAGAAAATAAATATTTATTAAAAGTAGTAAGTACAGACTATGTTACTGATGAAAATAATAATAATTTGATTGCGTTTGATGATCAAACTTCAAATATTAATCAATCGCTTTGGATGGAAAAAGTATGCATTACCGAAACAAACTGTGAAATAAAGAAACAAACAATTAATAGGATTGTAAATGACATTTATTTACAAGGATTGCTAAATACAGGTACAGGTAAAATGGCAATTAAAAATGGAATTTTTAATGTTGGCCTTGTAGACTTTAATATATATAAATTTGCAGCAACTAACATCGAAAACAATGTAGACTATACATACTCTGCTCAAACTATTTATGAATTAGAAGGAGCGGATGTGACTACAGAAACTGGTGTAATTTATCCTGGTAAATGGCATGGAAATTGCTTGGAAGATGTTTGTGGTCCAAATGCTGGCATATTAACTTTAACTGATGTTTTATTTACTAGTAATAATTCAAGATGCTTAGATGAATTACTTGTAAATAAAAGTGGTGCCAGCTGTTCAAAGGATAATTGGTTATGGTATCAAAATCCAAATAGTGAGGAAGTTTATCGCTTAATGACTAGACTTGCACCTTTAGCTACATGGTTGCTTACAGAATACAATTTTCTTAGTTCGAATAAGATTTATGTACCATATAAAACAAGAGCCACATTATTTTTAGATGCGAATTTATATATTGCTGGTGATGGTTCATATGATAATCCATATACTTTATATTCTATAAATGTATAATAATATTAAAAGAAAAATAGGCGAAATGATTGCTTGGAGGACTCTTCCTAATAAGAAGTTTTTGTATTTAACTTTAGTGTCACTTAAGATACTATATACTTGACTATGAATGCAAAACCCTCCAAATGATAAAGCCGTTGTTATTGTTAAAGCTTTAAATTTAATATTAATATTCAAATTGTTTAAACTAAATAAACCACTAGTTAATTCAATTAATAAACTTATAATAGTTTTTAAAACTTGACTAAAATTAAAATAATAAAAAGTAATTTTAAGTAATATTTGAAAAACAATTAAGTTTCCAAGTATTATTAAAAGTGAATTGAAACTATCAATAATACTTTTGGATAATATTTTACCAAAAGTGTTTGGTTTTAAAGAAATGTTAGTAGATTCTATATTAGTATTGGCTTTTATAAAAAAGGCAATGACAAAATTGCTTAAAAAGTGACTTAAAAGTATTAAAAAACCAAGAAACTTATTTTTTAATATAGTTAACCCAATAATATTTATGATAAAAAGTGGATTTGAAAAATGAGTAAACATTATTAATCTGTTTGCTTCTTCAATTGAAATTAAATTTTCTTTTAAAAGATTAGATATATATTTGGCACCACTAGGAAAACCAGTAAGCATACTAAAAATAAGAATAAAAATGGCGCTACTTTTAAGTCCAAACATTTTATAAAATGGCTTTTCTAAAGAAAATTCAATTATTTTAATAAAATCATAATTTACTAGCAGATCAACCACAATATAAAATGGAAAAATTGTTGGTAATAAATTATATAACCAAATTTTACAAGAATTTATAACAATAATTGGAATATCTTCAACTATAAATAAATTTATAAAAACAAATAAAAAGAGTAATATAAAAAAACAATTAGATTTTTTCATAGACACCTCAGAAAGGAACTTTTATGTTTAATAAAATATATGTTTTTATTAAAGAAAATAGAAAAGAAATCTTGTTTTTTCTGTTTTTGATAGTAGTTTTTAATATTAGATTTCCTTATTTTATTGATTCTCCAGGAGGGACACTTTCTTTAAAAAAACGTTTTCAAATTGAAAATAGCAATTCTATTAATGGAGATATTTCACTTGTTTATGTAGCTGAACGCCCTGCGACAATTCCTACTTTAGTTTTTTCGCTTTTTATGAAAGATTGGGATATTATTAAAAAAGAAGAAGTTGTTGCTTCAAATGAAAGTGATTATGATGCCAACGAAAGAGGAAGAATATCTTTAAATCAAAGTATTAATAATGCTATAGTATATGCATTTAAAAAAGCAAATCAAAAAATTGAGATTTTAGAGTCAAAAATATATGTGACATATATTTTAAGTGATGCCCAAACTGATTTAAAAATTGGTGATCAAATATTATCGGTTGATGATAAAAATATTAATAGTAAAAACGATATTGCTGAAATAATCAATTTATATCAAGCAAATGACAAAATTAAAATTAAAATTCTTAGAAATAATAAAGAAATTGAGAGATATGCATATATCAAAAACTATGATGGCAATCTTAAAATAGGAATTATCACTGAAACAATATATGATTACAAAACTGATCTTAAGATTAACTATGATAAAAACAGTTCAGAATTAGGTTCATCAGGTGGATTTATAAATACACTATATTTTTATGCTTCTTTAGTTTCTGAAGATATAATTAAAGGTCGAAATATTGTTGGAACAGGAACTATTGATGAAAACGGAAATATTGGAGCAATTGGCGGATTAAAATATAAAATGATTTCTGCAACTAAATATAATGCTGATATTTTCTTTGTTCCAAGTGATAATTGTGAAGAAGCAAAATCAATAAAAAAAGAGAAAAAATTAAATTTAAAAATTGCTTGTGTTGCAAATTTTGATGAAGCTTTAAAGTATTTAAGTAGTAATTAGTATAAAGGAGAATAGTATGGATTTAGAACAAATAAAAGAGTTTTTAAAAAAATACATTGTTTATATTTTAATTGGTTTAATACTAATTTTTGTAATACTTTTAATAATTCCAAGTAAAACTAACAATAGTTCTAAAGTACAAAAATTATATTTTTCTTTATATGGTGATGAAAAAATAACACTCGAAAAAGGTGAAACTTATAAAGAGCCAGGTTATAATGCATATGATACTGTTCAAGGGAATTTAAATAATAAAGTAATTATAACTGGCCAAGTTGATTCAAATACTGTTGGAGTTTATGAAATAATATATATGGTTACAAATGAAAAAGGTGAAACAAAGACTTTAAAAAGAATAGTAACAGTAGTTGATAAAAAAAATGAAGAAATAATTATAAATGCTACTATTTCACCAAGTGAGATAACTAACAAAGATGTTACTATTAATTTTTCGGTGACAAGTGGAAGCTATAAATTTATATTAGATCCAGATGGTAATATTAACTATTCAAACAATGTAAAATATATTGCCAAAGAAAATGGTGAATATGATTTTAGTGTAAAAAATCAAGATGGAACAATAGTTGAAAAAACTATTAAGATATCAAATATTGATAAAATAAAACCAACTGGTACTTGTCAAGCTAATATAAAAAATACAAAAACAAATATAACAGTTCAGGCAAGTGATAATTTTGAAATAAAAAAATATGAGTTTATACTTGATAATAATAAATATGAATCAAAATTAAATTCATATGAAATTTCAAAAGAAATAAAGAGTGCTAATGTAATTATTTATGATAAAGCTTCCAATAGTACAAATATCACTTGCAAAATAATTGATAACAGATCATCATCACCATCACCAACACCAACAATTCCAACAACTCCAATTAGTGGGTCTTATTATAATGCCGATTTAAAGGCACATGGTCTTAAATATATTATTTATTATCCAGGTAATTTAAATCTTCAAGTTAAGAATCCATTAGTTGTTTATTTACATGGAACAGGTGAGTGTAATAATGATATTAGTACTTTAGAAAATGTAACTTTTGTAAAAAACATGAAATCTAAATATTATACCGATGCTGTTTATTTAGCTCCACAATGTGTATGTAGCGGATACTGGGATTATTGCCTTGATAATTTAAAATCATTAATAGATAAAGTGGTAGTTGATTATAATATAGATACCAAAAGAATATCAATTACTGGAGCTAGTGCAGGTGGTATAGGTGTATATAGTATTATTTCTAAATATCCAAGATTTTTCTCCGCTGCTGTAGTTGTTGCTGGTCGTAATAAAGACGGCATTATAAGCAATCTTATATATACTCCGATTCGACATTATCACGGAACACTTGATACTGCTGTATCTTATACAAATGCAAAAGAAAATGTTGAAGCAATAAAAAGAGCAGGTGGTAACATAGAATTTATATCATTACAAGGTAGGGGACATGATATAAGTGTAACAAATGACGTTTATAACCATACTAATGCTATTAGTTGGATGATATCTCAAAAGAGATAAAAAAGAAAATGTAAATTTTCTTTTTTTGTTTATATAAATATTTCTTTTTTGATTACTTTATGATAATATATATTTAGAAAATAAGGTGAGTGGCTTATGCGTAAAAATGGCTTTACTTTAGTAGAAATGTTAACGGTTATAATAATATTAGTCATAATAAGTTTGCTTGCTATTTTTTCAATAACTGCGACTGTTAAAAGCTCAGCGGAAAAATTATATAAAGTTCAGATAGATAGCATTATTGATGCAAGTAGAACATATGCCATAAAAAATAATTCTATTTTGGCTGACAGTACTGAGATAACAATATGTGATTTAAAAAGATCAAGTTTACTTGATAATGATCTTAAAAATCCTAAAACTGAAGAACCATTTGATAATGATTTAATAATAAAAATTATTCGTGATAGAGATGGTGAATTTAAGTTTCAATTTGATGGCATTAAAAAAATGGAAAATTATAATTGCGATTTAGATGTTTCTGTTAGTTTAAAAGGGAATTCCCCATTATATGTAAGCCTTGGTTCAATATATGTAGAGCAAGGTATAAATGTAAAAAGAAAAGATTTAAATTGTACTTATGGTCATGGAACTGCAAGTAATACAGCCTGTTATTATGATTATGTTAAAAGTGGTTCATATAGTTCTGCTTTAAATGGAAATAAATATAATAAAGTTGGCACATTTGAAGAAAGTTATAATGTTACTAGTGATTCATTTACGACCTCTATTACAAGAACAATAATAGTTCAAGATAAATCTGCACCTGCTATTTCAGTTAATTACAAAGGAACCGTTTACAATAATCCTTTTACTGCGAGAATTATAGAGTCTGATTCACCAGCAACTTTTTCTTGCATTGCAGTGGATGATTATGATGGTAATGTTGCTTGTAACATTTTGAAAAATGATTATAATAACACTAAAAATCCAGGAACATATGAAATCATTTATAAAGCAAGTGATAAAAACAATAATGTGGCAACTTTTACAGTTAATGTAACAGTTTTACCAAAAAACAAAAATTTAATTGTTGGATTAAATGTAGACAATGTAAATTGGACAAATCAGAGCGTTAATTTTAAAATTTATCCATTATACGATAAAAATGGTTGTTCAAAATATAATTATGATTTTGGAAATGGAATTTGGGTTGAAAATGATACCAGTGAAATATTGAGAAATGGGACTTATAATGTCGGTATTAAATGTGAAAATGGTAATGTTGAAGACTACTTAACATATAGAGTTACTAACATAGATAAAGATCCGCCAGTTTTTTCGCAAAGCGAAATAGGAATTAATGTTCAACCAAAAGTGTCTGGTAAAAAAGTTATTATAAATACAACAAATAACATAAAGTATTACATTGCAAATGACACAGTTGTCTTATCAGATTCAACTGGAGCCTATGATAGTGGAACGGGTGTTGCTGGTTATAATATTTATATCAATGATGAGATTAATTCTATAAATGAAATTAGTGCTGAAGGAGTATATGAAATAAAAATTAATGCTTATGATTATGCTTCGAATCAAAGTGATCCTATACTCGCAGGATATGTTGTAATAACAAAAAGTATACCAACATGTACATTTTCAAATAGTACAACCAATGCAATATTTAATAATAATGGTGATGTTACATACAATAACGGAATTTATAAGTTGACTAATAATAATTATCCAATAACAATTTCTTACAGATTTTCGTGCTCTTATGAATACTTCGAAAATGCTGATGTTTTAACAAGACCAAAGCTAAAAAAACTTGCAAATTTTTATTTAAGAGAGCAATCGGGTATAAATGGGCAGTATAATCTTGTTGAGTTAGGATCATGGGTATTAGAAGGTGCTCCTGTTTGTGAAAATAGTAAATGTGTTAAAACTTATAATAATATGATAACACTTAGAATTAATGGTTTAGATGATATAGCATATTTAAATTTAGAAAAAAATTCATTTTGTGATGATTTAGATAACTGTAATAATCGTAAAGTTCAATCGCAGGCGCTTGCAAAAGCAAATTAATAGAAAGGAATGATATTTATGCGCAAATTTTTGACATTATTAGTATTACTAGTGGCGTTTTTACCAAAAATTTCAGCAACTTCATTAACCACTGAAACTAATGCCTTTAATAATCGAATCAGCACGGAAACTATTGATTTAAAGGCTGCATTAAATAGTTTTAATAATTATTTAACAAACAATTCAAATAAAATATCTAATGCGTTAGATATCAATTTGATTAAAACTATCGCTACAAACTTAAAAAATAATAATTATACTGCAGCTTTTTCAGCTCTAGAAAATGCTGTAAATGATGATAATTTAACCAATTTAAATCTTTCATCAAAAATTAATAATTATTTGAATTTAAAATCTGATTTAATTAGTTTTGTAAATACAAACAAAGCAAAATTAGATGTTGAAACAGGAACTGATGAAGGACTTGAATGTTCACTTTCATTACTTGACCAAATAAAACAATCATTTAATGAAGTAAAGCCAATTTTCTCAACAACAATTGAAAAGCTAGGAAAAACATTTTCAACGGTTATTAAAAATCATATTGCAGAAAAGAAAAATATTAATAATAGTGAACTTAATAACATTATAGATGAATATAATGAGTTAGCTTCATTGTTAGCAAATTTGGTAGAAAAATATTACAATTCTTTAGATGATTACAAATCAACTTTTAAAGTTATAAGTGGAAGCGAAAAATTATTTGAATCGTTAATTAGAAAGAAATTTAAAACAGATTTAGATAATTTGCTTGAAAATGCTGAAGCTACTTTAAAAGCCCCAGTTAATGAGTTTATTAATAAAAGATGGGATATTTTAGAAAATGATGTAACTGAACTTATCGAAAGTGATAAAACAATACCAGAAAAAAATGAAAATATATATTCAAAAATAGATAAAGTTGAAGCAGTAAATGAAAAATTCATTAATGCAATCAATAATATTATTGGTAAATTAGATATTAATTCAATTAAAGATAAATTAAATAAAGTATTAAATCGAGGCAAAAATGAATTTGCTCATGCAATTGAATATTTGGAAGCTCACCTTATAATAGGTGAATATGATATTGAATTGGTTGATGGTCATGATGCAAAAGTTACCATTGATCGTGCTAAAGAATTAATTATTTTGGATCGCTTGTTTGGAATTCAAGAATTTAAGAATCAAATTAGATTAGCAAATAATTTAGGAACATTAAAGTTTAATCTTGGTACTTATACTTATGTTGCTAATAAATCAACAGTATCGGTAGAAGATAATAATGAAACGAAAAAAGAATACAAGATAATTGTTAAAGGTGATGTAAATAATAATGGAAATGTTACAATATCCGACGCAGTTGAAGCAGCATATTATTCGTTAAATGATCGTGATCTTGATGAGTATCAAGTACTTGCAGCTGATATGAATAATAACAATACTGTAACTATTTCTGATGTATATCTAATTGCTTTAAGAGCTTTGGAAGGAGGTAATTAAAATGAAGAAATTTCTTTTACTATTTGTAAGTTTGTTTATGCCATTTTTGGTTAATGCGGCCAGTGTTAGTATGACTGGAACCACTACTATTTCGCCAGGTGAAACAGTTGCACTTCCAATTATTGTATCTGATAGTAATGAAATACATGGTGTACAAATGGTTATGACATTAAGTGGATCAGATTTTGACTTATTAATTGATAAAACTGTTTCATCTTATCAAATTCTTGTAAAGAAGAAATTAAGTAATGGATATGGTTTATCTATAATTAGTACAAGTAAAAAAATTGCAAATAAAGGAACACTTGCTAAAATATATATTAAAGCTAATTCATCAGCAACACCTGGGAACAAAGCAACTTTAACTTTAAAGGATATAATTTTTGCAACAGGAGCTGAACTTAATGATACAAAAGCAAGTAATTATTCAAAAACGCTTACAGTAGGTGCAGTAAAATCAACAAACAATTATTTAAGTTCATTAAAAGTTGAAGGATATAATATCTCATTCAATAAAAACACAACTGCTTATACAATAAATGGTGCAACAAGCGGAAGTGCTCTTAAGGTAACAGCAAATGCTGAAGATGAAAAAGCAAATGTTAAAATTAATTCACCAAAATTAGTTTCTGGAAAAAACACAATTACAGTAGTTGTTACCGCTGAATCTGGAGCTAAAAGAACATACACAATTACTGTAAATGTCCCAACCGAAACAGTTGATAAGAGTGCAATAGATTTAAAAACATTAGAAGTTAAAGGCTATGATATTAAATTTGATCCTCAAAATACAGATTATGTCTTAAATGTAAACAATGATGTTGAGAAAGTAGAAATTAATTCCACATTAAAAGATGAAACATCATCTAAAACCATGAATGGACCAGATAAATTGCAAGTTGGTGAGAACTTGTATACAATAACTGTAACTGATAAGTCTGGGAATAAAAAGGTTTATAAGTTGACAATTAACCGCTTGGCAAAAGAAAAAGAATGTGAAGTATGTAAAGTATGTGACGAGTGCGAAAGCGGAAGTTCAATTTGGAAATTTTTAGCAATAGCCCTTGTAATTGTTACGTTAGCTGAAACAATTTATATGGTATCAATGCGTGACAAAAAGCAATTTTAATTAAAAGATAAACATTTGTTTATCTTTTTTTTTATTGAAAAAAACTTTCTCCTGTTATATAATTGAAATGAGGGATTTTATGGAAGAAATTAATTTAACTGATTTATTAAAATATTTTATAAGTAGAATATTAATTATTATTTTAATTACAATTTTTTGTGGTTTACTTGGATCAATGTATTCACTATTTTTACAAACACCTATGTACAAATCTAAAACAACATTACTTTTAGCTAATGTTTCAACTTTTGATTCAAATAATGTATCTGGTAATTTATCTACAGATATTACATTGAATCAAAAACTTGTTTCAACATATCGTGAAATAATTAAAAGTAAGAGAGTATTAAAACAAGTAATAAGAAAATTGGATTTAGATTTGGAATATGATACTTTAAAAAACATGATTTCTGTTGATTCAATATCAAATACTGAAGTCATATCAGTAACAGTAACCAACAAAAGTCCAGAGGCTGCTGCTTATATTGCTAATGAAGTAGCTAATACCTTCTGTGATGAAATAGTTAATATTTATCAAATTCAAAATGTAAACATAATTGATAAAGCTGAAGTAAGTAGTAATCCATATAATATTAATTTAGTTAAGCAAATAATTATTTATTTATTAATTGGTTTTGTATTAGGGTGTGGAATTGTATTCATTATTTACTATTTTGATACAACAATAAAAACAAAAGAAGAAATTGAAGAAAAAGTAGGCTTACCAGTTTTAGGTATTATTCCTTTAAAAAAGGAGGCACGTAAATGAAAAATGATTTAGTTGTAGTTACTTCACCAAAAGCTATCATAAGTGAAGGTTTTAGAACCCTAAGAACAAATTTACAATTTTCAACTATTGATTCTAAAATTCAAACAATAGCTGTTGTTAGTTCAATGCAAGGAGAAGGTAAAAGCTTTGTATCAGCTAATTTAGCTTGTGCGTTTGCTCAAGCAGGCGAAAAAGTATTATTGATTGATTGCGATATGAGACGTGGTCGTTTACATAAAATATTTAATATTGAAAACGAAAATGGGTTTTCTAATTTACTAATATCTGATATTAAAGATTTTAATTCATATATTAAAAAAACTGAAATTAAAAATCTTTCAGTTTTACCAATGGGAGCAATTCCTCCTAATCCAGCTGAATTAATTGCAAGTTCAAAAAACGAAAAATTAATGGAATTATTAAAAGAAAAATATGACGTTATTATATATGATTGTGTACCTGTAACAGGGCTTACAGATTCGCTTATTATGTCAAAGTTAGTTGATAAAACAATAATTGTTGCAGCATCAAAAGTAACACCATTAGAACTTTTGCAAAATACTAAAAAATCACTTTTAAATGTAGGTGCTGATATTGCTGGTGTTGTTTTTAACCGAGTTAGTACTGAAAGAAGTATTTATGCTAATAAATACTATGGTAAATATTATTCATGATAGATATCCACTCACACATCTTATATGGAATTGATGATGGAGCTAAAAACATTGATGACAGTGTTAGTCTAATTAATAGTGCTATTAAAAACAATGTTAAGAAAATTATTCTTACACCGCATTATATTGTAGAATCAAATTCAATAACTCCAAATAAGACCAAAAAAGAAATATTGAATAAAATAAAAAAACAAGTTTCTTCAGAAGTTGAACTTTATTTGGGTAATGAAATATATATGGATGATGATATTGCTTCATTAATTGATGCTAATAAAATTATGCCTTTAGCAAATAGCAAATATTTATTAATTGAGCTTCCAATATATAATGAATATCCAAACTTAGAAAACAAATTGTTCTCTTTAAGAAATTTGGGATACAAAATTATAATTGCTCATCCAGAAAGATATTACTATTTTAAAAATGATTTTAGTAAATTACTTAAGCTTTGTAAACAAGGCATTTACTTTCAAGGTAATTATATGTCACTTTATGATATATATGGTAAAAGTACAAAAAAATTATTTTTAAAAATATTAAAACATCATTGCTATAGTTTTATGGCGAGTGATATTCATATGCCTAGTCAAAAATATTATGATAAAATTAGCGATGCCAAAGCTAAAATAGCAAAAATTACAAATAAATCTTATTGTGATGATATATTTTATAACAATGCGGATAAAATAATAAAGAACGAAGAAGTAGAAAATAGTTATAAAGAAAAAATATCAATTTTTGATAGAATAAGAGGGAATAAATGAAAAAGAAGTTAATAATATTATTCTTGTTTCTAATATTTCCTTTTTTTGTATCTGCATATACAAAAGAGGATATAATTAAACTTGTAGACAATCAAAAAACATGTGATCAAGAAACAGAAAACATGTATTCAAAATATTTTAATATATATTCGAGATTGTTAAAAAAGAAAGATGTATCTGAAGGTGACTTGAATCAAATTCATACAAATTTAACTAAAGCCTTGGTAATTGCAAATAAATATAACTTATGCAGTATTGATGATCTTGATAATATACCAAAGAAAGAGAAAAGCGAATTATATAATTACTTGTATGATAGTTATAAATTAATTTTAAAATCAAAAAATCTGGATGATACAGAAACAAATGTTATTTATAATGGCGATGGTACAATAGATATATATGAAAATGGTGAACACTTAGAACAAATCAAAACAGCAAAAGATACATTTAACTATGTTGGATTAAGCAAATACTTTGTTTATTTAAAATACCTTTTACCATTTAGTTTAATCGTTATTTTTATATTTGTGATGAAAACAAGAAAAAAGATTTTTATTAATGAAATACTTATAATTTTACTAGTGATTGATATTATTCTAACTTTAGTATATTTTAAAGCAGGAAATAAAATATATGATGCTTATAATCTTATAAAATCTATGAGTTATATTGAAAATAAAGAAGTAACTAAAATTGAAGTCAAAAATAAAAAAATTATTAAATATCCCAGTTTTGGTTCAAAATATGGTGTATTAAAAATAGATAATCTTGGAATCAACTTACCAATTTTTTACGGTGACTCCAAAGAAATATTAAAAAAAGGCATTGGACATAGTCAATCATTTCCAGGTTTTGGAGGGACAACTATATTAAGTGGCCATAATTCAAAGATTTTTTTAAATAGTTTAAAAAATATTAAGATTTCTAGTTTAATTGAAGTTGAGACTGATTATGGAGCTTTTATATATAAAGTAAGAAAAATTGAAATATTAAATACTGATCAATATTCAAAATTAGAAAAAGGAAAAAATGAAATTATTTTGTATACATGTTATCCATTTGATGAAATAGTTTATTCAAATCAGAGATTTGTTGTTTATGCTAGTTTAATAGAATCGAAGTGGTTGAATGGTTAAAAGAATAATTTTTATTACACTAATAACATTTTTAATATTAGTTTCACTTTCTTTTGTTGTTTATTCAAAAATTTTTAATAAAAATCAAATCGTTCAGGAATTTAATCGTATCAATTATTATGATTATGTATATAAAGAAATAAATAAAAATTTGGAGTTAGAGTTACCAAATTCGGAGCTATCATACCTTTATTTTAATTATTTAACTATTTCACAAGTAAAAAAAGATATTAATGTTGTTTTAGATTCATATTTAAGCAAAAAAGATAATGATGTTAAAACAAAATTTTATAATAACATTATAAATAATTTTGAAAACAAAAATGATGCATATGTAAAAGAATTAGCAAAAAGATTATCAAATACATATTATAGTGGTTTATTTAGTTTTGATAAATTAGATAAATTTATCGAAAAATTGCCATATCGAAATATATCTAAGAAAGTTGCAATTGTTAGTTTATTTATAACAATTTTAATAATACTTTTATCAATAAAAAAAGACTTAATTGATATATCAATTTCATTTATTACAAGTGGAATAATATTTATAATTCCCAAGATTTTTATTCATTTTAAAAATATTTTATTAAATTTTTACTATTATAATAAATCGCTTTCTTACTTTATTAAGAATTATATATTTCATTTGATTAATATATTCTTTAAGATTGGATTTATATTGATGATTTTAGGCCTAATTGGTTTTACTATACATTATATTAGACATTTTAGATTGACTAGCAGTGTAAAGTGAGATATAATTTAAGTAATAATAGGAGGAGTGAATTATGAATTTGATTAATTTTTTAGCCGTAGGAGTAAAATGTGGCGATACTGAAATTGGTGGGATGATTGTAGGAATTATTGGGACTATTTATAATGGAATTAAGATAGGGGTGCCAATAATCTTAATAATTGTTGGTATGGTTGGAATGGGGAAGGCCATAGCCCAACAAAAAGAGGATGAAATAAAGAAAGCCCAAAGCACATTAATTAAACAAGCAGTAGCAGCAGTAATAGTATTTTTAATGTTTCAATTAGTACAACTTGGAATGAGTGCTTTAAATGTTAAAAACGATTCAAATTGGCAATGTGTTAAAATGATATTAATTCCACCAAAAGATGGTGACGACTGTAAAATGGATGACGGTAATGGTGGCGGATGGAGAATTCTCAATGAAAATACCAATGATGCAATGTGGGAATGCCAAAGTAGGGGATAAAATTCAATGACTATGATTAATTTCTTAGCGACAAAAGGAATAATTTGTGCAGGAATCAGATTAGAAGGAGATATTGTCGGAATTATTCGAACCGTTTATAATGGAATAAAAATAGGAGTTCCTTTAATCTTGATTTTTGTTGGAATGTTTGGCATGGCCAAAGCAATCACTATGCAAAAGGAAGATGAAATAAAAAAAGCTCAGAATTTACTTGTTAGACAAGCAGTAGCAGCAGTAATAGTATTTTTAATGTTTCAATTAGTACAACTTGCAATGAGTGTAATTAAAGTAAAAAATTCATCAAATTGGTCTTGCGTAAAAGCTGTTTTAGTTGAACCAGATTCTAAAACAAAATGTTATACAGATGATGGAAAAGAAGCTTATTGGGGCTCTGACCACTTAACTGATTCATATTGGCAATGTGATGGAGCGGCTGGTTAAAAACTTATTATAAATAAAATTGAGGTGATATAATGTTTTTCTTAGATGAAATGTGTGGTGCATGTGCATCCGCTGGTCTTGGGAATATTCCTAATCAGGTAGTTAATATAATACATATTGTTTTTGTAGCAATAAAAATAGGAGTTCCTTTGATTCTAATTTTTGTTGGAATGTTTGACATGGCTCGCGCAATCACTCTACAAAAGGAAGATGAAATAAAAAAAGCTCAAAATTTATTGGTAAGAAAAGCAGTAGCAGCAGCTTTAGTGTTTTTAATGCTTTCTTTAGTCAGCACATTATTTAGTGTTGTTGGCGGTGAAGGATCAGAGAATATTTGGAGTTGCGTTAATGCACTTTTAAATGGTATATGTTCATAAAAAGTATCAATGATACTTTTTGTTTTTTTTAAAATAATTTTATGTTATAATGATTTTGGTGACTAATCTATGTTTTTGGATATTATGTGTGCTGGAACTGAACTTCCAGATTATGTTGGATATTATGTATCATTAATATATTTTGCAATACGTATTTGTGTTCCAATTTTATTAATTATTGTTGGAATGATTGATATGGGAAGAGCAATTGTCTCTAAAAAAGAAGAAGATGTTAAAAAAGCTCAAGGACTATTATTAAAAAAAGTAGTTCTTGGAATAATAGTATTCTTACTTCCTTACTTTGTTGAATTAGTTATTAAGATATTTACTAAAGATAATGAATTAGTTGATTGTATTAAAAAACTTATAGATTATAGAACAAATTTATTTTAGATTGCATTGCAATCTTTTTTATTTTCTGTCGAACGATTGTATGCTATAATTGAATAGGTGATTAAAATGGATTCATATATAAAAGGTAAATACAAATCTGATATATTTAGATCTGAAAAAGGCTATGTTATTGGAATTTTTAAGATAACCGAAACTAATATTGATGATTTAATTGAATTTATTAATCACACAATTACGATAACTGGATATTTTTATAATTTAAATGAAAATGATAATTATATTTTATTTGGAGATGTTGTTAATCATCCTAAATACGGAATTCAATTTAGTGTTTCAGAAAGTGAAACCATAAAACCAACTGATAAAGATGGTATTATAGAATTTCTTTCAAGTGACCTATTTCCAGGCGTTGGTGAAAAGTTAGCAACAAAAATAGTTGATACCTTAGGTGAAAATACAATTGATCTTATTTTAGATGATAAAAGCAATTTATTTAACATTCCTAAAATATCAAATAAAACTGCAGAAAAAATTTATAATATTATGGCTACTTATGAAAATAGTCATAAAACAATAGTATATTTGTGTGATATAGGTTTTAACAGCAGTGAAGCATTATTAATTTATAATACATATCGCAATAATACACTTGATAGATTAAATGAAAACATATATGAATTTAATGAAATAAATGATATATCTTTTTTAAAAGTTGATCGAATTAGAGAAAAATTAGAAATTAAAAATGATGATCAAAGAAGAATTAAGGCTTGTATTTTATATATTATGAAGTATATAACATATCAAAATGGTGATACATATTTATCATTTGATTTAATATATAATGAAGTCTTAAAATATTTAAATATTGGAATACCAGAATCTGATTTTGCAAGTTATTTAGAAGAACTAAGCAAAAGTAATAAAATAGTAATTGATAATGATAAATATTATCTAAAAGAAATATTTTCTTCTGAAGTAAATATTTCAGGAAGAATAAAAGAAATAATTAAAAATAATAAAAAATATAAAAAATTAAATGATTATTTAGAAGAAATAGAAGTTTATAATAATATCAAATATAATTTTAAACAGAAAGAAGCAATTAAATCAAGCTTAATAAATGGTGCAACAATTATAACTGGAGGACCAGGAACCGGTAAAACAACAATTATCAAAGCCATAATTTTGCTATATCAAACTTTGAATAAATTAAATGATAGCGAATTAATTAATGAGGTTTTATTACTTGCTCCAACTGGAAGAGCAAGTAAACGTTTAGCAGAAGCTACAAATATTGGAGCTATGACAATTCATCGTTTTTTAAAATGGCATAAAGAATCTAATTCATTTGAAATAAATGAATATAATAAAGATTTTACAAAAAAATTTATTGTTGTTGATGAAGCAAGTATGATTGATATTAATTTATTTGACTCTTTGTTAAAAGGTCTTGGCAAGGATATTCAACTGGTTTTGGTTGGTGATTATAATCAACTTCCTAGTGTGGGGCCTGGAATGTTATTGAAAGATTTAATTGATTCTCAAATTGCAAATACTATTTATTTAGATCTTTTATATCGCCAAAGTAATAAATCATTTATTCCAATCCTTGCTGATAATATTAAAAATGGGGTAACTGATAATATCCTAGGAAAGGTAAATGATTATGTATTTTTAGAATGTAATCGCTTTAATATTAGATCAAATATTAAAAAAATTTGTGAGCAATTACTTGAAAAAGGTGTTAGTTTAACAAATCTTCAACTTTTGGCGCCAATGTATAAAAGTATGAATGGAATTGATAATTTAAATCGTGATTTACAAGATATTTTTAATCCATATCAGAATCAAAAAGAAATAAGTGTTGGAGAATTTAAATATCGAGTTGGCGATAAAGTTATTGAACTTGTTAATATGCCAGATGAAAATATTTATAATGGCGATATTGGATATATCACAGATATCATTTTATCCAATGAGAGTGAGTCCAAAAAAAACGAAATAATTGTTAATTTTGATGGAAATTTTGTTAAATTTTTACCTAAAGATTATAACAAAATAAAACTTGCTTATATTATTAGTATTCATAAATCTCAAGGTAGCGAATTTGATATTGTAATTATGCCACTTAGTTTAGAATATAATAAAATGTTATATCGAAAACTTATTTATACTGGAGTGACAAGAGCTAAAAGTAAATTAATATTAATTGGGGAATTAGAAGCATTTAAATATAGCATTAATAATACAAATGAGTATTTAAGAAAAACATCGCTTTTAAATCGCTTAATTTCATAGTATAAAAATGCCTTTTTATCACATAATAAAACTGATAGGAGGTATTTATGAAAAGTATGAAATGTGCACTTTACATGGGACTTGGAGCTGGCCTTGCCTTGGCATATAAAGCTTATGAGAAAGAAATTACATGTATGTGCAAAAAAATGATGAAAAAAGAGTGCAAATTAATTGAAGATGGTCTAGAAATTGATTAATTTTCATATAATATAAATGTATCATGATATAATTTGAGAACTCGTAGAGCTACGGTTCTCTTTTTATTTGCATTATATAAAAAATTAGCATATAATTTAGTATATGAATGAAATAGAATTAAGAGAATATTTAAAATTTTTAAGTAATAAATCTTATTTTGAAAATTGGTTTTCTATTGTTAAACCAATTCTTTTAAGTGATGAATTTCAAAAGAGATTAAAATTTAAGCATCATCATAAAAGTGTGTTTTATCATTCAGTTTTAGTATCTTATAATGCCTATAAATTTTCATTTAATAAAAAATGTGATAGTAAAAATTGTGCTATTGCAGGTTTATTACATGATTTTTATCCATTTCCATGGCAATATTCAAGTGATCTTGAACATATGGATCCAATTTATTTAGAGCATTTAAAAATAAAAAAGCCACTTTTTAAAAAACATGGATTTACCCATGCAAAAGAATCATTAGAAAATATTCATAAGTATTATCCCATGTATTTAAATAAACGAGTTGAAAATGCAGTTTTAAGGCACATGTTTCCACTTAATATTGTTCCACCAAAATATGCTGAAGGTTGGATTGTCACTTTAGAAGATAAGTTGGTTTCAATAAAAGAACTAGGGAGGATAAAATGATTGAACTAGAAAAATTGTTTTTAGCTTTTATGATTTATTCCGTTTTTGGATGGATAATGGAAGTAATTGCAACATTTCCAGATACTAAAAGATTTGTTAATCGTGGCTTTTTAATTGGACCATATTGTCCAATTTATGGATTTGGCTTTTTAGGAATAACTATCTTTTTAAAAAAGTATATGGCACATCCAATTGGTTTATTTTTTCTAATTGTCTTTATGTGTTCTGCAATTGAATATATTACAAGTTTTGTGATGGAAAAGCTTTTTAAAGCTCGTTGGTGGGATTATAGTGGTCGTATGCTTAATATTGATGGTCGTGTTTGCTTAACTAATTCTTTAGCTTTTGGAATTATTGGTATAATTGGACTCTACTATATAAATCCTTATGTTGAAAAATTAATAAATAGTTTTTCAATTCCATTAATTAAATTTTTAAGTATATTTTTAATGCTGATTTTTATTACTGATATTATAATTTCATTTAATATTATGAATAAGTTCAAAAACAAGATAAAACTTGTAAATAAAGATAATACTGCAGAAATAAAAGATAAAATAGACGAATTAATTAGTAATAATGTGTTAACAAGAAGAATTAAAAATGCATTTCCAAATTATAATCCAATTATCATTACGCAAATAAAGAGAATAAAAAGGCGATTTAAAAGTAAGAAAAACATTTGACAAAACATATTAAATTATGATACAATAACTCTCCTCTAAGAAAGAAGGAGATATAATGTCAACTATGATTAAAAATAGTAGTGAAAAGCATTTTAAATATATAGATATATATGGTAACAATTTTGTTATTTTTAAAGGTCGAAATGGTAAAATTAATTTTACTTTATGCCATCCAAAAATAAATGAAGGTTCTGCTCGACAAGAATTTGCAAATATTTCAATGATAATTCGTCCAGAGTCTGGTAAAATGTTTGAAGTAACTGAGAAATTATATGAAATTGCAGGTAATTCATTTGTTATTTCAGAAGATAGTATTAGAGATGGTCGAAATTATTTGCTTTTAGAGCAAGAAACTGTTGATTCATATTATTTAACAGTTGGTCGTGATTTAGCTAATGATTTAAATCGCCCAACTATAACTAACATAGAAGTTTCTGGACCTTATTATGAAGATTTTTATTCAAATATTGTAAAAACAAAGGAATTATCAAAGAAGTTGTCACATTAAGTGTCAACTTCTTTTTTGTTTTAATGCAAAAAATGGCGATTTTTGGTATAATAATAAGGGAAGGTGAATCATATGAAAAAGCTAAAATTATTGATTTTGTTTTTAATTCTCTTAGCAGTTGATGTTAAAGCTTTATCATGTGATAAAAAATATTCAATTGAAGCTGTAGATTCTGCTGCAATTCATGAAGCAATTGGTTGTACTGATGATTATAATGAAGCATATAAACTAATGCGTGAATATCCTTCGACTTATCTTAAAGTAGCAACAATATATCACGATAATGTCCTAATAAATGCAAGATATGCGGTTGTTAATCTTGCTGGAAGAAGTGGACTTACTAATTTGTATGATAATAAAAATTTAAAAGGAACAAGATATACATATTTTGATGGCAATTGGGGCTCTGATGCTGCTTTTATTGATTATGATATCGAAAAAAATACAATTAAAATTAAACTAAGTGGAGCAGTAGGATGGGTAGCAAGTAGTAAAGCTGATATTATTCCAATTTCAACAATTTATGGAAACACAGTAACAGCTTTAAGAGCAATACGTGTTCGAACAGCACCAACTACAAAAGAAGATAATCAGATTTCGACAATTCAAGCTAATAGTATTTATAATTTTGTTGAAAAAATTGAAGCAGAAGGTTATATTTGGTATAAAATTGGTTTTAATAACGAATATGCATACATTGCCGGTAAGAAAATAAGTAATGGAGAAACTTATGTAAAAGAAGCTTCTTCATATAACTTAAAAACATATTATTATATAAATAGCAGTGAAAACTTAATGCATTATTATCGTGCAAAAACTAGCCAAATAACTATTAATCTTGGGCCAACCTTAAAAATATTTAAGCAGAATACAAAATATTATAGTTTTGATGGTAATTATTTTTATTTAAATTTGGAAGATATGCTAGATGATTATTATGATGGAACTTATGAACGAGCTTTTAATAAAGATGAACCATATTATAATTATTATTTATACTTACCAACCCATAATTTATCTGGTTATACTGCCGAAGATTTAAATCAAATTATTAAAAATAAAGGTTATAAAAGATCTCCTGATCCTAACACTGTTTATTATACTTTAGAAGATGGTTGGACTAGTGCTGATCGTTCTGGAGTTTCTGCTTTATATGATTCAGGTGAGGATTTTATAAAAGTTCAAGAAACATATGGAGTTAATGCCCTTTTAATGTTTGGAACAGCAATTAACGAAAGTGGAAATGGAACAAGCGCATTAGCTTTGTTTAAACATAATTTATTTGGACAAGGTGCTTATGATAGCTGTCCAATTACTTGTGCTAGAACATTTGATACTATTTATGACTCAATTGTCGGACATGCACAATTGACAGGTAATTCGTATGCTAATCCTAACAACACTTACTTTTATGGTAGCTTTTATGGTAATAAAGGTAGTGGTTTTGGAGTAAACTATGCATCAGATCCGTATTGGGGTGAAAAAACAGCCCGTTTGGCTTATCAAAATGATAAACAATATGGTGGTCAAGATTTTAATGCAAATACTCTTGGAATTAAACAAACATATGAAGCAATTCCAATTAAAAAAGCACCTAGTGATAATGCAGCAAATATTTATTTATTAAAAAACAATAAAAATGGACACTTAGTTTCTAATATGAGTTATATTGTAACTGAAAAAGTAAAAGATGAAAAAGGAAACTATTGGTATAAAGTATATACAGATGCATCGTTAGATAAAAATCAAAATTTAGTTAATAGCAATTATAATTTTAATTATAGTTACGGCTATATTAAAGCCGAATACTTATATGTAGCTAATCATGAAACTGAAATAAGTGCCGAAAACAAGTCAATTTATCGTGGCGAAACAATTGATCTTACTAAAGATGTTATAGCAATTGATTTAGAAGATGGAGATTTGACCGATAAATTGGTTATTATTGGTGAAGTTGATTCAAATACTGTTGGTGAATATAAAATTATTTATAAGGTTACAGATAATTCAAGATATACAACAACTAAAGAAATTGTTGTTACTGTTTTACCAAGTGAAGCTCCAATAATTGAAGCTAAAGATATTGAGATTAAACAATATCGTAAGTTTAATCCACTTGATTATGTAAAAGCATATGATACATATGGGAATATTTTAAAAAATGTTGAAGTTTTAAATAATAATGTTGATATTAACAAAGTAGGACAATATGAGTTAACTTATAAAGTAGCATATGAAAAATTTAATATTACCAAAAAAATAAAAGTAACAGTTATTAAAGATGAAGAACCAGTTTTAAATGCTATTAATCGTAAAATAAAATTAAATGAAGAATTTAATTTTATGACAGGAGTTTCAGCAACAGATATAGAAGATGGTGATTTAACTAGTAAAGTTACTTATGAAGGCATAGTTGATACTACTAAAATAGGTGACTATGAAGTCACTTATACAGTTAAAGATAGTGTTAATCAAAGTGTTTCTAAAAAGGTCAAAATTACAGTTGAAGAAATAGAATATATTAAAAAATCAGGTGAGTTTGGTTTTAATGAGTTAAGCTTTAAAAATTCTAAATTAAATATAAATGGATTTTTAGCAATCAAAGATACAAATAATACTAAAAATGATAACATTACTTATGATTTAATTGTTAGAAATAATGATACAAATGAAGATATTATTTATCCACTTGAACGCTTTATTGAAGGAGCGCCAGAAAAACATTATAGTGACTCAAAATATGATTATTCAGCAACTTGGTTTAAAGGAATTATTTCACTAGATAATTTAAAACAAGGTGAATATACACTTTATGTAAGAGCTCGTAAGGATAATATGGAAGCAATATCACTATTTAGAAATATTTTTGGTAAATATATGACAACTAAAGCATCATCCGGTAAAAAAGGATTTCTATTTAGAAATAATAATTATTTAGATACTTATCCAATCGAATTATTTGTTTATGAAAATGGTTTAATAACTAATACTGAAAATAATAGTCTTATTAATATGATAAATAGTTATAAGGAAATAAGATTAAACGAAAATAGTCTATTTATTAAAGGAACATCTTATAATATTGGAAACTCTTATGCTCCAAGTAAAGAAGTAAAGCGAAGTATCATCTTTGAAAATAAAAAAACTTATGAGAGATTTGCATTTGATGTTGGTTCAATTGTTGGAATAGATATTCCGCTTAATACAAGTGATGGATTTACGCGTGAACGTGGATGGTTTGAAAAAACGATTGATATTAGTTCAATTCCAGTTGGAGATTATATAATATATGTTCAAACAAGTGTTGATGCATTAAATGATTTTGGTGAATTAAATGATATATTTATGAAAGATTTGAGCAAAGTTTCATCAACATTTAATTCTAAAAAAGTAACATTTACATTAAATCAAAATAAACGATTTAGAATTGAAATGCATATAGAAGCCATTTAGGCTTCTTTTTTTATTTGCACACTTAAAATTGTGCTATAATATACTTGTATAGTTAGGAGAATACATATGAAATTTGATATAAAAACTGATTCAAGAAGAATAAAAAAAGGTGATACATTTGTAGCAATCAAAACGATTGATTCCGATGGACACAAATATATTAATGCTGCAATTGAAGCCGGTGCAGCTAAAATAATATGTGAATATGGATCTTATAAAGTACCAACAGTTGTAGTTGAAAATTCAAGGGCTTATTTAGATAACTATCTGGAAACAACATATAAAGAAGTTTTTGATAAAATGAAAATTATGGTTGTAACTGGAACTAACGGAAAAACTACAATGGCTTATTTGTATTATCAAGCTTTAAATTTACTTGGTAAAAAATGTGCTTATTTAGGAACATTAGGGTTTTATAAAAAAGAAGGAAAACAATATAAATTAGACAATACAACTCCTGATATTTGTGAGGTTTATGAAACAATTGTAAATGCTTATAATGATGGTTATGAATATTTTGCATTAGAAGCATCAAGTCAAGGACTTGCTCAACATCGACTTGACACACTTCATTATGATTATGCTGTTTTTACTAATTTAACACGTGATCACTTGGATTTCCATAAGACAATGGATAATTATGCTTTGGCCAAGAAAAAAGTCTTTGAAGACTTAAAAGAAAGTGGTAAGGCGATTATAAACTTTGATGATGCAAGATGTAGTTATTATTCATTAGATAAAAATACCAATATTACATATGGCTTAAAAGGTGGGGATTATCAAGTAACTGATTATCATTTTTCAATGAATGGAACTGATTTTTCTTTAAAATTTGATAATCAAAATTACAATTTTCACATGCAATTAATAGGTGAATATAATGTTTATAATATAATTCCAGTTTTAGTAATTTTACATGATTTAGGTTTTACATTTGAAGAAATTGCTACAGTTACACCAAAATTAAATAATGGAAAAGGTCGTATGGAAATGATTAAATATAAAGACAATTTAATTGTTGTTGATTATGCTCATACACCAGATGGTTTAGATAAAATTCTTGGGACTTTTAAAGAAGTAACAAAAGGAAATATTTATGTTATATTTGGGGTTCGTGGTAATCGTGATCGCGAAAAAAGACCAGAAATGACAAAAGTAGTAATGAGTTATGCTAAAAAAACCATTATTACAACTAATCACTTGAATCACGAGGACATTAACCAAATTGTTGGCGATTTATTAAAAGGTGCAACAAGTGATAATTATGAAGTTATATTAGATCGAAGAAAAGCAATTGAAACAGGTATTAGTTATCTAAATAGTAATGATGCTTTATTAATCTTAGGTAAAGGACATGAAGATTACTTAAATTTAGGTGATCACACCATTCATTTTGATGATGTTGAAGAAGTTAACAAAATAATTGACACTTTGAAAGTAAAGTGATTTACATAAATATATTGTAATTATTATTAATGTTGATATAATTAAACTAGAAAGGTGTGTAAAAATGAATCAAGAGAATAATTTTAATAATCAAAATAACGGATATAATTCAGGTAATGATTATAATCCAAATAACTATAATCAAAATAGTTATGAACCAAATAATTACCAAAATTTTGATAATAATATGAATACTTATCAAAATGTACCTAATCAAAATAATAATGAAAAGGAAGAACCAAAGAAAAATAACAATTTATTAGTTATAATTTTATTGCTTCTTGTAATAGGCCTAGCAGGATTTATTGTTTATGACAAGGTATTAAAGAAAGAAGAAGTAAAAGAGCCTGAAAAATCAGTTGAAAATAAACCAGGAGATGTTACAACTAAAGAACCAGAAAATTATATACAAAGTAAAATAATTACTCAAAATGTAAATAATAAAGAAATAGATATTGAGTTTAAATATTTTTTAACAGAAGAGGAAAATGATAGTGACGAAGACAATATAGAGACTGATTATATTGTTGAATATGATGTTTATATAAACAGAAAAAAAATAAATGATAATTCTTATGGTAGATATTATTATGGTACAAAAGCAGAAAATTCTGGAGCTTTAAGCACAGTAATTTCAAAAATAAAAAACAGTCAAGAAATGCAAAATATAATTAAACGTTCAACAATTAATGTTGGAATTATAAAAAGCAATTATGATTATCTTTATTTAGAAGTTTTTAACTTTGAAATGACTGGAGCTACTGCAAAATTGTTGGTTTTCGATCAAAATTATAATGTAATTCTTGATAAAAAAACAGGAACATCAGGAAGAGGAATACAAATAAATAATAGTTGCATAAATTATGATAAATTTAAAAATTATGTTGGTAATTATGACAATTATGATGGTAATAATCCTTCGTTATATTATATTGAAGATTCTAAGATTTATTATTTAGAAGATAATGGAAGTTGTAGTGACAATGTTTTAAAAGAATATAAAATTTCATTAACTAATAATCAAGCGGTAGTAGAAGAAATAGCTACTTGCTCTTTTGAAGCAGATGGTGCTTGTGCATAGATAAAACTATTAAAGTGTGAATTAATTCACACTTTTTTGTTTATTTTGTATGGAAAATAATGTATAATTATTAAAGGTGATATTATGATTTATTTAGATTATTCGGCAACAACTCCAGTAAGGGAGGAAGTTTTAGATACATTTGTTAAAGTAAGCAAAGATTTTATTGGAAATCCTAATTCATTACATAAATTAGGTGTTGAAAGTAAAAAAATAATTGATGCTGCAACAGAACAAATTAAAAATATTTTAAATATTGATCATGAAGTAATATATACATCAGGTGCTTCAGAATCAAATAATACGGTTTTAAAAGGTATTGCATCTCGTTATAAAAATCGAGGCAATCATATAATTACGACTAATTTTGAACATTCATCAATTGTCGCACCTTTAAATTATTTACAAAAACAAGGTTTTAAAGTTGATTTTGCACCTTTAACTGATGAAGGATTAGTTGATGTTAAAGCTCTAAAAGCAATGATAACAAAAGAAACAATTTTAGTTTCAATTGGTGCTGTTAATAGTGAAATAGGTATTAAACAACCAATTGAAGAAGTTGCACTTATGTTAAAAGAAATACCAAATACAATTTTTCATGTTGATGCAACTCAAGCAATTGGTAAGATTAATCTTGATTTAAGTAACATTGATTTAATATCAATGTCAGCTCACAAAATATATGGTGTTAAAGGAATAGGTTTATTATTAAAAAAATCAAATATTGAACTTGATCCTTTAATTCATGGTGGTAAGAGTACTACCAAATATCGTAGTGGTACTCCAGCAACAGCTTTAATAGCTTCACTTGCAAAAGCTTTAAGATTAATGTATGAAGATTTTGATAAAAAATATGAATATGTTAAAAAATTAAATGATTATTTAGTTTCAAAACTTAAAAAGGTTGAAGGAATTGAAATAAATAATAATTCACATACAATTCCTCATATTTTAAATATCAGCATTTTAGGAATAAAACCAGAAACATTTCAACATGCTTTAGAAGAAAAAGATATTTATATTTCAACTCAAACTGCTTGTGCAAGCGGTTCTGGAATATCCACTTCAGTTTTAGCATTTACGCATTCTGAAGCAAGAGCATCATCAAGTGTTAGAATAAGTTTATCTTATTTAACAACTAAAGAGGAAATTGATGAAACAGTTAAAGCAATAATTGAATGTAAAGAAAGGCTTAGTTTGAAGTGAAAAATTTTACAGCAGAAGATTTAGATGAAACAATTAATGGGTTTGAATTTAAAGACTTTGATGGTATTAGTGAATTTAATAACATTGAATTTAACAATTGTTTATTTAAAAAATTTGTAACAAATAATATTACTTTTAATAATTGTTATTTCTTTGATTCCAAATTTGAAGATGTTGACTTATCAAACACAAAATTTTATAATTGTTCATTTGTAAGAACTGATTTTTTGACCAGTAAATTGGTTGGAGTTAATTTTTATATGTCATCATTCAAAAAAGTTAATTTTGTAGAGTGTAATAGTACATATAATAATTTTAGTAACGCAACATTAAAAGAAGTTTTATTTAAAAATGATAAAATGAATAAGCTTGGTTTAAATGAAACGGTTTTTAATAAAACAAAATTTGATAATTGCAATTTAGATAATGCTGAAATATTTAACACAAGTTTGCAATTGATTGATTTTAGTAATTCATCAATTAATGGAATTTTAATTGATAAATATTCATTAAATGGTTTAACAGTAAATCAAGAACAAGCTTTGGCTTTATCAAAAATGCTTGGAATTATAATAAAGGAGTAAATATGAAAATAGTAAGAGTAAGTGCAATTTGGTGTCCTTCTTGTATTTTAATGCGACCTATTTATGATGAAATTGTGAAAAAATATAATCTGGAGTCAGAAGAGCTTGATTTTGATTTTGATGAAGATAAAGTATTACCATTGAATGTTGGTAATAAATTACCAGTAGTTATAATTTATAAAGATAATGAAGAAAAAGCACGAATTATTGGTGAAAAAAGACGTGATGAAATTGAAAAAGTATTTGAGGGATTAGTATGAAATATTTAAATAAATTAATTTTAATTTTGTTTTTGCTTTTTATCTGTACAAATGTTTCTGCTAAAGAAATAAATATTTACTTATTTCATAGTAGTGATTGTACGCATTGCAAGGCCGAAATTAAGTATTTAGATGAACTAAAAGAAAAATATGATATAAAAATATATAAATATGAAGTAGTGCATAATATCGAAAATAATGCATTATTAACTGAAGTAAAGAAACTCATGAACGATGAAAGCAACTATGTTCCATATACTATAATTGGAACAACTTCTATTACTGGTTTTAGCGATGTTCAAAAAGTTCAAATTGAAAATGCAATAAAAGAATATCAAGCTATTTCTTATTGTGATAAAGTTGGCATTTATTTAGGAAAAGTAAAAGATACAAGTGCATGTAATAATGAAAATAACAAGAAAGAAAAAGATAAAGAAGATTCTAAAATGACTCTACCAATTATTGGTGAAGTTGATGTAAAAGAATTTTCTCTTCCAATTATTTCAATTGTTGTTGGTTTAGTAGATGGATTTAATCCATGTGCAATGTGGGTATTGATATTTTTACTTAGTATTTTAATTGGTATGAAAAACCGCAAAAAAATGTGGATTTTAGGTCTTACATTTATTTTGACATCGGCTTTTGTTTATTTACTTATTATGCTTGCTTGGCTTAAAATTGTCGCTTCATTTACAACAATTAGATGGCTTCAAATCGTAATAGCTATTGTTGCTTTAATTGCTGCATGTATTAATTTAAGAAGTTATTTTAAAGCTCGTAAAGAAGATGATGGCTGCACGGTAACTGATGCTGAATCAAGAAAGAAAATTATTGGAAAAGTAAAAAGAATTGCAAATTTAGAAGAAGAAAGTGAAAATAAGAAAAAATTTGCCTTTATTCTTGCTATTTTAGGTGTTATGGCTCTTGCCATTTCAGTTAATGTTATTGAACTTGCATGTTCAGCAGGATTACCTTTAATATTTACGCAAATTCTAGCAATGAATAAAGTTACAAAAATTGCAAAATTAATCTATGTTTTAATTTATATCTTGTTTTTTATGATTGATGATATTATTATTTTCATAATTGCAATGTTTACATTTAAAGTTACAGGAATTTCAACAAAATATACTAAGTATTCACATTTAATTGGTGGAATTATAATGCTTATTATTGGTATCTTAATGATATTAAAACCAGAATGGATAATGTTTAATTTCTAGGAGGTATTATGGCAGAAATTAATCGAAGCGAACTTCGAAAAAAAATAATGACAATTTTATATCAAATAAGTATTTGTGAAAAGAATAAAATTACTTATGATGTAAATGATTTAATAAAAAATATTTTAGAAATTGATAATGATTTTGTTAAAGAAACTGTTTATGGTGTTATAACTAATCGTGATAAAATTGATGAATATGCCAATAAATATTTAAATAATTGGACTTTAGATCGTTTAGGAAACACTGATCAAGCAATTTTAAGAATGGCAATTTATGAACTTATGTATACAGATACACCTTCAATTGTTGTTATTAATGAAGCAATTGAACTTGCAAAACTTTATAGTGATGATGCTGTTAAAGGTATGATTAATAGTGTTTTAGATAAAATATATAAGAGTGAAAAAAATGAACAATAGCAAATATTTAACAATAACAGCTTTAACAAAATATTTAAAATACAAATTTGATAGTGATGAAAATTTAAGACAAGTATTTTTAAGAGGCGAGATTTCTAATCTAAAAATTCATTCAACTGGACATTTATATTTTTCACTTAAAGATGAAACTAGTAAAATAAATGCAATTATGTTTGCAACCAATGCTAGAAGGTTACCTTTTAAACCGGTTGACGGGATGAATGTATTAGTAACTGGGCGTATAAGTGTTTATGAAACAACAGGAAATTATCAAATTTATGTTGAAGATATGCTTGAAGATGGCATTGGGAATCTTTACATTGCTTTTGAACAATTAAAAGCTAAACTTTCCAAAGAAGGTTTATTTGATCAAAAATATAAAAAAGAAATTCCTAAAATTCCTTCAAGAATAGGAATTATAACTGCACCAACTGGTGCTGCTATAAGAGATATTTTATCAACAATAAAAAGAAGGTTTCCGTTATGTGAAACATATTTGTTTCCGGCTTTAGTTCAAGGTGCTAATGCAGCTCCAGATATTGTTTCAAAGTTAAGGCAAGCAGATACATTTGACCTAGATGTTATAATTCTTGGCCGTGGTGGTGGGTCAATTGAAGATTTATGGGCATTTAATGAAGAAATAGTTGCAAGAGCCATATTTGAGTCAAAAACTCCAATTATAAGTGCGGTTGGACATGAAGTTGATTTTACAATTGCAGATTTTGTTTCTGATTTAAGAGCACCAACTCCAACAGGGGCAGCTGAAATGTGTGTTCCCAATATAAGTGATGTTTTAACTCAGATAAATAATTATAATATCCGCGCAACAAAAGCTTTAAATAAAAAGGTTGAAATTGCGAGAGTTGCTTTAGATAATATAAAAGCGAATTATATATTAAATAATCCAATTATTATGTATGAAAATAAAAAGCAATTAATTGATTCTTATTTAGAGAAAATTAAAACATTTATTTTCTATAAAGTAAATAATTATGGAATAAAATTAGATAATATAAAAGCGAATTATATATTAAATCATCCTAAAGAATTATATTCAAAAAAAGAAATGAATTTAGATAATTTAATAACTAAATTGGAACTTTTAAATCCACTTTCAGTTTTAAAAAGAGGTTATACTTTAACATATCAAAATGATAAAATTGTTAAGAGCATTAAAAGTATTAAGCTAGATGAAAATCTGGTTGTTAAATTAATTGATGGTAATATAAAAGTAAATGTTGTTGGAATTGAGGTAAAATAATGGAAAAAAAGAAAAAATTTGAAGAAAAATTAAAAGAATTAGAAAAAATAGTTGAAGAATTAGAAAAAGGTGACATTGATTTAGATTCATCAATTGAGAAATATACTAAAGCAATGAAACTTGTTAAAGAATGTGATACTGAACTTAAAAAGGTTGAAGAACAAATTAGTAAAATTGTTTTAGAAAATAATGAAACAAAAGATTTTAGTATTGAAGAAACTGAATAGTTTCTTTTTTATATTGAAATAATTATTAAATATGTGTTAGAATACACTTTTGACTCAAGAATAGTATATATATCTTGAGGAAATATTTAAAAAATGTTAAAATATCAAATGGAGATGAGTTTATGCATACTTTAAAAATAGTAAATTTAAGTGTAAGTATTGAAAATAAATCAATTTTAAAAGATTTCAATTTAACAATTAAATCAGGAGAAATTCATGCAATTATGGGACCAAACGGAGTTGGAAAATCAACACTTACAAAAGTCATAATGGGTGATAAGAATTATAAAGTAACTTCTGGTGAAATATTATTTGATGATAAAGATATTTCATTATTAAATGTTTCTGAAAGAGCTAATTTGGGAATATTTTTAGGTATGCAAAATCCTCTTGAAATTGATGGTGTTACAAATGCTGACTTTCTTAGAACAGCACTTCATTCAAAAATGGGTAAAGATTTTAAATTAATGCCATTTATTAAAGAGTTAAATGCTAATACTGATGCATTAGGTATGAATCGTGAAATGATTCATAGAAGTGTTAATCGTGGCTTTTCTGGTGGTGAAAAAAAGAAAAACGAAATTTTACAAATGTATATGTTGAAGCCAAGTATTGTAATGCTTGATGAAATTGATTCGGGTTTAGATGTTGATGCTTTAAAAGTTGTTGGTGAAAGCGTTATGAAATACTATGAAAAAGAAAAACCAGCAATTTTATTAATAACTCATTATCAAAGATTACTTGATTATATAAAGCCAGATTTTGTACATATTTTAATAGACGGAAAAATTGTTATGACTAAAGATTTTTCATTAGTTAAATTAATTGAGGAAAAAGGCTATGATTATTTTAAAAATAATGATGAAAGCGAGACTACTATCGTAGCTTAAGGATAAAAAGATGAATAAAATAATAATAGAAAATAATTGTATCAAAGAGAATATAGTTGATAGTAGAATTGAAATTATTGAAAAATCATCAATTGTTTCCAGTATTAAAATAATATTTAAAGAATCAACTGATTTAAAAGTAATATATAGTACATCTGAAGACACAAAATTGAATGTTGAATATATTCTTTTAGAAAATGTTCAAGTTAATTTGTATGAATTGAGAAATGGTTTTAAAACAAAAGTTCAATATAAATATGACATAAAAAGTAATGCTAAACTTTATTTATATCGTATAAATAAATCTAATGCAATGCGTGAAGTTGATTTAATTGATTTAAATGGTGTTAATTCTCATATTGAATTTAATTTGAGAACCCTTAGTAACAAAGAAGAAAAGTATGATATTTATGTAGCTCATAATGAAAAATATACATCAAGTAATATTAATAATATCGGGATTGCTTTAAAGGGTAATATTATTTTCAATGTGACTGGTGAAATTTCAAAAGGAAATAGTGGCTCTAAACTAGATCAAAATAATCAAATTGTTACATTTAATGCTTCAAAATGTCAAATTAATCCAAATCTTTTAATCGATGAATATGATGTTGAAGCAGAACATAATGCAATAATTGGGAAGTTTGATGATCAAATTTTATTTTATTTAATGAGTCGTGGTATAAAAGAAAATGATGCTATTAAGTTATTATGTGAAGGACTAATTTTAAATAAGCTTAAAGAAAGCTATTCAAAAGAAGAAATACTAGATTTTATTCAAGAATATTGGGGGTGAAAAAATGTATCGTGATGAATTTCCAATTTTAAAAAATGGAATTATTTATTTTGATTCAGGTGCAACTGCATTAAAACCAAAATGTATGATTGAGGCAACAAATGACTATTATTTAAATTATAGTGCCAATGTTCATAGAGGAGACTATAATTTAAGTTTAAAAGTTGACCAAATGTATGAAGGTGTAAGAGAAAAAGTAAGACATTTTATAAATGCACCTTCAAAAAATAGTATTGTTTATACATCAGGTGCAACTGATTCTATAAATAAAGTTGTATTTGGTTTTTTTGCAAATATATTAAAAAAAGATGATGAGGTCTTAATTACAGAAGCAGAACATGCATCAAATATTTTACCTTGGTTTGAACTTCAAGATAAAATTGGTATTAAAGTAAAATATATTGATTTAGATGATAATCATAAAGTAACTTTAGAAAATGTAAAAAAAGCAATTACTTCTAATACAAAGGTTATTAGTTTAGCATCCATTACTAATGTTATAGGTGATGTTAGACCAATAAAGGAAATTGTTTCGCATGCTCATGAAAAAGGTATTATTGTGTTAGAGGATGCAGCTCAGAGTATTGCTCATACAAAAACAGATGTTACTGATACAAATGTTGATTTTCTTACATTTTCAGCTCATAAAATGGGAGGTCCAACAGGAATAGGTGTTTTATACATTTGTGATAAATATTTACATTTAGTAAAACCAATTGAATTTGGTGGTGGTATGAATGCTTCGTTTGAAGCTGATGGCACTAGAGTATATGATGAAATGCCACATCTTTTAGAAGCAGGCACTGGTAATATTGCAGGTGTTATTGGACTTGGTGCAATTATTGATTTTCTAGACAATATTGGTTTAGAAAATATTTCAAAATATGAATTACAATTAAGAAACTATTTAATAAACCGTTTAAAGGAAATAAAAGAGATTAATATTTATAATGAAAATAGTGAAAGTGCGATTGTAGCTTTCAATTATAAGGATATTTTTGCTCAAGATTTAGCAATTTATTTAAACAAATATGGAATATGTGTTAGAGCTGGAAACCATTGCGCTAAAATCTTAAAAAATGCAATCAATGTAAAAAACACTTGCCGTATAACCTTAGCATTTTATAATACTTGTGATGAAATTGATAAATTAATAGATGTTTTAAAAAATCCAAATATTAAAAATGAATTATTTTAACAGATACTTTGTATCTGTTTTTTATTTGACTTTACATAAAAATATAGTATAATTATATAGGCTGAAAGAGGGGATAGTATGACAGAAAAACTAGCAGCTAAACTAACAGCATTACTTGCAAGTTTGCATTTTAGTCATGAACTAATTGTACTTTTTTTGTCTGCTTTTCCAATAATGGAAGTAAGAGGTGGTATGATTGTTGCCCGCTTGCTTGGGATGGCTCCAGGTAAAGCTTTATTGCTTGGAATCATTGGCAATTTAATACCAATACCATTTTTAATATTTTTACTTAAACCAGTTTTTAATTGGATGCGTAAATGGAAAAAATTTGCAAAGTTAGTTGAATCATTAGAAAAGAAAGCTTATAAGAAAAAAGAAAAAATCGAAAAGTATCAATTTTGGGGAATTCTTTTGCTAGTAGCAATTCCGCTACCTGGAACGGGAGCTTGGACTGGCTGTTTAGTAGCATCAGTATTTGATGTTGATAAAAAAATTTCCATTTTAGCTTGTTCTTTAGGAGTTTTATCAGCAAGTTTAATAATGTGGATTATTTCATATGGTTTTTTGGGAATGATTTTTTAATTCCCTCTTTTTAATTATTTTGTTATAATTATTATAGAAAAATAGAAAGGAGATGAGTTATGAGCAAAATCAAAATATTTGCTTTAGGTGGTCTAAATGAAATTGGCAAAAATATGTATGTTGTTGAAGTAGATAAAGATATTTTTGTTTTTGATGCTGGGCTTAAATATGCTGGTGATAATATGCTTGGGGTTGATTATATTATTCCAAACTATGATTATTTGAAAGAAAATCAAGATCGCATTAAAGGTTTATTTATCACCCATGGTCATGATGAACAAATGGGAGCAATTCCTGATATAATGCTTGATTTACCTAATATTCCAATTTATGGAACAACTTTTACACTAGAAATTGTTAAAAGAGATTTAGATGAGGAAAAAATCAAATATGAGAATCTTCGCGAAATAAAAGTAAATCAAAATATATCATTTGGTAAATGCAGTATCTTTGCAGTTTCAGTTACACACTCTGTTCCTGATGCTGTAGCTTATGCTTTATATACACCAGATGGAGTAATTTTTTATACCGGGAACTACATATTTGATCCAACAATGACCGATCATTATAAAATGGATGTTGGTAAACTTGCTTATATTGGAAAGCAAGGAGTTTTATGTTTATTAGGAGAATCTTTATATGCTGATAAAGTTGGTTATACATCACCAAATCATCGCATAAGTGATCTTATAAACGAAGTTATTAATAAAGCTGAAGGGCGCATTTTGTTTAATGTTTTTCATACGCAATTATTTAGAATTCAGGAGCTTTTGAATGAACTTAAAAATACTGATCACAAAGTTGTAATAATGGGGAAAGTTTTAGAGAAGACACTTTTAAAAGCTATATCTATGGGATATATTGATTTTGATTTAAATCGTATTGGAGACATTCATGATGTTGATGATCCAAATACTGTTATAATTATTTCAGATGAGCGTGAAAAACCGTTTTCAAACTTGACCAGAATTGTTAGAGGTTATGACAAATTTATAAAAATTAATCCAACGGATACGGTTTTATTTGCATCGCGTGTTTATGATGGGATGGAGAAAAGTGCAGCTCACATATATGATGAAATTGCAAAAACAGATGCCAATATGTTTATTATTCCAAATAATAAGCTTTCACATCATGCTTCAAGTGAAGATGCTTTATTAATGATTGATTTAATAAATCCAAAATACTATATACCAGTTATTGGTGAATATCGACATTTAATTAAAAATGCAGAGCTTGCTAAAAAAGCTGATTTAAATGATGAAAACATTATTGTAAAATTGAATGGGCAAGTTGTATTGTTTGAAAATGGTGAATTAAAAGATTCAAACGAAAAAATAAAAGTTGACTCAGTTTTGATTGATGGCAAAACAATTGGTGATATTGGAGAACTTGTCATAAAAGATCGTGAGTTACTTGGTGCTGATGGTGTAGTTGTTGTTATTGCAACCATTGATAAAGCAACAAAACAAGTTTTAGCAGGACCAGAAATCTTAACTAGAGGTTTTATTTATGTTAAAGATAGTACTGAAATGTTAAAAGAAAGTGTTAAAATAGCATCTGAAGTTATTTTAGAAAACACTAAACCAAATTATATTGATTATACTAAAACAAAAAATGGTATACGTGACCGTTTAGGGAAATTTTTTTATCAAGAAACTGAATGTAAACCGATGATTTTAGTTGTTACTCAAGAAATATAAGTCAGGTAAAAGCCTGACTTTTTTTGTGGAATAGCGCATTTAAAATAATGCTATTTTAGCAAAAAGATAAGAAATAATTTTAATTAATTCAATGCTTTTTAACTATCTATGATTACTATATTTATATTTATTTAAAAGTGTAATCTTTTTATTGCTTAAAAAATCTAAATATGATATTATTTTGTAGAAAAGAAGTGATTTTATGTTAAAACCAAATATGTTAGAGGCAAGAAAAAGGTTAAGTAAAAAAATAGAAACCGAAATTTTTAAATTAGATCCTTCCTACAAAAATATTGGAAATGGCCTTACATATGTTGTAAAAACTTATGGTTGCCAGATGAATGAACATGATAGTGAAAATATAGAAGCAATTTTAGATGCTATGTCTTTTGAAAAAATCGATGATTACGAAAAGGCTGATTTAGTTATTTTAAATACTTGTGCTATTCGTGAAAATGCACATAATAAAGTGTTTGGACTTTTGGGTAGATTGAAACATTTAAAAGAAGAAAGACCATCATTGATTGTTGGTTTTTGTGGTTGCATGGCTCAAGAAGAGAGTGTAATTACAGAAATAAGCCAAAAATATAAGTGGATTGATATTGTTTTTGGAACTCATAACATCCATGAATTACCAAGCATTTTAGCTAAAAACATTAAAGAAAAAATTCAAGATATTGAAGTATATAGTATTGAGGGAAATATTGTCGAAAAACTTCCAGTCAAAAGAGCTAGCAAATATAAGGCTTGGGTAAATATAATGTATGGTTGTGATAAGTTTTGTACTTATTGTATAGTACCATATACTCGTGGTAAACAAAGAAGCCGAAAAAAAGATGATATTTTAGAAGAAGTTAATGAATTAATTAAAAATGGCTATCAAGAGGTAACTTTACTTGGTCAAAATGTAAATGCTTATGGTAAAGACTTAAATGTTAATTATGATATGGCATCACTTTTAGAAGATGTTGCAAAAACAGGAATAAATAGGGTTCGCTTTGTTACAAGTCATCCATGGGATTTTAATGACAAAATGATAGATGTAATTGCAAAATATGATAATATAATGCCTTATATTCATCTTCCACTTCAATCTGGATCAAATCGTATATTAAAGCTTATGGGTAGAAGATATACTAAAGAATCTTATTTAAAACTTTTTGATTCTTTAAAAGCTAAAATACCTAATGTTGCAATTACAACAGATATTATTGTTGGATTTCCAAACGAAACAGATGAAGATTTTAAAGAAACTTTAGATGTTGTAAATTATTGTAAGTATGATCTCGCTTATACATTTATTTTTTCACCAAGAGTTGGAACTCCAGCAGCTAAAATGAAAGATAATGTTTCCTTAGAAGAAAAAGAAAAAAGGCTTCAAGAATTGAATACATTGATAAATAAGTATGCTAAAGAAAATAATTTAAAATATTTAAATAAGGTTGTTCCAGTTTTATTAGAAAATACATCAGAAAAAGATGCTACCACTTTATCAGGATATACAGATACAATGAAACTTGTTAATGTGAAAGCCGATAAAAAATATATTGGGAGAATTGTAGATGTTAAAATAACTGATGCTAAAACTTGGAGTTTAGATGGTGAAATAGTATCAAAATAAAGTGTCAAATTTGACACTTTTTTCATTTATGTTAAAATAATTCACGAATTAAGGGGGTATTTTATGGAAGAACAAATATTAAGACTTATATATGATTATTCAATTAATGGCTTGTCAGTTGCTGATCCTAAATTCATTAATAAATTAGTTGAAATTGTAGTTAATGAAAGAAAGCTTGAAAATTATGTTACTGGTATAGAATTTAGTTCTTTAACTAAAGATGAAGAAACTGTTGTTTGTGCAGGATATATGCCTTTTCAAAAAAAGATAGTAATTGACTTTAAAGCTATATTTTACACTCTAGAATGCCAAAATGGTAAAGTAGCAAGCTTTAATTCCTTATTAGAACAAAACATGTTTATGAATTTAGTAATAACTCAATATATTTTACATGAGTTAGAACATGCTTTGCAAACCAAAAAAGCAGATGATAAAATCAATAATTTGCTTGAAGTAAAACTAATTAGAATTAGTTTTAAATTAGAACAAGCTATAAAAAATCCAAAATTTTTGGAATATTTTTCAACAATTGAAGATAAAATTAAATTGCTTATATATTTAGAAAATTATAAAAAATTGTATAGAGAATTTTATAGATTTAATCCTACAGAAAGAATGGCGGAAATATATTCATATAAAACTTTAATTGGTTCCCTTGAGCTAATTAAAAAACAAATAATTGCTTTATATAGTTATGAAAATAGTTTATTATTGAAGAAACTAACTGCTGGATATTCTGAAGCAAGTGAAACTATGTTTGATATGAAATCTAATTTATGGAAAGCAAGCATTTGTCCAACTCAAACATACTTATATGGTACCGGCCAAGGTGAAAAATGGACTGGGTTTGATTTTTATGATGATGATACTAAGAAATTAATTGAAAATGTTCAAAGAGAGTATACATTATCTAAAAGATTAGCTTTAGGACTGCCTATTACCAGCTTAGAACAGAATAGGTTGGAAGGATACTATATAAGTATTAGTAGTTAAATTCTTGAATTTGACAACTTTTTAAAAATGAGTATGATATATATACGGGATGTAAAGTTACAATATAGTGCAATATGTTCGTAAGCGATTATTACATCTCTTTTTTTATGTCTTTTTAAAATAAATGTCTACAAAATTAATTTCTCGCATAAATTAAAGTGAGAGGTGAAAAAATGGCATCTTATAAAGAAATAGTAACTAAAGCTATAATTGGAAAAGGTAAAAAATTCTTTCGTGATAGCTATAGTGTAGATTTGGAAACTACACCAACAACTGTTTTAGGGTGTTGGGTAATAAATCATAAGTTTAAAGGTTTTAAAACCGGTGAAAAAGTCGGAGTAGATGGTTCATATGATGTAAATATTTGGTATTCATATGATAATGATTCTAAAACTAATGTTGTAAGTAAAAAAATTGAATATAACGATTTATTTAATGTCAAAGTTAAAGAAGATTCTGAAATTTCAAATGATACTGATATTATTGTAAGAACACTAAAACAACCAAATTGTGTTAAAGTAAATATTGATGGTAACAAAATACTTTTTGATGTTGAAAAAGAACTTGGAGTTGAACTTGTTGGTGAAACCAAAATGAAGATTGCAATTGAAGATGATGAAGATCCATGGGATGAATTAGATGAAGAAATGACAGAAACAGTTGAAAAAGATATTGATAATAGTGTTAATGAAGATTATATTTAAGGTGTCAACAAAAATATGTTGACACTTCTTTTTTTATATGTTATTATTGTTGATAGAAATGGAGGAAAAAGCAAATGGCAGTTAAATTAAGATTAAAAAGAGGCGGAGCAAAAAAGCAACCATATTATCGTATCGTAGCCGCAGATTCACGTTCTCCAAGAGATGGACGTTTTATTGAAATTATTGGTACATATAATTCTGTTGCAAATCCAGCAGAAGTAAAAATTGATGAAGAGTTAACATTAAAATGGTTAAGAAATGGTGCTATTCCAACTGATACAGTTCGTAATTTATTAAGTGATGCAGGAATTATGAAAAAATTCCATGAAGAAAGAAATAAATAATGACTGATTTAGTAGTATTAACTGAATATTTAGTTAAAAGATTAGTAACAAATCCAGATGTTGTTTCTGTTAAAGAAGCATCAAGAGATGAAAATAGCATTACCATTCAAATCTTAGTTGAAGAAAAAGATATGCCAGTTGTAATAGGTAAAGGTGGCGCAACAATAAATGCCATTAGAACTATTGTACAAGCATCATCTTATATCAATAAACAAGAAAGAGTTTTCATAAATGTAGATTCTTTATAAGAAGTGTATACTTCTTTTTTTTATTTATGTTATAATATTTTTGGTGATTATTGTGAAAAAATGTGTTTTAATCTATAACCCAAATAGTGGAAAAGGTCAAATGCTAAATCATTTGGATGAATTTAAAGATATTCTTTATGAAAATGGATACGAAATAACATTTTTAAAAACTGAATATGAAAAACATGCAATTGAACTTATTAAATCACTTGCTGATAATGTTGATTTAGTTATTTCAGCTGGAGGAGATGGAACTTTTAATGAGGTCGTAACTGGCAATTTTGAAAGAAAAAAACGTCTTTTGCTTGCACATATTCCAATTGGAACAACAAATGATGTTGGGGTAATGTTTGGTTATGGAAAAGATCCGGTTAAAAATTTGAAACTTTTAATGGAAGGCGAAAAACACAATATTGATATATGTTTAATTAATAATCATCCATTTGTTTATGTGGCAGGATTTGGTGTATTTTTAGATATTCCATATGCAACACCAAGAGAACTAAAGAAAAAAATTGGTTATTTAGCATATTTAATATATGGAGCAAAAGAGGTTTTTAAAAAAATTCCAATGTATGATTTAACTTATCGTGTTAATGGTGAGGAATTTAAAGGTAAATACTCACTTATGCTAATAACAAATGCTAATCGTGTTGCTGGATTTAATAATTTTTATAAAGATGTTAAATTAGATGATAATCAGTTTGAAGTTTTGATTTGTAACTTACAACACAAAATTCATTTTTTAAGAGCAATCTATATGCTAAAAACTGACCGTGTAACTCAAGCACCAGGAGTTTATTATTATCGAACTGATAAACTAGAGATTGAATTTGCTCAAAAAATAGAAAACAATTGGTGTATTGATGGTGAAATGTTTGATAAAAAGAGCAGTAAGTATACAATTACAATTGATAAAGATTTAAAAATTATGATGCCTAGTAAGAATACCGACAAATTATTTACTAAAAAATGGTATAATTTTATGAAATAGGAGATAATATGAAATTATATAATACCAAAACAAGAAAAGTTGAAAATTTTATTCCGAATGATGATAACAATGTAAAAATGTATACATGTGGACCAACTGTTTATAATTTTGCTCACATTGGGAATTTAAGAAGTTATCTTGCTGAAGATATTTTAGAAAAAACATTAAATTTTCTTGGCTATAATGTAAAAAGAGCAATGAACATAACGGATGTCGGTCATTTGACCAGTGATGGTGATACTGGTGAAGATAAGATGTTAAAAGGAGCTATTCGTGAACATAAAAGTGTTTTAGAAATAGCTAAGTTTTATACAGAACAGTTTTTTAAAGATTTTGAAACTTTAAACATAAAAAAACCTGAAATTGTTGTTCCTGCGACAACGGAAGTTAATGAATATATTAAAATCATTCAAAAACTGATGGATACTGGTTATGCTTATTTTAATGAAGGAAATGTTTATTTTGATACTTCAAAACTTGAAAATTATTATTCTTTAACTAATCATAAAGAAGATGAGATGTTAATTGGTGTACGTGATGATGTTGAAGAAGATAAAAACAAAAAAAATAAGACAGATTTCGTTTTATGGTTTACAAAATCAAAGTTTGCAAATCAAGAATTGAAATGGAATTCACCATGGGGAGAAGGATATCCTGGTTGGCATATAGAATGTTCAGGAATATCAATGAAATATTTGGGTGAGTATTTAGATATTCATTGTGGAGGAGTTGATAATATATTTCCTCATCATACTAATGAAATTGCTCAAAGTGAAGCTTATTTAGGTCATAAATGGTGCAATTATTGGTTTCATGTTGAACATCTAAATAGTGAAACAGGTAAAATGAGTAAAAGCAAAGGTGAATTTTTGACTTTAGAATTATTAAAATCTAAAGGTTATAATCCTCTTGCTTATCGTTTGTTTTGTATGATGAGTCATTATCGTAAACAACTTGTCTTCACATATGCAGCTTTAGATAATGCAACTAATTCTTATAAAAGTTTAAAAAATAAAATTGCTTTAATAAAAAAAGAAGCTACTGGAAATATAGAAAATTTTGAAGTTTATTTAGAAAGATTCAAGGATGCTTTAGCTGATGATTTGAATACTTCATTAGCTATTACAATTTTGTTTGATGTTTTAAAAACAGACGATTTAAATAACAATTCAAAACTATATTTAGTATCAGAATTCGATAAGGTTTTAAGTTTGGATTTACTTAAAGATGAAGAAGTTGAAATACCAGAAGAAATAAAAAAATTGGTTGAAGAAAGAAAAAATGCAAAAAAAGAAAAAGATTTTGCAAAAGCTGATCAAATTCGAGCATTAATTGAAGAAAAAGGTTACATAGTAAAAGATACAAGAGAAGGAATTCAAATAGAAAAGAAATAGATTTATTCTATTTCTTTTTTTAATTGATTTATCAGTTTTTCTACTTCATATTCATTTTCATCAAATAATTCAATTCTAAAATTATTAATATTTTGGTAATGTTTAACACTATTAATTAAATCAATATTTTTATAGTGTAAAATATGAGTTAAACAATTTTTAGTAATAATTGGATAGAATTTTTCATTATCTTTTAAATAATAGTTATTTTTACATATACTGCAAGGTTTTTTTCCATTATTTAGGATTTTATTTAAAGGACAATATTTCATAATCATAAGTTCAGCTCTACCATATACAATTAATTCAACATTAAAATTTTTGAGTGATAAAGAATTAATTTTTTCTTCATCCATTTCAACTGACAAAGTTACTTTTCTAATACCCAAATTATGAAGCAGATTAATTGAGTAATCATTTACAATATTTAAATAATAATCAGCTATTACATTGTTATTTTTGGCGTACTTAATTGATCCTGTTTCAGTTATTAATAAATTCTCATTTTCAAAATTTGGATAATTAGTAATAACTCTTTCTAATCTTAAATAAATATTGTCTTGTTTATATTTCTTATATAAAGCATAATCTGTAACATAAATATCTACATTATGATTTAAACATACTTTTAATTGTTCCTCATTTCTTACTAAAATGCTTATTTCCTTTTTTTCTGAATGATAATTATTAAATATAATTTTTTGATCATTTATTTCTATTTCTTTTTTCCTTAACTTTTCTTCTTTAAAACAGTTTAATATATCACGTCTAACCTCATTTAAATATTTAAGTGATATAAAAATACTATTATCCATTTTAACATTAATAATTGGTCTATAAATGGTATCATTTGTTTTAGAAAATTGATTTATGATATTTTCTTTAGTGATAGGACTTTTTAAAGCGGCATCGATGATATTATATTCTTTTACCAAAGAAATTTTTTGATCACTTATTGTAATTTTTAATGGTTGATTTAAATAGGCCTCAATTTTTATATTAATGTCAATTCTAGGGATCTCAATATTTTTAAGTTTATCAATTAATTTTTTGTCTATGGTTTTTGAAACAAGTGAATATTTTTTTAAATTAACTTTATTATCTACAAAAATGGTGTCACCTGCATTGGCATGGTTTATAAGTAATCCTGATTCATTATAAAGCATATTTACTATCATACCTGAATTATTACTAACAAATCTAATTCCATCTTCTTGATTAAGCTCACATGTAAGTTTAATTTTAATTTTGTCTTTTTTAAGTTCAACAACTTTTCCAATTGGAATACCTATATGATTTGAAGAATTAATATTTGTAATTTCATTATTTTCTTCTTCCAATAAATATCCTTTCGTAAATTCACGATTGAAAAGGACCTTTAATGATTTTAAATCATTTTCATTTATTTCGATTTTTCCTGTTTTTTCATAATTATCAATTAAATCGCGATAAAATCTTGTAACAAAGCCAACATATTCTGGACTTTTCATTCTACCTTCAATTTTTAAACTTATAACTTTGCTATCTAATATTTGTTTAAAATAAGGAGCAGTGTATAAATCTTTCATGCTTAATAAATAATCACCATCAGTTTCCATAATATTTTCGCCATCGCTTAATTTATATGGAAGACGACATGAACCGACACACTCACCACGATTACCACTTCTTGAACCATTTAAACTTGAAAAAAGGCAACAACCACTATAGCTTACACAAAGTGCTCCATGAATAAATATTTCTAAATCCATATTATTATCAAATTTGTTAATTTCATCAATTGAAACTTCACGAGCTAAAACGACTCTTTTAACACCTAAATTTTTTAAAAATTTTATATTTTCATTATTGTAATTATGAGCTTGAGTCGAGGCATGTATCTCTAAATTAGGGAATTTTTTGTGAACTAAAGAAATCAAACCTAAGTCTTGCATTATTAAAGCATCAACATTATTTCTATGTAAAAATTCAATGTATTTTAAGCATTCATCGATTTCATCATTAAAAACTATAGTATTAACTGTTACATATATTTTTTTACCATATAAGTGAACAAAGTTAATTGCTTCAATCATTTCATTTTCGTCAAAATTGTTAGCAAATTTTCTGGCTCCAAATTTTTTACCACCCAAATAAACAGCATCAGCACCATTATAAATAGCTGCTTTTAATGCCTCCATATTACCAGCAGGAGCTAAGATTTCTTTTTTCATTAAATCACCATTTGTATTATCTCAAAGAATCCTTAAAAAATAAAGCCAATTTGACAAATTTAAAAAAATAGCTATAATAATCGCCTAAACAGAGGGGTTTATATGAAAAATAATAGGGTTTTGGTTCTTTTTATCACTTTTTTGAGTGCTATAATGATTGGTTTTTTTACAAAAACATTTAATAATTATTATGCAAACTATTCATTAGATTTTGATAAAAAAGTTTATGTTGGTGGAGATAATATTGTATTGGACTATATTGCAGCTTCAGATGATGATGCTATTTCAAAAAGTAGCGAGTATGCAACTGTAGGAACAATTTCTTATATTGGCTTAGATGGTAAATATGGGGCTGTTGGTCATAGTCTAACAATTGATAATGTTAAAACTGGGAATATTTTTATTGTTCCAGTTGTAAGTGTAATAAAAAGTACAAAAATTAGAATTGGCGAAAAAAATGTTAATTATGGATATAATTTATCTGATGGTTCAATCGAAAAGATTGAAGAAACTGGCGTTTATGGAACTTTTACTGGGCAATTAGGTGAAAAATCTATAGTTGAAGTAGGTATGCCAAAAGAAATCAAAAAAAGTGAAGCAACACTTTATACTAATATAGATGGTAACGAAGTTAAAGAATATAAAATTGAAATAAAAAAAGTTTATTATACTCGAAAAAATCATAATATTTTAATAAAAATAGTTGATAAAGATTTACTAGATTTAACTGGTGGCGTTATTCAAGGGATGAGTGGATCACCTATTGTTCAAAATGGTAAAATTATTGGTGCTTTATCACATGTTGATAAAAGTAATCCCGAATATGGTTATGGAATTTTTATAACTTCAATGTTATAGGAGGATTTATGTATGCATTATTAAAATTTAATGATGAATTAAAAGTAAATATTGATCATGTAGGCTTAGTACCACTAATCAGCTATTATCCTGAATTATGGCAATTATATTTGGAAAAGTATGAGCTTCGTACAATTTATTTAAGTGAAATAATTAAAGGTTTGAAACAAAACAAAAATAATGCTGATATGGTATTAAAAAGAATTAAAAAAATTAATTTAAAAATTGAAACAACGATGGCAAAACTTCATTTGCCAGGAGTAATTCCAGTTTTTAAAATAGACGAAACAGAAAAAGATTATATTGTTTTAAATGTAAAAACAAAACAAAAAATATATATTGATAAGCGTATTTTTAATGCAGCTTCTACAACAAATATTAATGTTACTAGTAGAGCATTAGAATTAATAAAAGGGAGGTAAGAATATGGCGCATAACTCAATTTATCAAACAGATGCAATTAATTTAACAAATAGTGGAAGAACAAAAGGTGTAACAAATGAAGCTTTAGTAGAAATAGGAAAATATTTTAAAACAGTAAAAATTGGAGAAAGACGAAATAATCTAGGTCAAAAATGGTTATCATTTTATGCTCCATTAATTAGTTTATTTACTAATAAAGAATATCGTGATTCTTATTTAGAATATACTACTTCTGTTGCAAATGAATCGACTATTGCACTTAGGGCAATCTTAGCAGATGACAAATTAAGAAAAAAATATTATGTTACAATGATTAATAATATTGGATTATCTTGTGAAAGTGCAAACATACCAGCATACACAATATCAACGCATTCATATACTAAAGAAAATGCAGCATCAGGTGGTAAAACTCACAAATATTATTTAAGTGTTAAAGGTATACCATGTAATGATAAAAGATATACTGATTTAACAGAAATTTATAGCAAAATTTGTGAAATGAGAACCAATGGTGAAAAAGTTGCAAATGGTAAAAATTGCGTAAATAGAAAAGCAGAGTAATCTGTTTTTTATTTACATTTTTTTAAATAAAGTCTATAATTAAGTTGGGTGATTTAAGTGAAAAAGATGGTAAAAGAGTTCAAGGAATTTATTTCACGTGGAAATGTCATGGATATGGCAGTTGGTGTAATTATAGGTGGTGCTTTTTCAGCAATTGTAACAGCATTAACAGAAAAAATTATTATGCCATTAGTTAACTGGGTTTTAGCGTTAACTGGCGGAGCCGAAGGTTTAGAAAGCGCATACACAATTTTAAGTAAAGGTTATACTGATGGTAAATTAGACCTAGAAAAATGTATCTATATTGATTGGGGAGCATTAATAGCAGCAATTTTTAATTTCTTAATTATTGCTTTAACAATTTTTGTTATTATTAAAGCATTTAATGCATCTAAAAGAAAATTCCATAGTATTGAAGGAAAGGCTCTAGAAAACGCTAAAGAAGATATTCGTCGTGAGAAAAAAGAAATAAAGGAAAAAGCTAAAGCAACAGGTCGTAAATTTAAAGAACTTTGGAAAGAGCATGAAGAAAAGAAAGCAAAAGAATTAGCTAAAAAAGCGGAAGCTGAAAAATCAAATGCACCAAAACCAGCCGATATTGAATTACTTGAACAAATAAAAGCAGAACTCGAAAAATTAAACAAGAAAAAATAAAATGCCAAGTGGCATTTTTTTAATTTGTAAAAATTGTGATATAATTTATATAGGAGAAAAATATGAAATATGTAGTAGATGATAAAAGTTATGAAGTTGTTATAACTAGAAAAGCTATCAAAAATACTTATATTCGTATTAAAAATAATGCGATATTTGTTTCAACTTCATATTTTGTAACAAACAAGCAAATATTGGATTTATTGGATAAAAATAAACTTTTTTTAAAAAAAACTCTTAAAAAAAATTGTCAAAAAATGGAAACAGATGATAATTATAAAATTTTGGGCGAAAAATATGATATAATTATCATGAATGGTAATGATGAAATTGACTATGAGAATAAGAAAGTTTATCTAAAATCAATTTCTAATTATGAATCATTATTAAAACATGAAGCGGTTAAATTATTTGCTGAAAGATTAAAATATAATTATGATTTATTTGAAGAAAAAATTCCATTTCCTAAATTACAAGTTCGAAAAATGAAGACACGTTGGGGAGTTTGTAATAGAAAAAATATAAGAGTTACTCTTAACTTAGAACTTATGAAATATGGAATCGATGAAATAGATTATGTAATTATTCATGAACTTTCGCATCTAATTGTATTTAACCATTCTAGGGATTTTTGGAATATTGTGAGTAAATATTGTCCAAATTATAAAATAATTCGTAAAAGCTTAAAGGAGTAATATGAAAAAGAAAATAGCCATTGTATTGTTAATTTTTATATTTGCATTTTCGTTGCCTTATAATGTTTCTGCAAAAACATTAAGAGATATAAAAGCTGATGTTGAAGCAGCTGAAAAAAGATTAGCTCAAAATAAAAACTCTCAAGTTGAGACAGAAGCTGAAATGAAAGCGGTACAAAGTAGCGTTTATAATAATTTAGTTGAAGTCGATAAAATTTTAAAAAGCATTTCAGCTTTAAATGATGAAATTACTGAATACGAAAAGAAAATTGAACTAAAAGAATCAGAAATTAAAAGATTAATTAATTTTGTTCAAAAAACAAAAGGTAATAATGCATATTTGGAGTATATTTTTGGCGCTGAAAATTTCTCAGATTTAATATATCGTATTGCAGTTGCATCACAACTTTCAACTTATAATAGCAAATTGATTACTGAATACAATAAATTAATTGAAAAATGTGAAAAAGATAAAAGTGATTTAGAAACGAAACAACAAGAATTAATTAAAAAAAGAGAGGAATTAGAAAAAACATATTCTAAACTTTCAAAATCACTTAGAGAAATTGAAGATGCAGAACCAACTTTAGAAGAAGATGTTGCACTTCAAAAGAAAACATATCAATTTTATGTTGATCTTGGTTGTAAATTAGATGATGATATAGATACCTGTGGTAAAAAACTATTACCACCATCGACCGCCTTATTTAGGCCACTTGAAAAAGGTTATTTTGGATATGGATGGGGTAACAGGTGCTATTGGCTTCGAGGGAAACAAATTTGCGATTTTCATAAGGGCTTAGATTTAAGTACATCTGGTATGTCAGTACCAATATATTCATCTGGAACTGGTCGTGTTGTTGGTGTTGTCGCTGGTTCGGATGCTTGGTCATGTGGTGGGCAAGTTGTATTTATAAGTCATAATGTTCAAGGAAAGTATTACACTACTGTTTATATGCATTTAAGAAAAGTCTTTGTTAAAAAAGGTGATTTAGTTGATAAAAACACAATGATTGCATATATGGGTGGAAGTCCTAGTATTGAAACTTATGATCGTTGTACCAATGGGCAACATTTACATTTTGGATTATCAGAGGGAATGTTTACAACCTGGGGTAAGGCTAAATCAACTTTAATTAATCCAGCTACAGTAATTAATTTTCCTAAATTGCATACTACTTGGTATGATCGTGTAACAAAATATTAAAAGCCTTTGGGCTTTTTTTGATATTATTTTTAAAATTTCTATTTTAAAATAATATTGGTGATAAAATTGAAAGTAAAAATATTTGATGAAAATCATGAATTAGATTTAGAAAAAGACATTAATGATTTTTTAAATAGTATTGATGCTGAAATAATTGATATTAAATATCAAACTGCAATTTCAGTATTTGCTGAAGAACAGATTTATTGTTTTTCAGCAATGATTATTTACTATGAAGACTAAAATGTCTTTTTTTATTTGAAAATTAAAAATAATTTGTTATAATTAAATAGGTGATAGCATGGTAAAATACGATGAAAATTCGATTAAGATATTAGAGGGGTTAGATGCTGTTAGAAAACGACCAGGGATGTATATTGGCTCTACTGATAAAAGAGGTTTACATCATTTGGTTTGGGAAATTGTTGATAATGCAATCGATGAAGTAATAAATGGTTATGGTCATCGTGTTAAAGTTATTATTCATAACGATGGAAGTGTTTCGGTTGAAGATGAAGGTCGTGGTGTTCCAGTTGGGATGCATGCTAGTGGAGTTACAACACCAGAGGTAATCTATACAGTATTACATGCTGGTGGCAAATTTGAAACTAGTGGTTATAAGGTATCTGGCGGACTTCACGGCGTAGGTGCTTCTGTTGTTAATGCTTTAAGTAAATGGATGGAAGTAACAATTAAAAGAGATGGCTATGAATATTTTATTCGTTTTGAAAATGGCGGAAAAGTTGCAATTCCACTAAAAAAGTTGGATAAAACAAGCAAAACCGGAACAAAAGTTAGATTTTATCCAGATCATGAAATATTTGGTAATAACACATTTTCATTTTCAACTATTTGTGAGCGTATGCAAGAAGATGCTTTTTTACTCAAAGATTTAACAGTTGAAGTTTATGATGAAATTGATAAGAGACAAGAAACTTATCATTATGAACATGGTTTAAAAAGTTTTGTTGAATATTTAGATGAAGATAAAGATAAAATTCATCCAGTAGTTAATTTTGAGGGAATGAAAGACGGAATTAAAGTTGATGTTGCTTTTGAATACACAGATACATATTCTGAAAATATAATTTCTTTTGTTAACAACGTAAAAACTACTGATGGCGGAAGTCATGAAATTGGTTTTAAATCGGCTTTGACCAGGGTATTTAATGATTATGCTAAAACAAATAAACTTTTAAAAGAAAAAGATAAGTCTTTTGAAGGTTCTGATACGCGTGAAGGTTTAACCGCAATTTTAAGCTTGCAAATTCCAGAAGCGCTTTTACAATTTGAAGGTCAGACAAAGTCAAAATTAGGTACACCTGAAGCTCGAAATGTTGTTGATAGTATTGTAACTGAAAAACTTGCATATTTTTTAGAAGAAAATCGTGAAATTGCAACCAATGTTGTAAGCAAAATGTTAAAGAGTAAAATTGTTCGTGAGGCAGCAAGAAAAGCGCGCGATGAAGCTAGAAAAGGTACAGATAAAGGCAAAAAAGAGAGATTACTTAGTGGCAAGTTAACACCAGCTCAAGTAAAAAATCCTTCAAAGAATGAACTCTTCTTAGTCGAAGGGGATTCCGCAGGTGGATCTGCAAAACAAGGCCGTGATCGTAAATTTCAGGCGATTCTTCCACTTCGTGGTAAAGTTATAAATGCTGAAAAAACAAGAATGGAAGAAATTTTAAAAAATGAGGAAATAAACACAATTATTTATACAGTTGGAGCTGGATGCGGTAGCGATTTTGATGTTACTGAATCTAATTATGACAAAGTAATTATTATGACCGATGCCGATGATGATGGTGCACATATTCAAATTCTTCTTTTAACATTTTTCTATCGTTACATGAAACCTTTAATTGAAGCTGGTAAATTATTTATTGCAATGCCTCCTTTATATAAAGTTAGTAATGGCAAAACCATTAAATATGCTTGGACAGATGAGGAAAAATTACAAGCTCAAGAAGAGTTTAAAAACAAATGTGTTGTTCAAAGATATAAAGGTCTTGGTGAAATGAATAGTGAACAATTATGGGAAACTACTATGGATCCAGATAGAAGAAACCTAATTAAAGTAAGCATTGTAGATGCAGCTTTAGCTGAAAAAAGAGTAAGTGTTCTTATGGGTGATAAAGTTGAACCACGTAAGGAATGGATTGAAGAAAATGTTGAATTTTCTTTGGAAGACAATTATGAAATATAAATGTACAAAATGTAAAATTAAGTAGAATAAAAGTAATTATTATGCTATAATATCTATATAATTGAGGTGGTAAAAAATGATAAATAAAAAAGTTTTAAAGAAAAATAAAATGTTTTTATTGTGTGCCATTTCAATTATAATATTAAGTATAATTATTACTTTTTTATTTCAAAATGACAAATTACTTTTAGAAGAAAAAGAACTTGATCAAAATGGTGAAATTAGTACCAGTAAGATCTTAATAACAGAATTAATGTCATCAAATAAAGGTGCTTATTCTGATTCTTCTGGAAACTGCTTTGATTGGATTGAAATATATAATGGTAAAGATCATGAAATAAATTTAAAAAATTATGCTTTATCAGATAATAAAAAAAGTATTAAATGGGTTTTTCCTGATGTTAATCTTGAAGCTAAAAGCTATATTGTAGTAAGTTTAGCAGGTCAAAATATTGATGGGCTTTATGCCAACTTTAAGCTTAAAGCAGCAGGTGGTGAAGATATAATTTTAATAAATCCTGCTAGCAAAGTTATTGATGCTGTGACAACAGTTGCTTTAAATAAAAACGAAGTTATGTATCGTGATAATAATGGAAAATGGCAACGTGGATTAGAGCCAACACCAGGTTTTTCTAATACAAAAGAAGGATTGGAAGAATACCATAAATCAATTGAACAATTAGATGATAAACTTGTGATAACTGAAGTAATGCCAAGAAATAAGGGAAACTTTATAACCAAAGCAAAGGATTATTCGGGTTTTATTGAAATAACAAATTTAAGCGAAGAAAAAATTAATATTGGTTCTTATACGATAGGAAATTCATTAACAAACCCATTTGCATATAAACTTCCTGATAAAGTTTTAAATCCAGGTGAAGCTTTTGCAATTTTTACATCTGGTAAGAATCTTGAACTTGATGGTGAATATCATGCCAACTTTAAGCTTAATAGTGAAACTGGAGTAGTTGTACTTGCAAAAGGTGGTAAAGTTGTAAATAAAGTTTCATATGAGAATCTTGCTAATGGTATGGCGCTTTCATATATTGATAAAAAATATGAAGAATCTGGAATTGTAAGTCCAGGTTATAACAACAACGAATCTGGAATCGATGCATTTAGCAAAAAATATATGCAAAAATCTAAATCATTAATTATAAATGAAGTTATGAATTATAATCAGTCATATTTACCTCATAATGGTAATCGTTATTATGATTGGATTGAACTTTATAATAATTCGAATGAAGATATTGATTTAAGTGAATATTATTTGACAACAAATACTGATAATATAACAAAATATAATTTGCCAAAAATAACATTAAAAAAAGGTGAATATTATATTTTAATGGCATCAGGAGATTCAAATTTAACAACTACTAAATATAAACATACAAATTTTAAAATATCTGATGTTGAATCATTATATATAACAAAAGGCAATAAAATTGTTGACTCAATGTTTATTGCTGGAGTTCCAAAAAATTATAGTATAGGTCGTGGTGAATATGGTTTATATTATTTTGCAACTCCAACACCATATGAAAAAAATGGGACAGGGAAAAGAGAAATATCTTATAGTCCCTCCGCTTCAATAAAGCCTGGGATTTATAATGGTGTAACTTCACTTGATGTCAAATTAAGTGCTCATGGGACCATTTATTATACTTTGGACGGTTCAAAACCAACAACAAATTCTAAAGTATATAATGGTCCTATTTCTTTAAAAAAGACCACAGTTTTAAAAACAATGAGTCTAGAAAATTCGAAATATAAAAGCGAAACAAAGACCTATAGTTATATCATTAATGAAAATCATACGATGGATGTTTTTATGGTTAGTATGGAACCAGGTGATTTTGTTAATCTTTTAAATAATCGTTATGTTCTAGGAGTTAATAAGGTTGCGACCGCGGAATTATTTGAGTTAAATGGTAATAGTTTTCAAGTTCCGTGTGAAATGAAAATGTTTGGTGGTAATGCTAGAGCATATGGTGTAGCCAATGGTTTTGCATTAAAGTTTAAACATAAAACTGGTGAAGGTAAATTAAATTATCAAATTTTTGAAAACCGTGATTATAGTAGTTTTGATACAATTTTACTTAGATCTGGAACAACACAACCACGAAATGGTCCATCAACGACACCAGAAATATTTCGTGATATCCTAGCTACATCTTTAATGGATGGCATGACTTCAGTTTTGGTTCAAGCATATCATCCGGTAATTTTATATGTTAATGGTGAATATCGAGGAATTTATAATATTCGCGAAAGATCCGATAGATTTTTTGTTGGGAATAATCAAAATGTTACAGCTACTAACGATAATACAAACATTATTAAAATTGACTGGGAAGTAAGATCTGGAACAAGCAGAGGATTTCAACAGCTTTTAAATTATTTGAATACGCATAATATGGCGCTTAAAACAAATTATGATTATGTAAAGACATTAGTTAATGTTCAAGATTTTGCAGATTTTTGGATTGCTGAAACTTGGGTTGCTAATTATGATATTGTTAATACAAGATATTATCAAACAAAAGATTTTGATAATAATAGATGGCATACGATATTTTTTGATTTAGATAATGCTATTTATAATGTTGATTTTAACTATTTTACATTTTCAACTAATCCCAATGGAATGAAAGGTGCATATTCTACAACTCTACTTCGAACTTTACTAAAAAATAGTGAGTTTAGAACATTGTATCTTGAGAGATTAAGTTATCAACTTAAAAATGTTTGGAATGAAGAAAGAGTTAATAATCAAATTGACTTTTTATATAAAATATACAAACCTGAAGTCGAAAGACATTATAAAAGATATGGCTTTTCACCAAGTATGTTTGATAACGAAATAAAATATTTGAGAAATTATACAAAAAACAGGAAAAAATATATAATTTCGCAAGCTAAATCATTTTTTAATATGACAAGTGCTGAAGTAGAAAGGTATTTTGGTGGTCTATGAGAAGATATAGATATGAATTAAAATATATTATTACACCTAAAATGGCTTATATTTTAAAGACAAGATTACTTACAATTATGAATGTTGATGCTTTAGCAACAGGTGGTGTAAATGGTTATTTAATAAGTAGTTTATATTTTGATGATTTAGATTCAACTGCTTATTTTGAAAAATTAGATGGAGTTTTATACCGAACTAAATATCGCATTCGTGTTTATGATTATGATGATTCATTTATTCGGCTTGAAAGAAAATTAAAACACGAAAATATGACTTCAAAAGATCAAACTAAAATAACGAAGGCACAATTTTATGAAATTATTAATGGTGATATTAACAATATTGCTTTAACAGACGATAAGTTATATAATGAATTTATAAAAGATATTAGGTTAAAATCATTAAGACCATCAGTAATTGTTGAATATAAGCGTCTTGCTTTAACATATCCAGTTTCGGATGTTCGTGTTACTTTTGATTCAGATATTAGAAGTGGTATGTATAGTTATGATTTGTTTGATAAAAAGTTAAATACTTTTTCAGTTTTAAAACCAAATGAAGTGGTACTAGAAGTAAAATTTAATGATTATTTACCAGCTAATATCGCAACGATTTTAACAACAATTCCATCTTTTAGACAGGCAGTATCAAAATTTGCATTATGTCGTGCAATTAAATAGGAGGTATATATTATGATATTAAGTATAATAAAAGATAGCATTGCAAACCAATTTAATGGAACTATTTCAGTGATTGATATGGGACTTTCACTTGCAACAGCTTTTCTAGTAAGTTTATTTATAATTTTTATTTATAAAAAAACATATTCAGGAGTTTTGTTTTCAAAAACATTTACATTATGTTTAATGATGCTTTCAATGGTTACAGCTTTAATCATTAGAACAGTTAATGCTAATCTTTCTCTTTCACTAGGTATGGTTGGAGCTTTATCCATTGTACGTTTTCGTACAGCAGTTAAAGAGCCAATTGACACAGGATTTATGTTCTGGGGGATTTCAGTAGGAATTATGGCAGGAGCAGGCTTATATATTATTGCTATTGTCGGTTCAATTGTTTTAGGTATTTTATTTATAGTTGGTTATGCCTTAGGATTTAAAGGTAAATCAAAATATTTATTTATCTTAAAGTATAATCAAAGTTATGACATTAATGTTATTGAAATGGTAAAAAGTTTACCTAAACATAAATTAAAAACAAAAACATTAACTAAAGACATTATTGAAGCAACTTATGAGGTTGAAATAAGTGACAATAAAACAAAATTTATGGAAAATTTTCAAGCTGATAAAAATTTTCAAACAGTTGCTTTGATTTCATATCAAAATGAATTTGGAGATTAAAATATGTTAAATCATATTTTTTTCTTTTGAGTATTGCACTTATTTAAGAAAATATTGTATAATAATTATGAAGAATTGGAGTGATTAAAATGTATCATTTTATAGGAATAAAAGGGTCAGGAATGGCATCACTTGCTTCAGTTTTACATGGACTTGGATTCGAAGTTCAAGGAAGTGATATTGAAGAACATTTATTTACAGAGGATGGATTAAGAGAACTAGGTATTACAATTCTACCTTTTAGTGCAGATAATATAAAACCAGATATGATTATTGTAAAAGGTAATGCGTTTAAAGATGATCATATTGAGGTTGTAAAAGCTCAAGAATTAGGTTTAAAAATATATAGTTATCAAGAAATGATTGCTAAGTTAACTGAAAAGTTTGAGACAATTACAATAGCTGGCTGCCATGGAAAAACAACGACAACCTCAATGCTTTCACATGTTTTGAAAAATATTACTGGTTGTAATTACTTGATTGGTGATGGAACGGGTTATGCCGAAAAAGATAATAAATATTTCGCATTAGAAGCTTGTGAATGGCAAAGACATTTTTTAGCGTATTCTCCTTACTATGCAATTATTACTAACATTGAATTAGATCATATGGATTATTATAAAGATATTTCTGATGTTATTGATGCATTTCAAGAATATGCTAATAAAGCCGAAAAAATGGTAATTGCTTGTGGTGATGATCCATATACTCACTCTTTAGAAGTGAAACCACCAATTTTCTTTTATGGTTTAGATGATGATAATGATATTCAAGCTAGAAATGTCGAATATCATGATGAGGGAACAGATTTTGATGTATTTATAGAAGATAATTACTATGGACATTTTGATTTGCCTCTTTACGGTAAACATATGCTTTTAAATGCTTTAGCTGTTATAGGTGTTTGTTATTATGAGAGGCTTGATGCTAAAGAAGTAGCAAAGCACTTAAAAACATTTGAAGGTGCCAAGAGAAGATTTAAAGAAAAAGTTTTAAATGATGGTGATATAATTACAATTGACGATTATGCTCATCATCCTACTGAAGTAAAAGTAACCATTAAAGCAGCTCGTCAAAAATATCCAGGTAAAGAAATCGTAGCAGTTTTAATGATTCATACATTATCGCGCGCTAAGATATTTGCTCAAGAATTTGCTGATGCTTTAAATTTAGCAGATAAATCATATATAACAGATATTTATACAGATCGTGCTGAAGAAGGATATGATGACGTAACATATAAAGTAGTTATGGAAAAGACTAATAATTGTGAGCATATTACTTTAGATGAAGTAGACAAATTGTTAAAACATAAAAATGCTGTTATTCTATTTATGAGTAGTAAAGCAATATATGTTTATGAAGATAAATATGAAAAACTATTAGCAGAAGCTAAATAGTTTTTTATTTACTAGTGTTTAATTTTTTGATAAAATTATAATGGTGATACTATGGAAGATTCTGAATCAACCGGTACTGCAAAAGGTAGTTTAAAAGATCGTTTGCATGTTTTAACAATTCTATTGCGAATATCAAGAAAAAAGAAGTTACGTGTTAACTTTAGTAATATTAACACTTCTAGAATCCTTAAGATTAATAGAATGTATATGTTTTTCTATACTCCAATTAGTTTCTTGTTAAAAGATAATTTACATACAAATGATATAGTTTTATATAATCTTGCAACAAAACTTAATAATTTTAAACTTTTAAAAGGTTCAAAATTTAATGATGTTGATTTTTATCTTGTAAAGAAATCAAAAAAGAAAAAAGGAATTGATTTAGCAGATTTTAATGAACAAATTAAAGTTGAAATAAATAAGCAATATAATGTTCCAAAAGAAAAAATTAACCAATATTTAATTGATGACTATTTAAAGATTAAAAATGATTCTAAAGTAATATTTGGTTATGAAATTGATGAAGAATTGAAACAAGAAATTTTAAAAGATCGAGTTAATGTTGATGATGACTTGATTTATATTAAAAATCTTGCAAATAATGAGATTAAAGATGTATTTTTAGATAAAGATATAATTTATGAACTAAATAAAGAAAACAAATCATTAGAGAAATTAACTAAACTATTAGAAAATCAAAAAAAAGAAATTGTAAAAGTAATCGATGATATTGATAAATTTGATGCTTTTTATGAAAAAAAACTACGTTTAAAAGGTTTTAGCTCTTTAGTTGATGGTATCGTAGGCATAAGCATTGGTATATTAACACTTCCTTTTTCTTGCTTTAGATCTTTTGCTTTAGGAACTAATCTTATAAAAAAATCAGTTAATGTGATAAGTAAAGAAGTAAAAATTGAACAAGATATAAATGAGTCAAAAGAATATAAAATTACTTCTAAAGATATTGATTCATTTGCATCTTCAATTAAAGCATCAGAATTTTTGCTTGATGACATTTTAAAACAACTTGATTTGTTAAAATATAAAATAAAGCATTATAGTTATAAAGTATCTGATTATGAACTAAAATTAAAAAAAATTGAAACTATTGAAAATGCTTTATCGAAGAAAAAAATTGAATTAAAAAAAATTGAAGAATCATTTGAAAAAAGTAAAATAAAAATATTAGATAGGTCAATACAGTAAGATGGTGAAAATATGAATAAAAAGGAAAATTATTTGTTTTATGGATTTACTACAATGATAATATTAATCATTATTATTGCGATATATTTTATATTTATTAAAAATAATAATGATGGGTTTTTAAATGTAGTAATGCCTGATACGATTTTTGTTGGCGAAACCAAAACAATAAATGTTGAATCTTCAGATGATAATATAATCTTAAGTTATAAATATGGTTATATTAAATCTGATAAATTAGTATATAACGGTTTAAATTTAGAAATTCCAATAACGGGAATTAAAGCAGGTAGCGAAGAAATAATAATTAAATCAAATAACAATAGTCAAAGCTTTTCAGTTTTAGTTTGCGATGAACTAAAAACTAAGAATCAAACGATAACACTTAATCAAGGCGAAACTAAAAAACTAAACTTTAATATTTCAAATGAATGTCTTACAAAATATAATATTGATATAACTGATAAAAATGTAGTAACTTATAATAACGGTACAATTAGCGCGCTAAAAAAAGGGACAACAAATTTAATAATATCTAAAGATAATGTAAAATATACTTATAAAATTGTTGTTAAAGCAATATCGCTAAAGTTTACAAGTGTGAGTAAAACGTTAGAAGTTTCGACAATATCTAATTTTAAATTGAGTGGGATTGATGGTTCGGTCACATGTAATTCTAGCAATCAAAATATTGCAACTGCTGTTTTTAAAAATAATGGGTGTGAAGTAACAGCAAAAGCTATTGGTAATGCAACAATAACAGCAACTTCGAAAACTAATAGTGTTAAGGCAGCGATTAATGTTATTGCTAAAGGCTTTGATATAAAATTGGGTTCTTCATCATATAGTTTAAAAACACAGTCCAGTGTTAATGTTCCAGTTACTTTAATTAATGCAACAAATAAAGCATTTACATGTGCAACCAAAGATAATACAATAGCAACAGCTCAAATTAGTGGGACAAATTGTTTAGTAAAAGGTTTAAAAGCTGGAACAACAACTTTAATTGTTACCGCTTCAGGTAAAGTAGCAAATGCAACAATAATCGTTCAAGCTCAAGCTGCAACGATAACAAAATATACAGTAACATTTAATTCAAATGGAGGTTCAGCTGTTGCTAGCCAAACAGTTGAGTCAGGGAAAACTGCTACGCAACCAGCAAATCCAACAAGATCCGGATATACATTTAATGGATGGTATAATGGAAGTACAAAATTTAACTTTAGCACTTCAATAACGAGCAACTTGACTTTAACAGCGAATTGGACAGCAAATCCAACTGTTACAAAATATACAGTAACATTTAATTCAAATGGAGGTTCAGCTGTTGCTAGTCAAACAGTTGAATCAGGCAAAACTGCTACGCAACCAGCAAATCCAACAAGATCAGGATATACATTTAATGGATGGTATAACGGAAGTACAAAATTTAACTTTAGCACTCCAATAACAAGCAACTTGACTTTAACAGCGAATTGGACAGCAAATCCAACTGTTACAAAATATACAGTTACATTTAATTCAAATGGAGGTTCAGCTGTAGCTAGCCAAACAGTTGAGTCAGGCAAAACTGCTACGCAACCAGCAAACCCAACCAAGTCAGGGTATACATTTAATGGATGGTATAACGGAAGTACAAAATTTAACTTTAGTACTAAAATAACAAGCAACTTGACTTTAACAGCGAATTGGACAGCAAATGTAACAGGCACAAAATTGACAATTGGTACATTTAATGTTGGATATTTTGAATGTGGAAGCTTAGCTGAATCAGGATTCACAAGGGTAGGAACTACTAAGTGTACTAAGGCTTCTAGGGTATATAAAATTGTGTATCCTGGTGGCCAAAGATATGAAAAATCTATTATTGATCCAAACTTGATGGCAGAATCGTTTAAATCCAATTCATTAGATATAATAGGTGTACAAGAATCTCATATTTCTATAAGAGGTACTGGTTATGATTGGGGTGGTGAGTATTTAGCAAATGCAATATTGCCAAAATATGGTAAAACTGCTGAAGCAACTAAAAACTGGTTTATGGCAGGTTTTGTGCCAATATATTCACCAAAATATACAATTAAAAGTTATAAAAACATATTGGTAAGTAGTTCAAGTGGCAGGCGAGATTCCAAAATAGTTATAACTGTTAATGGTGTTGACATTTCAATATATAATGCTCATCAAGGTTTGGGTAGTGATAATGAAACAACATTCAGCGAACTAGCAAAAGTAATGAAAGATGACCCTAATCCGATTATTGCAATGGGAGATTGGAATATTACAAATGTGACAATGTTTAACAAATATCTATTACCATTAGGTTTTGGAAAAGTGGCCCAGGATACAACCACATATAATATGTGGATGAATGCTTCGCAAGCAATTTGTGATTCAATATGGGTTAAGCCAAAAGGTAGTGATGGTAAAAACCACATTTCCTATGTTAGTCAAAAAACAGTTAAATTATTTGGTGAATTAAGTGACCATAATATGGTAGTAGCAACAGTTAGTATATATTAAAATAAAAAGAATTAATTTGAAATAATCAATTAATTCTTTTTTGTTTAATTCTTTTTGAAATAATGATATAATTTAATTAGAAAAGGTGATAAAATGAAAAATAAAAAAGTTGTGATTTTAGGTGGTGGGACAGGTATGTCAACCTTGCTTAAAGGGTTAAAACTATTTCCACTTGACATTGTTGCGGTTGTATCTGTCAGTGATGATGGGCGAAGTACAGGAAGACTTCGTGAAGAATTTAATACAATTGCAGTCGGTGATATTAGACAAGTCATTACTTCATTATCCGAAACTGAACCATTAATTGAAAAATTGATGAATTATCGTTTCAAAACAACAAGTGACTTAAATGGTCATACAGTAGGTAATTTAATTTTAACAGCTTTAGCAAATATTACAGGTAATATGTCTGATGGTATTGAATCATTATCAAAAGTTTTCAATTTAAAAGGTAAGGTTTTACCTCTCACCGAAGACAATGTAACATTATCTGCTATTATGACTGATGGAACTATTGTCCATGGAGAACACAATATTACAGAATGCAACAAAGTAATTAAGAAAGTTTTTTATAAAGAAAAATCTACAACTAATCCATTAGTAATAGAAGAAATTGAGAAAGCAGACCTAATAATTCTAAGTATGGGTAGTCTTTATACAAGTGTAATGCCAAATTTAATAAATACAGATATGAAAAAAGCAATTGCTAAAAGCACTGCTAAAATTATGTATGTTTGCAATATGATGACACAACCAGGTGAAACAGACAATTATACTGCAAGTGATCATATAAAAGCTTTTAACAAATATTTGGGTAAAAGAAAGGTAGATGTAATCATCGCTAATGATGGTTTTATTCCGAATGATATTATTGAAAAATATAAATCAGCCGAGCAAAAGGATGAAGTAATTTTTGATAAAGATAAATTAAAAGAACTTGGGCTACATATAATCCATAATAATTATGTTGACTTTTCAGAAGGTGTTTTAAGACATAAAGTTGATAAATTAGCTTTAGATATTTATGCCTATCTAATAAAATGAGGTATTTATGAATAAAATCGAACCTGGTTATCCATTAAATTCAATTTCAATTAACAAAAAATTGAATAAATATTTTACAGATTTAACAGCTGAAAATAAATTAAACATAAAAGGAGATGAAAGTGATGTTGTTGCCTTTCTAGCAAACAATTTGAAAAAATAAGAATATGGAATATTTAAAAGATGTAATAATAGGAACAGGAAACTATTCAAATGTTAAATCAGGTAATACGGTATCAATAACTGGGGATGGTGGTAATGCATGGGGGTATTTTGGACCTTCATATAAAAAACTGGCTCCAAAGCTTATAACATATCTTCCATATGCGAAAAAGTATGAAGAATTGCAAGAATTAAAAAAAGATATTAATAAAATAAAGGAATATTTAGAATTTAGAAAACAAATTGAAGATGAATATATAAAAAGCTATTATGATATAAGATTAAAAGAATTAAATGTTCGTGAATTATTATATGAATTAGATGATGAGTTTGGATCAAACATTATTCTTTTATGCCATGAAAAAATTGATGAATTTTGCCACAGAAGGCTATTAGCTGATTATATAGAGTTAAAAACAGGTATAAATATTCCCGAAATAAGTGTTAATAGTGAAGGAAAGGTTAAAACATTAAAACCTATTAATTATAAGGAAAGATTAAAAAAAATTATTGATCTTGAAAATGAATAAAAAACTTTTCAAAAAGTATTAAATGATATAAAATAATTTTGTAAGGAGCTGAAAGACCTATGATAAATAATAATAAATTAAATTGTTGTTGCTGTATTAACTTATTATTTTATAATGAGTCTATTTAGCGTGCAAGAATTAATAAAAGCTAATGTAAGTATAATAGAGTCATTATAATTATAATGGCTCTATTTTTGAAAGGAGAATTAAAATGAGTTTAAAAATATATAATGTTTTAAGTAGAACAAAAGAAGAATTTAAATCAATTGAACCTGGCAAGGTTAAAATGTATGCCTGTGGAATTACTGCATCTGGTGAAGCACATATAGGTCATGCATACCAAGCTATTGTTTTTGATATTATAAGAAAATATTTAGAATATGTTGGTTATAAAGTAACTTATGTAAGAAATTATACTGATGTTGATGATAAAATTATTTTAAAAGCAAGAAATTTCGGCATAAATCCCATAGATTATGCAAATAGTATGATGAAAAGTATTGATCATGATTTAGATGCAATAGGTGTTTCTAGACCTACAATTCAATCAAAAGCAACTGAATGTATTGATGATATGATAGCTTTTATTCAAAAATTGATTGATAAAGGTTATGCATATAGTACAAAAGAAGGAAATGTTTATTTTAAAGTTGAAAAATTCGAAAATTATGGCAAATTATCTCATCAAGATTTAGATGAACAATTAATTGCAGTTAGAAAAGAATTAGAACCTGGTAAAATAAGTGAAAAAGATTTTGCATTGTGGAAATATGCTAAAAATGATGAAATATGGTGGGAAAGTCCTTGGGGTAAAGGTAGACCGGGCTGGCATATAGAATGTTCAACAATGAGCATGAAATATCTTGGTGAAACAATCGATATTCATGGTGGTGGTAGAGATTTGGTGTTTCCTCATCATGAAAACGAAATTGCTCAAAGTGAATCACTAACAGGTAAACAATTTGCTAATTATTGGATTCATAATGGTTTAATTAAAATAAATAATCAAAAAATGAGCAAATCTCTAAATAATGGAATATTATTGAAAGATTTAATAAAGAAATATAATTTTGAAGTAATAAGGTTGGCTTTAGAAAATAATAATTATCGATCTGATTTAAATATATATGATGGCATATTTGATGAAAAAGAAAAGCAACTATATAAAATTTATAAAGTATTTGCTTTAGTTGATAGCAAAAATTCTGATTTGGTTGTCGAATCAAATTCGCAAGAGTATAGAGAAATAATTAATAATTTTAAAAATGATATGAATGACGACTTTAATTATTCATTGGCTATATCTAAAGTTTTTGAATATATAAATAATATTAATCGATTAATTACAGAAAAAAAATATCAAGAAGCTTTTAATGTAGCATCAGCTATTAGAGATACATATAAATTGCTTGGACTTTTTACCCAAAATCCGATTTATTTTATAAACGAGATAAAAAATAAATTTCTAAAAGAAAATGATATAAGTGAAAAATATATTGATGAATTAATCGCAAAACGTAATGAATTAAAAATATTAAAAAAATATGAGGAAGCAGATAAAATTCGAAATATATTATTAGAAAAAAATATTGTAATAAATGATACAAAAGAAGGAACTATTTGGGATATTCAATAATTGCAATAAAAATGGTGGATTAATACAAAATCCATCTTTTTTATGCTATAATTGAATAGAAATGGAGTGATTCCTATGGATAATAAAACTAATATAAATTGGTTGATATTGATTTAGTCTA
>CACXGO010000019.1 GCA_902767245.1 uncultured Erysipelotrichaceae bacterium
GTCATAAATATAAATAGCCTTTAATTCACTACTAGAAATAATAATGTTTGATACTGAAGAATCAATATCAAAAAAGTGTTCAAACATGATATCACCTATTATATTTATTCATTAAATTGGTAAAAGTCATTTTAAATAAGTCTAAATAAATATTAAAAACTGTTTCTTTTAAATCAGATATTTTATCTAAATCTTCTTTAGATAATTTACCAAGAACATAATCTTTCTTATCTATCATACTATTTTTACCAATGCCAATTTTAATGCGTTTATAGTCTTGAGTAGCAAGATGAAGCTCGATATTTTTTAAGCCATTATGGCCAGCGCTAGAACCACTTAAACGAAGTTTAAATGTTCCAACCTCTAAATCCATATCATCATTAATGATTAAGATATTTTCAAGAGGAATTTTAAAGTAATCAACAAAATCTCCAATTACTTCACCAGAAAGATTAATGTATTTTTGAGGCTTTAATAATATTACTTTTTCACCATCAATATTATCTTCAGCATATATTCCACCCATTTTTTCACGATTAAAACTTATATTACGTTTTTCTGCAATATAATCAATCATCATAAAACCAATATTATGGCGTGTTTTTTCATATTCTTTTCCTGGATTACCAAGACCTACTACTAAATACATACTGATTCCTCCTTGACTTAAATAATTATAACACATTTGATTAAATTTAACTATTAATTACTTTCGAATATTCTATATTATGATATAATATTTATGAAGGTGATAAGATGAAATTAAACAATAAACCGCTCAATATTTTTAATTTGTTAGAACAAATGCGACTTGGTGATTGTTTTAAATTTAAATACAACAAGTCAACTATTGATATAAATTTAGATAATCGTAAATTACAAAATAACGAAATTAAGATTTTCTATTATTTTGAATGTGATACTATAGGCGCAGAACTTGATTGCAAAGTTTATGATTCTCTAGATGAATTACTTAATAACGCATTAATAGAAGGGAGAAAAATCAGCGATATTTCTGATAATATTGAATTAGTACTTTATGATGAATCAACCAAGCAAAAGCAATTGCTAAACAATAACGTTCAAAATACAAAAGGTTCAAAAAAAGCAATAATGAGATTGATTTTAGGAGTTATTATTGGATTAGTAATTGGAATTATTATTAGTTGTTTCATAAAAGGAGATATTAATAATATTGAATCTATCGAGAACTCAACACGTAAATATGACAAAAAATTTGTTGGCAAATGGGAATACGGAACTGAAAACATTGAAGAAAAATTAGAAAGTACATTAAGTGAATACAAATCAAAATATGAATTAAAAGAAGGATCTTGGGGATGCACATATAATGGTAGTTATTTAGTTTCTGAAACTGCAAAAAATACTACTCTATTAATAAATGAAGATGGTTCTGTTGAATATTTTGACTACTTTGGAGCTATTAATTCTAAATGTGAGATAGAGATAAAAACAAATTATCATTATAAAGGAACTTTTGAAAATTCAAAAATTGTTTTTAAGCAAGCCGAAGCAAACGGAGTATGGAACGATTTTAGATCTGTACATAACATCTACCTTGTAGATAATGATACATTGCATTATAAAGTCAATGATGAAAACCCATCAAGTGCAACGTATTTATTTATAAAGAAAAATTAATTTTAAATACATCATGAAGGGGCATTGCTCATGCCCTTTTTCTTTTGCGTTCACACTAGTTCATATTCTCTAACTGCAATTCTTTCATCTGAACAATACTCTATTACAAACTTATTTTCTCTTTTACATATTAATATTCCTATTGTACTATTGTTACTTAACTCTTTTATATTTTTATCAATATAATTCATATATTTCTGTACTTGAGAAATATATTCAACTTTAAACTCTGTCACTTTCAGTTCAACAACTACATAAGAATTATACTTTATATTTAAGAACAGAAAATCGATATAATTATTTCTATCACCTATTTTAATCTTATATTCACTGCCTATAAAACAAAAAGAATTTCCAAGCTCCCGCATAAATGACTCAATATCTTCTAATATTAGATTATGCAATGTTTTCTCATTAACAACTTCTATATTATTCTTATTTTTAATCAAAATAGGATTAGGTACTAAATCTTTTATCTCAAGTTTGGCTTTATCAACTATTTTATCTCTTGTCTCAACAGGTAATCTTTCATATTCTTTTGATTTAATAACATCTTCTAACTGTCTTTTAGAAAGATTTCTTTTTGCTATCTGCTCAATATAATAGTAAATTGCACTTTGATTTTTTACTGATAGTAAAATTAAATAATGACTCCAACTTAATTGTGTCACCAGTGGTGACACTTTTTCGTCACTAAATAAATTATATAATTGTCTCATTCTAAATAAAGTTCTTTTATTATACTTTTTGCCACATTCTATAACTAATTTTTTAGAATATTCTTCTATTATATTATCTCCATATTTTCCACCAGCTTCTGATAATAACTTTCCTATTTCAAAATAAGTAATAACTTTATGCTTTTCTTTTGAATAGTCTTTTACTTTTGCAAACATCTCATCATCAATTATTCTAGCTTTTATCTCATTATAATAATTAAAATTTACAGCTAAACTTTCATTTTTTATTTCTTTTTCTATTAATTCATTCATACATATACCTCCTTTGAATAATAAAAAAAGAGTATACCCCTTAAAGATATACCCGCAATCATGCTCACTTTTATTTTGCCTCTAAAAGTGAACTCTATCGATCTAATTGTCATATAAATATCAGGCAAACTATTTAATACATTTTAATTATAACACTTTTTATCGTATTATTGTATATGATTATTCTAACTTTTTCTTAATTTTAATATAAAATATGTAAAATATTACCATACCCGAAGTACATAATATTAAATCGTCAACATCAAAAATTCCTATTTTAAATATATATTGAATTAATTCCGTTAATAAAATAATTCCAAAAGATAATACAAAATTAGTCGAGAATTTTTTTACCTTAAACATTTCAATTAAAAAGTATTCAAGTGGCATATAAATGACAAGATTCCCAAATACATTAATAATAATTGAATAAAAATCATCATTTTTTATTATGTCAATTATACTCTTAAAAGGAATTAAGTTATAACTATCAATACTATTATATCTTGCAAAAATAGCCATATTAAACATTAAAATAATGTAATATATAAATACTATTATATGTGAAAGATTTAATATTTTCTTTTTATCTTCTAACTTTTCAACATAATTATTGCTGTATATTCTATTACCAACAATTACAAATATGGAAGCAAGAATTGCAATTAGTAATCTTACAAAATAATTAATATCAATATTTGGATCATACTCAAACCTTAAATATATTAGAAAAGTAAATATCGATAACACATAAAAGAAAATAGTTAATTTAAATTCAAAATTATACTTATTTGCTTTAGTTACTTCGTTATATTCAATTAATTGTTCAACTTCGTTCTTACTCTTCTTATTCTCTTCACCATTTAATAATTCAAATACATCTATATTAAGCTCTTTTGATAAAGGAATAAGCAAAGATATATCAGGTGTCCCTTTACCAGTTTCCCATCTTGAAATAGCTTTTTCAGTAACAAACAACCTTTCAGCTAATTCATCTTGAGTAAGACCTAGTTCTTTTCGTTTTGTTTTTATAAATTTAGATATTTTATTTAAATCCATCTATATCACCACCAATTTATTACTTATCATATTCATTATATCATTTATATCTAAACATTTATACTTAATAATCAGTTACTACATAATACCAGTTCCCTTTTATTTTGTTAATGCTTTTAATTGGATGACCTGTTTTATTCTTATAAATTAATTCTCCACCACCACTAGAATACATTAACTCCTCCGAACCAGATAAGAATCCTCGAATTACCCAAAAAGAAATCTGCTGTCCATTCTCATTATTTTGATATATATGAATCTCTCCGTCTGATGATAAGTATTTATATTTTTTAGGCAATTTAGCATTCTTATACTCATCTGGAACTATATCGCCATTTTTTACCATCTCTATAACTTCCAAACGTGCCGCTTCGTATCCATTAAATGTCAAAGATGCCTTAAGTTGATTACTTGGAAGAAATATTATAACTATTGCAATTATAAGTAATATTAAACTAATTAGATTTAGTATTGAAAACGATTTTTTTAAATCTACTATTGTTGAACCTAAACAAAAAATATACATTATCAATACTCCAAATTTAGGAATTAATGCAAATATAAACAATGTATATAATAATTGCTGATCATACCAACAAACAAAAAGCAACAATATTACTTCAATTATTGTAAGTATCAAATTTTTATATTTTCCCATAGAATTTTCCTCTTTCTAAAATCATAGTATTATAAGTTATGAAATAAGTCACCCTACGAATCGTAGAGTGACTTTTTTTCTTTTTTGTATTACAATTAAAATGAAAGAAAAAAACTGGAGTTGATTTATATGAAAAAGATGCTTTTAGGAATGATTTTGTTTGGAATATTATTAACAACTACTGGATGTGATGATACATGTAGTAAAGATTTGATTGAGACTGTAAAATCTCCAAATGGCAAATATGAAATTAGGACATATCTACGCAACTGCGGTGCAACTGTCGCGTTTGAATTAATTGCTGACTTGTGCGATACAAGTACTGATGAATGTAAAGAAATATACTATTTCTATCGTGAAAAAGTTTCATTTGTTTATTGGATTGATGATGAGAACGTATCTATAAACAATAGAACATTGAACATCTTTAAAGATACATATCATTGTTATCTTTGCAACGACCGTGAATTTTATTTATATAGCGAAAAAGATGAAGAAATATACTTAATCAATAATGAAAATAAAAATTTTAAAATTGAAGGAATTGATGTTGGCTATATAAAGTACTCAGACAGCATATTTACCTTTGATAAGCAAAATATTTATAGTGATTATGATTTTAAAATACAAATTGATTTTGTAAAATATAATACATCTAAAGAATACTTACTTAAAATTGATAATAACAAGATGTATGTTATTAATGATGATAAGATGAGTGAATTAAATAGAGCTGATTATGAATATTTGAAAAAAATATTAATTTCAAACAATTTATATGACTTTTCTTAAAAATTGATTATCTTTCTTTTATCAAAGGAGAAATAAAAATGAATATTGAAGAACTATATAAAAAAATGAAAAACAATGTTAATGGAATAGTAATTATAAAAGATAACAAATTAATATGGACTTTACCTAACAATGTAGAATTTGAAGTTTCTTGTAATGCATATCAAAACGAAGGATATATTGAATTAAATTATTATCGTAATAATAAAAAAATCAATGTTACACATTTCCACCCTATGGATGACGAAATATACAATGAATTAAATTTCTTTGATAAAAATGTTATTTGGTATAAAAAGAAAGGAATATTTAATTTTGATAGACCAATATGGTGGATAGAAAAAGAAAAATTCGATAAATTAAGTGAAAGAAAAAAAGCTAAATATATTATTATTTAAAGATTAATAGAAAGATGAAGTAAAAATGAAAAAGAAAATATTATTTATTATATTATTTTTAATGTCACTATTGTATACTGGATGTTCTTTTAAAGAAAAAAAAGAAATAACCGAAAAAATATTTGAAAAAGATGAATTTAAAATTACTTTAACTAGTGAATTTGAAGAAGATGATCCAGGCAATTACACTTACTTTTTTTCCTCTGACAATATTATGGTAGGGGTTTTAAAATTGGATTTCAATGAATTTGAATCTTATGGAACATCTTATGAGGATTTTTCATTAGAAGAGTTTATTAACGAACTAAAAGAAACTAATAAAGTTGAAAAATATAACAATTTGTATTATTATCCCATCGATAGAACAATCAAATATCTTGATCTTTTTGATATACATGTCATAACAGCAAATAATAATTCTTTATATGAAATTGATGTTGAAACAAAATATATTAACAAAGATAGATTAGAAGAAACTCTTATAAAATATGCTAAATCTATTGAAGTAAAAGACAAAGTTTTTGATAAAAAAGTTTTCAAAGATAATGGATTAGAAATTACATTAACTGATGAATTTGAAGAAAAAACATTAGATTTAGATGGAGTTTCAATTAAAAGCTTTGATTCTCCTAGGGCAAGTGTTGTTATTAATAAAGATCCACTTACCTATTTAAAGCAATATAACATTACTAGCAAGTCGACAGTAAAAGAATATGCCAATTATATAACTAAATTAAATGAAAAAAGAGATGGCAAAAAAGATATAAAAGTAAACGAAAAAGATGATTTATACTATTATACTTACGATTATTATGACAAAGATGATAAAACATCATACTTTTATATGAACGCTTTCTTTAAAGGAAAAGATGGCTTCTATGTTATTAACCTGTTTGGTAAAAGTAATCAGCGTGAAGTTTTAGAAAAGGAATTTTTAGAATACATTAAATCTGTTAAAATATTAAATAACTAAAATTAATGGTGAAAGAGGTCTTCAAATGAATAATGATCAATTTATTTATGATATGAAACAAAATAGAAAATATAATTGTTTATTTTTGATCAACATGATTATTGGATTTATATTCTTTATTATTATGCCAATAATTTTAATTCAAGATGGCACAGAAATTTTTCATAATAAGTATACTGTTCTTATTTTAGTTATATTTTTAATAGTGTTTATTGCCAATATTTTCTTCATTAAAAAAATAAAACTATCAAATGCAAAATATTATATATTTGAGTTAAATAACAAAATAAGTTTTGAAAAAATAAAAGAAGCTTTATCTTCAATTGATGATAGAGAATTATTTGAAGAAGATGTTTTTCTAAAAAGAATCAAATTAAAAGAAAACTCTATTTCAAAATATAGAATTTTATGTTACAAAACAAAAGATTTTAATAAAAATACGTTTAATAACATTAAAAATGATATTCATAAAAAATATAATAAGAAATATGACCTTGAATTTAAAGGTAGAGGTAATACTACTGGTGAAAAAGGAAGAATTAACTTAATTATTGCAGATAAATTAAATGAAGAATTAGATAAATTTATGTCATCTAATGCTACAGGATTAAATACTTACGGTATTATGATGCGTACAATTAATATTTGTATTATTGGTAATAAAATGTATATTCAACCAATAAAGAAATGTATTGAAATTCCACATAGCACATTCTATTTTGGAATATCTAAAAAAACATATAATTTTTTAAACAATATTAAATAACTTCATTAAAAAGGCATTGCTCATGCCTTTTTTTCATTATTCTTAAACCATATAAATCTCTTGCACTCTACCTCTTATTCATAGTATAATTTAGTTGAAATGTATTGAAAGGAGGAACTCTTAAAAATATGAATGAAGAATCATTTATGAATCTCATAAAAGAAAATAAAGGTTTTGAATTCACAATCGGATTTAAAGATGATGTTGATCACTCTATCGGCGGTATAAATAATAAATATTGGTATTTAATCGATTATGGTAAAAAACAAGAATATTATATTGGAACATATGAAAATGGTTCATGGACTGATAAATTTTATATCAAAAAAGGAAGTAAACTTGAATCAAAAACAGTTGAAAACGGTATAACAATTAAAAAAATTGTTGAAAGAGCTTATTTTTATCAAGAAAAAACAACAAATAAAAAACCAATCGAAGTAGATTATCATGGTTATATCTCTAATCACTATACATTCGGATTTGGAGAAAAAGCCGTAAAAGTATTGAAAGACTATGGTATAACTGTTGATTTCAATGACATCAACGATAATGATTCAGCATATCACTTAAGAGATATCATTACTGGTTCAAATGTTGAAAAACCAAGTGAAAATTAAGGAGGAATTTATGAAAAAATTTTTAGTAGGTCTTTTAACCCTAGTACTATGCTTTACTTTAGTAGGTTGTGGTGAAAAAGAAAATAAGGAAAATAAAGGAAACAATGATAACACTGAAAACAAAGAAGAAACAAAGAAAAATGCAGAAAAGCAAGTAACAGAAATTGCCAAAACAAGTGCTGAAAATTATAAAATTAATCCAGAAGCAATGGGCATTGAATATGAAGTAATTGATGGATATTATCATGATGAAAATAAACATCTAGAATTACTAGTTTATCTTAATAAAGAATATGATAGGGATGCAAAAGTTAATCTCCACAATACTTTAGTTGATTACTTTAAAACAATTGCTGATGATGGAAAAGTTTACAATTTATATCTAGATGAAGAATACGATAAGGCAGATACGGAACCATCAGGGATCTGGATAAGAGCAACTATCAATGGCACAAAATGCAAAATTTACTTTGGCGGACACTCTGCAAGTGCATTCGGTAATGATTCATATACAGAAAGCTATCGCATAACTGTTGACCCAGAAAAATAGGAGGAATTTATGAAGAAATTTTTAATAAGTCTTTTAACCCTAGTACTATGTTTTACTTTAGTAGGTTGTGGTGAAAAAGACAAAAACAATAACAATAATAATGGAAGCAATAATAACCAAAATGAAAATAACGGAAACAAAGAAGGATATGAATACACTTATACAGATGGAGTTTTAACACAAATAGTTGATGAAGAAGGAAATCCAAAACAAACTGACTTTGTTCTTGATGGAATTATCTTAGTTGGTAATAGGCATAGTTATGAGGGTGTTGATCCAGAGAGTGAAGGATTTATGAATAAACTTGTTGCTAAAGGATATAAAAAAGAAGGTTTTTATTCAGATTTCTATTTGAATGAATGGATTGAATTCTATATCGATACTAAATATTCAAAAGCGGCAAGTGATGTTAAAGTATTGGTTACTCCACATAAAACAGTAGAAGAACTAGAAAAAATGTCATTATCTCAATTAGAAGAGTTAGCAACAAATAATGGTGGTTTTGTACTAGACTTTAATACACCTGATGCACAAAATTATATGTACTTTGGTGAAGGATACGTTAATATGGATTATCCAGAAGGAAAATATGATATTCTATTTACTTACAAAGGTAAATTAGCATATTTCATTAATATTAATTTAACAAAAGAACCAACTGAATAAGAAAAAGGCAATTAAATGCCTTTTTTAGTTTGCTAATGTTACATTTTTCATAAACTCTTCTTCAAATTTAGCAAGTTCAGGATCATCATAAATAAAACCAATTACAATATTGCTATAATCAATATTAAATCCATAACTTCTTCTACCACTCTTACTATAAACAGACCATTCAATTCCATTTATAGTCGTAGTTTCTTCTAGAGTAAAACCTTCCATAGAACTTTCTATTTTAGTACCATACATATCACCCATAACGACCCTAACAAGACTCTCATCACTACCTGGCTTCTTATAATCAACAATGAGTGATGTAATTGGATTACTAATAATAGCATCATGAGGATATTTAAACTTGATTTTGCTAAAAGAACTATCCTCATTTAAAGTTAAATCATAACCATTAATAATAAACTTACCTTCAGTACTATTATTCCCTTTAGCTTCTTTTTTACCATTATCCTGAATAACTGGACCACAACCAGTTACCATAAATAATGCTACTACCATTAATATAATTAATAAATGTTTTTTCATATAACTCTCCTTCTAAATAAAATTATATCACTTTTTAACTTACTTAAGACTCCTTAAGTATTTTTTATGCTCATCACTTACTCTATAACTTTCGATAGCTTTCTGAATAGCTTTCTTATGGACCCATTCACTTAATTTATGATTTTCAAAATAAGGAATAGTTTCATCATATCTTTTAGCAAGAGCTGTTGCGAAATACCAAGCAACCATCATTTTTAAGTAATAATCGTCACCTTTTACAGAAGCAACTAAATTTAAATAATCTTCTTTAAAATCATCACCTAAATATTCATTCATAAGCATACGAATACCAAATCTCACGGTATAAATATGCTTAGATTTAAGCCATTTTTTGATATAAGGTAAAAGTTTATCATGATTTCTTCTAAAAGACTTAGGTGTTGCTTGATCTGATACTGGCCAACAATCAACATATGGTAAGAATCTCTCTACCTCTTCAATACATTTATCAAAATCTTTAATCATTGATATAACAAAGAAATGAATAAGGTTTTCTTCATAATACTTATGTGGTAATTCACTTAAAAATGAATCATAATCATTACTTTCAAAAAGGTCTTTTGCAATTTTTCTCATATCCGGAGTTCTAATACCTAAAATACTATCAGGATTTATATTCGGAACAAGTTTTGCTTGAAATTCCTTATATTTATTATCTTTAACTTCGTTAAATCTAGCTTCTAAATCCATTTTAATTCCTCCACTAACATTATATCAAAAAAAGCAGAAATTCATCTGCTTTGATTATTGAAATATTCAAAATCCTATTTTCTTTTTTTACCAAAGAATAATTATCTGATTGATATAATATTTCATTATTCATACCTTTTTAACACCTCAATACATTTTTATAACAATTACTTAAATTTACATCAACTTTTTAATATCTTCTTCCATATCTTCTGGTTTAAATATTGGTGAATATCTTCCGACTACTTTACCATCCTTATCTACTAAGAATTTAGTAAAATTCCATTTGATATCGCCATCTTTTTTTGCTGTTTTACTTATCTTTTCAATAGCTTTCATCGCCATCTTATTTTTTAAACCTTCAATTTTATCTTCTTTTATTTGTTCTTTTAAATAAGTATATAGCGGTAACTCATTTTCACCATTTACATCTGCTTTCGTAAATTGATCGAATGATGTGTTATATTTTAATGCGCAAAATTCATGTATTTCATCATCTGTTCCAGGAGCTTGATTACCAAATTGATTACATGGAATATCAATTATTTCTAAACCCTCATCATGATATTTTTTATATAATTTTTCTAATCCCTCATATTGAGGAGTAAAACCACAACCTGTTGCTGTATTAACAATTATTAATACTTTCCCTTTGTATTCATTTAAACTTACTTCTTTTCCACTTCTATCTACTATAGAATAATCATATATTGACATTTAATCAACCTCCTTTCTGCTTTAATTATATCATAAGAAAAAGAGAATCTAAAAAATTCTCTTTCTAAACTTCTATTAATGACAAATTAATTTACCAGTATTAGAGTCTTTTCCATATATTGTACAACTTGTTTCATAATGTAATGCTGTATAACCAGATGTCTTAGAGTTCCCGTTATAGCTTCCATCTGTACACCAATAATTATGCCCATCAGATAAAGTTTTACAATTAGCTGCACCAAATATTTGATTTAAAATACCAATATTATTTGTATGATAAGCTCCATCAGTAGACCCTTGAATACAATATATTTTACTATCCTTTAAAATACATGAATAAGCTTTTGAAATAGTATTACCAGAAAGTACCAAACCAAAGAAATTATGTCTTTGCTTTCCACCAGATGTTTTTAAAGTCCTTATATCGTTTGTATACTCACTAGATGATAAAGTGCTACCTAAGCTTTTAGCTTTGTCACCTTCATCAGAAAAGTAAGCAAATACACATCCATCACAATTAATTACTTCAGTTACATTAACATTTTCTCCTACAATTGGAGTATTGTCTTCATCTTCGATGTCGATTATTTCATCATCTCCTACAGTATTACTTGATGAATTGTTATTGTTATTATTTGTTGATTCATTTGTTTTATTTGAATTTGTTTCAATATTTGAATTATTTTTTTCTTCACAACCAGATAGCATTACACATATAACAATTGCTAATAAACTTATTAAAAATTTCTTTTTCATATTTCCTCCTTAAACTCATTATACTATAAATTAATGATAATTTGTAAAGTTAAACTGTCTCTTAGTCTTTATAGCAAATTTTAGTTGTTTTCTGCTTTGAACTAATCAAATACAAATTTAAAATGGTTTTAAGTTACTTACGGCTTCTTTCTGAGTAATTTCTTCATCGTTATTATCTATATCAATTAATTTATACTTAGTATTACCCATACCTAATTCATGCATATAAGAAAGTTGTCTTAATCCATGTCTTGTTTCAATTCTTTCTACAATATCATGGTTTTCATCTTCCTTCATTGCATAAATCAAATCTACACAAGCAGTATCTAAGGCACAAATATCTCGAGATGCTAATATACCTACATTTGGAGTTACTACAGGAGCCGCATTTACTCCCTCACAATCACATGAAACACTCATATTTCTCATTACATTAATGAATGTTATTTTATCTTTAAAGTAATCAATTGTCGCCTTTGTGCTTTCAGTCATTCTTTCCATGAAATCTTCTTCTGAAATAGACCATTGTCCATCTCCTGGATATGTATGAATCATTGCTTTTCCAATTCTACCATCTGCACAACCAATTCCAAGATTTTTATTGCTTCCACCAAAGCCACCCATAGCATGACCTTTAAAATGTGTGAGAGCAATTAAAGAATCATAGTTAACAATATTTTTACCCATAGTCATATGATCAAACCATTTCCCATTTTTTATAGGTAAATCAATTGTTCCATTTTCATCAATAATATCAACATGGCAGAAATTCCAACCATTCACTTTTAAAGTCTCTCGATGTTGCTCTGTAGTATATCTATCCCCTTCATAATATGTGTTTGTCTCTATTATTGTTGCTTTAGGGCACTCATTTTCTATAAAATCTTTTACCCATTCTCTAGGTATTATGTTTGGTCCATGAGGTTCTCCTGTGTGCAACTTAATCGCAATTTTACCATCAATACTTTCATTTATTTTCTCATATATTCTTTTCAATCCTTCTGAACTTAAATCACGAGTAAAATATACAACTGATTCTTCACTATTTCTTTCGTTAAAGGGAATATATTTTTCCCCGCCTTTTTTTGCTTTTTTTTCTTCCATTTTTAATTTCTCCTTATTTATTAATATATCTTCAGTCAATATAGTTTAAATATTATAGTTCCTTCACCCAATTTTCTACTACATTCCTTGAATCTTTTGCCTTTGAACCAACAATAGCCATCGCATTATCTAGTACATTAGCACCCTTGCAAAGATTTTTAATATCCTTAACAACATTTGCAAGTCCAGATCCTTCATGAGTAGTAATAATTCTTATTGTTTTAGAAGAAAAGTCCAAATCTTTTATAGCTGTTTCAAGTTCAGGTGCATATGTTCCCCAATAAATTGGTGTTAGTATATAAATAACTTCATACTCTGATATATCATCTATTTTATTTTTAATTGGGGCATTTCCAATTCTTTCTTTAGCTTCTTCAATACAGGTTTGATAATCTTTAGCATATGGAACTAATGGCTCTACTTTAAACATATCCGCATTAGTAAACTCTTTTAAATATTCTGCTACATACTCAGTATTACCTTTTTCAACATAGCCCACTGCATAATTTTCATCAGCACGACTAAAATAAATTATTAAGCTTTTTTTATCTTTCATTTTATTATCCTCCAATAAAATTATATCATATATTTTAAAATAAAAAGTTCAGAAAAATCTGAACTTAAAATTTAAGTGAATTTAATACTTTTGTTTCAAAATCTTTAATATTATTCTGAGACACAAAATGAATTACATAAGTACTATTATCTTTACTTATAAAATATAAATGAATTATTCCATCAGTTCTTTCTTCATCAATTAATTTATACTCTATATTATCAGTTTTACCATCAATAAACTTAAATTTATCATCGATTCCTAAGTCTTTTCTAACAAAGGCAAAATCTTTATTTTTATAA
>CACXGO010000020.1 GCA_902767245.1 uncultured Erysipelotrichaceae bacterium
AACAATGGTACGAATGGTTTCTTGTTTGTTGGAAAATGTTTTAACGGAAGTAAAATAATCTTTTCCAACCAAAAATCCTTTTTCTTGCAACAATTTCAGTAACACCTGATAGCATTTCATGTCAGGAATACGGAAATAAACACGAGGGCAATGGTTTTGTAACCATTCTACTAAAGTAATATCTGCTTCTGTAGAAATAAACCATGTTTTATTGGAACAACGCTGATATACATTTTTGTCAAGAATAGAATGTAAATAATCACAATAAGAACATAAGATAACATCTATCGCATCGATTTCTTTATTCCGTGCACGGTCAAGCGAATCTTCAATACAAACACCATAGCCAATAAATTGTTTAACCTTGACATTCCCCAGCATTAAAATACGGGGATTCTCGTTACGGCACAAAAGTACATACTATACATTTCTGTTAGTTCGATACGAGATATGGGTGTGCCATCACCCATCTTGAAGCAGTACTTATAGTACTTCAAGCAGATTGTCTGTTACCAACAATCTTCGTAGATACACATATATTCATTGCACCTACTACATCACGATGATGATGAAATCCACAATTACATCTATACTTTCGGTCATTTGATTGATTTACTGCATGACATACAGGACATTCCTTGCTTGTATTTACAGGGTTTACATAAATTACCTGTATGCCAGCTTTTATTGCTTTATATTTTATAAATTTTTGTAACTGACCAAAAGACCAAGAATTAACAAAACGATTATTTTTTCGACAAATGTCTTGATACTTACGATAATTCTTATTTTTAACGTTTTTACGACTTGTTCTTGTCGTTCGTTTTGTTATATTCTTTCTTATATTTTTAATATTTTCTAACTTAATAATCTTAACATTTCGTGCAATTGCTTCATTAACAATCTGTCTACTAATCTTATGATTAATATCTTTCATTATGCGACTTTCTTTATTTTTTATACGCTTAATTGCACGATATTTTTTATTTCGTTGTAATTTCTTGCGTTTGTCGAAAAACTTACGACGCATATAACGATTAAATCTACCATTGCCAAAAAATCTAATTTTACCATTTGTATCATATGATACTGCTGGACATTTTAAGCCAATATCAATACCCATTATATTACCATTATCAAAAGTTTTTACTTCTTGTAATTCATATTGTACACATGCAACAAGTTTACCATTCTTAATAGTAATACGAAGTAATCCAAGCTTATTTTTAAATAATTGATATTGGCGTTCAGCGATAATGGCATTTAAATTAATACGAGTACTCTTATTATTAATTAATACTGGAAAATTAATAAAATTATCATTAATATGATAATTTTGATTATTAACATAATAAACCAATAATTTTAATTTTGGTAATCTTGGTTTTTTAATTAATTTTCCTTTCTTTTTACCAATTATATAATAAATGCCATTATTATCTTTAACTTTCTCATTATACTTATGTAAAGTATCTTTATACTTATTAATTATACTTTTGGCATCTCTAATACACTGACATTTTATAGCAGATGGTAATGGTGCTTTAAACATAACAGTAGACAAATTATTGTAGTGCAACTTGCCCAACAAGATATCATGAACCAAAGCATTAACAGTATCAATATATAATTTCATATGTACTAATAAAAATGCTTTTTGTTTCTGATTAATATTAAGTTTTACGATTTCAGTAAGTAAATTATTATTGTTTCTCTTTTTATCCATATCTTAATATCTTACAACATAATAAATGTATTTTTACTAATTATTTAAATCTTGTTTCTTATATCCCCATAATTGAAACAAGTGGTTTTACGGAACTTTTGATAATATGTTAAAACCTCTTTAAATAACCTTAATATCAAACGATAAAATGACTACAAATTGTAGTCATTTTAAATTGGCATATCCATGATTTACACAATATACAAAGCATTCATCTAATGTTCCTGTAAAAAAACGATGCTGATTTTTCGTAGAAATCGTCCAACGCTCTTTTGCATCATTTAATGCATGTACCTTGCAATTCCGATTTACTAATACGTTATGTAATTCCTTTTTGCGTGGTAACACTAATGAATTATCGTTAATTACATTAAAAGCAAAATAGTCTTCTTTACAAAGAGATTGA
>CACXGO010000021.1 GCA_902767245.1 uncultured Erysipelotrichaceae bacterium
ATCTCAATATGAGATGATATCTATCGTAAATGTTCGAAAAGTTCGAACAGAAACGTCACTGGAGCAAGTGAGCGGAATCGAACCGCCGTCTCAGCCTTGGCAAGGCCGCATACTAACCGCTGTACTACACCTGCAGTTTATAAAGATGGAGGAGCCAGTCGGATTTGAACCAACGATCAGGGAGTTGCAGTCCCACGCCTTACCACTTGGCTATGGCTCCGTCATGTATAAATTATAGCAAAACATTAAAAATATTGCAAGCAAAAATAATAAAAAATATAAATATATGATATAATCAATATTGGTGGTACTAATGACTGATAAAATTTATTCTAAAAGCGTTTTTAAAATAATTTTAGATCATACATTAACATTATTTAATATTTTAAATATTATCCTAGCAGTTTTAATAATAATTTTTGATAGTCCAAAAAATTGCTTATTTATGGGTGTTGTTATATGCAATACTTTAATTGGAATATTACAAGAATTATATGCTAGAAATATTTTAAAAAAACTAAATGTTTTAAATAAAACAAAATTTACTTTAAAAGATAATTCTATTAAATCAATTGAAGAAATTTGTATCTCTGATCATATTAAACTTAATATTGGTGATCAAATTGTATTTGATGGTATTGTTTCAGAAGGTGAAGTAAGTGTAGATGAATCATTTATTACTGGTGAACCAGATTATATAGTAAAACATCAAGGAGATAAATTAATTCCAGGTTCATTTGTAGTCTCTGGAAGTGGGATTTTATTAGTAACTGCTATTGGCGAAGAAAATTATATTTACAAAATAATGAATGAAGGTAAAAAAGTCAAAAAAATCGATTCAGAAATAGTAAAATCACTTAAAAAAATTATCAAAATTATTACTATAATTATTATTCCACTTTCGATTTTAATATTTTTAAAGCAATATTATATTTTAGATTCAAAGGTAAATGTTGCAATAGTAAATACAGTAGCATCAATTCTATCGATGATTCCAGAAGGACTTATTCTATTAACAAGTACAGTAGCTGTATTATCTATTATTAAATTAAATAAATATCAAGTTTTAATTCAAAATTTATATGCAACTGAATTGCTTGCTAGAACCGAAGTAATTTGTTTTGATAAAACAGGAACTTTAACTACAGGAAACATAATTTTAGAAGGTGTAATTGAATTTGATTCAAAAACTAGTGAAATATTAACAGCAATTGCAACTAATTCAAAAGATAATAATAAGACAATGCTTGCTATTAAAGAGAAATATAGTGAGGAATCAACTAAAAAAATTGATAAAATTATTCCTTTTGATTCCAAAAAGAAATATATGCAAATTACAATTGATAAAGTTACCTATCAACTAGGAGCGCCAATTAAAGAAACAAAAGAAGTAAGAAAATATCAAAAAGATTATCGTGTCTTAACACTATCAAAAGATGCAGAAATTCTTGCAATTTTGCTTTTTAAAGATGAACTCAGAAATAATATTGATGTAATAATTGATGAATATAACAAATCCAATATAAAAGTTGTTGTAATTTCAGGGGATGATGCATCTACTGTTTCGGGAATTGCTGAAAAAGCTGGAATTATCGGTATAAAAACAGTTAATATGAACAGTTTAAAATCAATTGATTATGATAAACTTGTAAAGGAATATAACATTTTTGGCCGGGTAACTCCAGAACAAAAGCAAAAATTAGTTGCAGCCTTAAAACTATATAGCACTGTTACATATGTAGGAGACGGCGTCAATGATGTTTTAGCTCTCAAAGAAGCAAATACATCAATAACCTTTGAAAATGCCTCAGAAGCCGCCAAAAGTGTCTCAGAAATAGTGCTTTTGAATAACGATTTTGAAGTTTTACCAAAAATTATCAAAGAAGGAAGAAGAATAACTAGTAATATTGAAAGAAGTGCTAGCTTATTCCTCTCTAAAACAATATATGCAATTCTTTTAACAATTATTTTTCTAATTGTTAGTGTCAAATATCCGTTTATTCCAATTCAAATAACTTTAATAGGATCAATGACTATTGGAATACCTGGTTTTATATTATCTCTTGAAGCTTCTAATGATGACATTAATAAAGATTTTTTAGTGCGAGTTTTAAAAAAATCTTTACCAACAGCTTTAACAGTAGCAATTGCAACAATATTAATTTTAGCATTAAAAAATGTAACAAAATTAAGTATTCAAGAATTTACAACAATTTCGGTTTTAGTTGTTTCATTTATTGGTTTTATTAATTTATATCGTGTTTGTAAACCATTTACTAAACTTCGAAAATGCTTATTTATAAGTTTAGGAATTATATTTTTATTGCAAGTTATATTTTTAAAAGATTTTTATAATTTAGCAACAATAAATTTGAAAATAGCATTAGGAACAATTCTTGAAGGAATATTAATGTTATTTGTTTATAGTTTTTTTGACAAACTTATTAAACGATATTTATAGGAACATTATTGTTCCTTTTTATTTACGCAAAACATTTGTTTGTGTTAAAATATTATTGGTGGAATATATGGAAAGAATAATTATGCATATAGATGTAAATAACGCTTTTTTATCTTGGAGTGCCATTGATTTATTAAATAAAGGCTCTAAATATGATATAAGAAATAGTTATGCCGTTATTGGTGGCGATGAAAAAGCAAGAAGAGGGATAGTTTTAGCTAAGTCAATGCCAGCTAAAAGGCAAGGGGTAGTAACAGCTGAAACTCTTTTCCAAGCCAAGAAAAAATGCCCGGCTTTAAGAATATATCCGCCTAATTTTGAATTTTACCATATGATGTCAAATAAAATGTTTGATATTCTTTACAAATATACACCAGATATTGAAATAGCTAGTATTGATGAATGTTATTTAGATTACGGCAAAATAAAAAAAATAAATGGAAATGAAATAGAATTTGCTTATAAAATTCAAAAAGAAATATATGATACATTAGGATTTACCGTTAATGTTGGAATTGCTAATAATAAATTATGTGCTAAAATGGCCTCAGATTTTTCTAAGCCAAATAAAGTTCATACTTTATTTAATAATGAAATAGAAGAAAAAATGTATCCATTACCAATTGGTGATTTATTTGGTGTTGGTAAAAAAACAGCTGCGATTTTAAAAGAAATGGGCATTTTAACCATAGGTGATTTAGCAAATGCTTCATATGATGAATTAAAAAAAACTTTTAAAAATCAAACTGACTATTTAATAAATAGTGCTAAAGGAATCGATAATAGTGAAGTAATTAGCTTTAAAGTCGACCCAAAATGTATAAGTACTACTGAAACTTTACCGAATGATGCCCACAATTTGTCCGAAATAAAAGATTTATTAAAAGAACAAGCTGAAAAATTAGGACTTGAACTCAGAAAAGAAGAAAAATATGCTTATGTAATAGCAGCCATATTAAAAAATAAAGATTTTCAAAGTATATCAAAACAAACAAAACTTTTAAATCCAACAAATATTTCAAAAGAAATATATAATATTGCTTTAAAACAAATGGAACAAATTTGGGATAAAAATGGTGTTCGTTTAATTGGAATTAGACTTTCAAATCTAGTTTCAAACTATTATTTTCAAGCATCAATGTTTGACAATAATATAGAAGTTAATGAAAAAAAAGAAAAATTGGAAAAAACAATTGATCATTTAAAAGAAAAATATGGAATAGAAAAAATAAATAATTTTTAATTTTATTTTCTAAACTATAATTAATATAAAAAACTTTAAATTTTTGTTATAATATTTAAAGAATTGGAGAATTTTTATGAATGAATTATTAATTAAAGAAATAAGTAACGAACTAAATATTAAAATAAATCAAATAGAAGCCGTTTTAAAACTTTTAAGTGAAGGTGCAACAATTCCTTTTATTGCAAGATATAGAAAAGAAGCAACTGGAGCATTAGATGAAGAACAAATACGAAAAATAAATGATGTTTATGAGTATCAAGAAAATCTTCTTAAAAGAAAAGAAGATGTAATTCGTTTAATTGATGAAAAAGGACTATTAACTGAAGAACTTAAAAATCAAATAATGGCAGCCGAAAAATTAGTTGAAGTTGAAGATTTATATCGTCCATATAAGGAAAAAAAGAAGACAAAAGCAACTGACGCTATTAATAATGGTTTAGAACCACTTGCTAAAATGATGATGTCTTTTCCAATTAAAGGAGATATTAATTCATTAGCAAGCAAGTTTGTAAATGAAAAAGTAAAATCAGTTGAAGAAGCTATTGAAGGTGCTAAATATATTATTGCTGAATATATAAGTGATAATGCATATTTTAGGAAGTCAATTCGCTCATTTATTTATAAAAATGGCTTGATTGTAACAAAAAAGAAGAAAAATGATTTAGATTTAGAAAAAGTTTATGAAATATATTATGACTATAATGAACCAATAAAATATATAAAACCTCATCGCATTTTAGCATTTAATCGTGCCGAAAAAGAAGATGTTATTTCCGTTAATATAAAAGTTGAAGATGAAAAAATAATTGAATATTTAAAAAGTAAAATTATTAAAAATTCTGAATCTTTCGTATCTGAATATGTAATCGATGCTATAAATGATTCATATAAAAGGCTTATATTTCCATCAATTGAACGCGAAATTAGAAGTGATTTAACTGATAAAGCAAGCGAAGTTGCAATTGAAAACTTCAGCAATAATTTAGAAAAGCTTTTAATGACACCACCAATGAAAGATAAAATGGTTTTAGGCTTAGATCCTGCATATAGAACTGGTTGTAAACTTGCTGTTATTGATAAAACTGGTAAAAAATTAGATATAAAAGTTATATATCCACATGAACCACATAATAAAAAAGAAGAAGCTAAAAAAATTGTTTTAGATTTAATTGATAAATATAATATTGATATTATAGCAATTGGTAATGGAACAGCATCCAGAGAATCAGAAAGTTTTATTGCAGAAACAATTAAGGATGCTAAAAGAAAAGTTGAATATATCATTGTAAGTGAAGCTGGAGCTTCAGTTTATTCAGCATCAAAACTTGCAATTGAAGAATTTCCAAACCTTCATGTAGAAGAAAGAAGTGCTATAAGCATTGCAAGACGACTTCAAGATCCATTAGCAGAACTTGTTAAAATTGATCCCGAAAGCATTGGAGTAGGATTATATCAGCATGATATTCAAGGAAAAAGACTAGATGAATCACTTGATTTTGTTGTTTTAAAAGCCGTAAATAATGTTGGAGTTAATGTTAATACAGCAAGTCCATTTTTACTTAAATATGTTTCTGGTTTAAATAAAAAAAATATTGACAAAATAATTGAATATCGTGAAAAAACTGGAAAAATTTTAGAAAGAGAAGAATTAAAAAAGAAAAAAATCTTAACTGATAAAACCTATGAGCAAGCAATAGGATTCTTAAGAGTTACTGAAGGAAAAAATCCGTTAGATGTTACGGGAATTCACCCTGAAAGTTATAGTATTGCTTTAAAGCTACTTGATATAATTGGTTGTACTTTAACTGATTTAGGTAGTGAAAAAATTAAAGAAAAACTAAATTTAGATCTTAATAAATTAAAAGATGAATTAAATACTGATATTTATACCTTAGAAGATATCATAAAAGCTTTAAAAATGCCTTTAAGAGATCCTAGGGATGATATGCCACATCCAATTCTTCGAAGTGATATATTACATTTAGAAGATTTAAAGGTTGGAATGAAATTAGAAGGAACAGTTCGAAATGTTGTTGATTTTGGAGCTTTTGTTGATATTGGTCTTAAAAATGATGGGTTGATTCATATTTCCAATATGGCAGATAAATATATAAAACATCCAAGCGAAATTTTAAATGTAGGCGATATTATTGAAGTATATGTTAAAGAAATATTTTTAGATAAAAAGAAAGTTGCTTTATCATTAAAGGAGATATAAATGAATAAAAAGTTATTAAAAAAAACATTGTTTATTATTCTTTTTTTAGTTTTTATTGTTATTTTATATTTGGTTTTAAAATATGATTCAAATATATTTGATACTAAAGGTTATAATTTAGTTTCAAATTATATAAATAACACAAATACTAGAATTGCTAAAATTTTTACTTTTTTAGGAAGTACATTATTTATAACAATTCTATGTATTTTAAGCTTACTTTTTAAAAAATATCGTATTTCAATAATATCTAATACTTTAATTGTAGTTGGAATTAGCCAAGCTTTAAAATTTATTGTAAGAAGAAATAGACCAATCGGAATAGCTTTAATTGATGAAACCGGCTTTAGTTTTCCAAGTGGGCATTCAATGGTTAGCTGTGCTTTTTATGGCTTTATTATTTATTTAATTTACAAATCAAAATTAAGAAAATCCTTAAAAATATCTTTAATGGTATTGTTTTCTTTAATAATCATTAATATTGGCTTAAGTAGAATATATTTAGGTGTACACTACACAACTGATGTTTTTGCTGGTTTTACACTTGCTTTGATTCATTTAATTTTATTTATTGAATTAATTTATAAAAAGTACATTTTAAAAGAGAAGTAATTCTCTTTTTCATGTGATATAATTGATATATAAACAGGTGGTGATAATAATGGAAGAAAAAATTGAAAAATTATATCAAGAATATTTAAAAGAAAAGCTTGATTTAATATTTAATGGTGACAAGGACATCACAAATTCAAATAATTTAAGATATTCTGTTGTTAAATTACAAAATGGCACTTACTTTGAAAAGATAGTAAGAAATGGTAAAAATAATTTTATAGATACTAATGGGAAACTAATAAGTAAAGAAGGCTTTGATTTTGCATATGATTTTAAAAATGGTTATGCAAGAGTAGAAAAGAATGGTAAGTGTAATTTTATAGATACCAACGGAAAATTTGTAAGTAAAGAATGGTTTGATGGTGTTAGAGACTTTGAAAATGGTTGCGCAATGGTCATAGAGTCAAATAGGTTCAGTCGGAATAGCAAAAAGAATTTTATAGATATTAATGGGAAACTAATAAGCAAAGAATGGTTTGATGAAGCTGAAAATTTTGAAAATGGTTATGCAAGAGTAGAAAAGAATGGTAAGTGTAATTTTATAGATACCAACGGAAAATTTGTAAGTAAAGAATGGTTTGATAATGTATGGAATTTTAGAAATGGCTATGCATTAATAAAGAAGAAACTTAAATATAATCTTATAGATATCAACGGGGAAGTAATTAGCGAAGAATGGTTTGATTTTGCTTCAAATTTTGAAAATGGATATGCTGCAGTTAGTGAAGAATATAAATGGAATTTCATAAATATTAATGGGGAATTAATAAGCAAAGAATGGTTCGCTAGTGTAGAAAGTTTTAAAAATGGTTATTCGATAGTTGAAAAGGATGGTAAATATAATTTAATAAATTCTAATGGAAAACTAGTAAGTGATGAATGGTATGATTATGCAAAAAATTTTGAAAATGGATATGCTGCAGTTAGAGAAGAATATAAATGGAATTTCATAAATATTAATGGGGAATTAATAAGCAAAGAATGGTTCGCTAGTGTAGAGAGTTTTAAAAATGGTTATGCAAGAGTAGAAAAGAATGATAAGTGTAATTTTATAGATACCAACGGAAAATTTGTAAGTAAAGAATGGTTTGATTTTGCTTCAAATTTTGAAAATGGATATGCTGTAGTTGGAAAAGATGGCAAGTGTAATATTATAGATACCAACGGAAATCTTGTATGTGAAGAATGGTATGACGATATAGAGGGTCTTGAGAACGACTATATAAAAGTATACAAAGATGATAAATGGAATTTTATCGACACAAACGGAAAATTAATAAATGAAAATGAGTGGTATGATAATGTAGAGGATTTTAAAAATGGATATGCAAAAGTCAAGAAAGATGGAAAATTTAATTTTATTAATAAAAACGGAAAAATAATAAGTGAAGAATGGTATAATTACGCAGAAAATTTTACAAATAGTGGTTTTGCACTTGTTAAAAAAATTAAATTGAATAATAAATGTAACATAATAAATGTTAATGGAAAATTAGTAAGTGAAAAGTGGAGCAAGAACACTTCATTTAGATCAATTTCTCCTAATTTTGTAATATTTGATGGCGAAGCAATATGTTCATATATAAATATGCAAGAATATAAGGTTAGAAGAACGCTTACAGGTTATCAATGCAGTAGTTCAAAATTTAATGATAAATATAATGTTAAATATAAACCAATAAAAAGATTTGGTTTAAGATATACATTATGTTTAAATAAAGAAATGATATGGCTATATGATAGAAATAACGATAGCTATCAAAATATGGGAACTGCCTATGACATTGAGTACGATGATAATTTTATCTTCAATAAAATAAATAAAAAAATATACTTAATATATGAAAACCAAATGATTGATATTACAGAATATTATAATGAAGAACTAAAAGATAAAAAAGAAATAAGTATTAGTAAAGGTGTAACCAATATACTTTCAAGAGAAGAATTTTCTTTTAAAAATATGCAAGAAATAGATAGATTAATGCAAGAAGAAAAAGAAAGAAACAAAATTATAAAAGAAGCTCAAGAAAAAGAAAAGAAAGTTGAGGAATTTAAAAAAATACAAGAAAAAGAGAATAAAACTGAAGTTGCAAGAAAAGAAGCAAGACAAAAAGCACTAAAACAATTAGAAGAGACTTTAACAATGCTACAACAAATTGATACTTCTAAAGATAAGACACAAAAAATAAGATATGATAATATTTTTGTGCAAGTAGAAGATCATTTAGAAATTCCACCAATTACATTAAATGTATTAAGATATATAGATTTAAGTGCTATAAAGTTTGATAATGTTAAAGTTGAAGGCATAGATTTCAGAAGTTGCAATATTGATTTACTAAATCCTCAAAACGTCTATCAAAGAAGTTTAAGAAATTGCAATTTTGAAGGAATATTTATAAAACCTTTTAGTAATTATACTGATGTTGATATAAGAGGATGTGCTTTTAGTGTAGATAATGATTCAACAACATTAGATGTATTTAATCAGACATTTAAAGATGCAATATATGATGAAACAACAACATATAATGGTATAAGCTTTGTAAAGATATTTGGTGAACGCGCTAAAGTTAAAAGTATTAATTAATATTAAGGACTTTAAGAAAGAAGTAATTCTCTTTTTTATATGAAATTTAATAATTTGTAAAATAAAAATTTTTGTGATAATATAACTGCAAAAAAGAAGCTTATTATAGAAGTAACTTTTAAAAGAAAGGGAGGGTGGCCCTAGATGATAAAAATAGATAATTTTAATGGTAAAATCATTAAAAACGTAATTCAAAGCTATAAGTTTAGTTATAACACAAAAATGCGCACTGTTACTATTGCAGATTTACACGGATATACTAATAATTCAAAAAGAGCAACAAGATTAGCTGAAACTATAAAAAAACAAGCACCTAATTTTATATTTATTGCTGGTGATATATTTCATGGTGGAACACCTTGGGAAGGTGGCAGAAAACTAAAATTATTTAGAAATTTTATTGACAATATATCTGAAGTTGCACCTGTATTTATAACATGGGGTAATCATGATTTAAGAAAAATGACGCCTGATAACAAAAATATAAGAATTGATAACTTAAATAAACTTGAAAATGTTAGACCAGGCCAAATATATCCACTATATAACGATAGAGTTGTTGTAAACGGAATGGAAATAATTGGCTATGTTCCAAGTTTTGATATAATTGAAGGCTCAATGAAAGATCATTTTCTTGGAGTTCCAATTCAATTACATGGTATTGCTCATGATAAATTTATTCAAGAATATGAAGAAAAAGGTGTTAAATTTGAACATCCAGAGCTTGTAACAACCTATTTAGGTCACGATCCACACTTAATTGCTGTATCTGAAAACGGAATTGGTTTAGGCAGTTTATCATCTTGCGACTATTTCATAGCAGGTCATTTACATGATGGCTATAAGTTGATATTAAACGCTTTAGGCTTAGGAAAACTTGAATCACTTAAATATGATCAAGGTTGGACTGCACAACCATCAGTAGTTGATAAAAATGGCAAAATCATTAAAAGAAATTTTATTTTGGGTAAAACAAATCTATGCCGTGGTATTGTTTATTTTGATGATAGAGCCCAACAAAAAATATGGCAATCACCAGACAGTAAATTTTATAAAAATATTGCTATTGGTGATAATAACCAAATTTGGAGTCCAATATTAGAAGAAATAGCGCGTGCTGAAATATTGAATAATAAACTACATTTTATGCTTATTTCAGAAGGTATTGCTCCAGGATTTGCATCAAACGAAAAACTTGCAACAATAAATGTTGTCGATTTTGAGGGAGTTAAAAAAAGATAAATTTAAAGGATATATTTTATATATGTCCTTTTTTAATTGTATTAAATAAACTTTTGTATTATAATTATTATGGTGATAATATGATACCAAATCATATGGCTATTATCGTTGACGGTAATGGTAGATGGGCTCGAAATAAAGGCTTACCACGGAGCCTAGGTCATAAAGCAGGTAGTGAAAGATTAGAAGAAATAACGCTTTATGCAGCTAAAAAAGGTATTAAATATTTAAGTTTATATGTGCTTTCGTGTGATAATTTAAAACGAAGTGAAGATGAAATAAATTTTTTATTCAAATTATTTATAAATACATTTAAAAAGAAAAAAGAGATTTATAAAACAAAAAATATTAAGGTTTTATTTTCAGGAGTTAAAGATAATCTTCCAGATTTACTTTTAAAAACGATGGATGAAATGGTCGAAATCACAAAAGGTAATACTGGAATGATTGTTAATTTCTGCTTAAATTATAGTTCTAGAATGGAAATAATTGATGCATTTAAAAGAATAAGTAAAGAAAAAGTTAGTTTAGACAATATCGATTTAAGGAAATACATGTATCAAGATTTACCAGATATTGATTTTTTAATCAGAACTAGTGGTGAACAAAGATTGAGTGATTTTATGCTTTATCAAGCATCATATGCGGAGCTTTATTTCCCTAAAGTTCTATTTCCTGATTTTGATAAAAATGAATTTGATATTGCATTAGCTGAATATGAAAAACGTGATCGTAGATTTGGAGGTATAAATTATGAAAACACGAATAATTAGTGCGTTAATAGCTTGCTTAATTGTAATTCCTATTGTTTATTTTGGAGGTTTACCATATAGAATAGGTGTTGGATTAGTAGCAGTTATAGGATATACGGAATTTTTAATGACATATGAAAAGCAAAAAAGAATACCAGATTTAGTAAAAATTATTGGTTATATTGTTTTATTTAGTATTTTTGCAATAAACATTCTAAATAAAAATAATTTTGATTTTAATTATAAAACATTAATATTCACATTAATAATGTTTTTAATACCAGTAATTCTTTATCACGATGATAAAACATATAATACTAAAGATGCTTTATATTTAGTTGGTGGAACTATTTTTTTAGGACTTGCATTTTCAATTCTTTATACAATTAGAGAATGGGGACTTACTACTATTATTTATTTAGTTACAATTACTATTTCAGCGGACACATTTGCATACTTCACTGGAGTTTTATTTGGTAAACATAAAATGATTCCAAGTATTTCTCCTAATAAAACATGGGAAGGCGCACTTGGTGGAACTATTTTTAGTGTTATTTTAGCTACTCTTTACTATGTTACATATTTAAATCCAGACAAAAATTTATTTATGGCAATATTAATAACTTTATTTTTAACTATTATTAGTCAATTTGGAGACTTGATTTTTTCAGCAATGAAAAGGAATGCAGGAATTAAAGATTTTTCAAATATTATGCCTGGTCATGGTGGTATTTTAGACCGCCTAGATAGTTTAATTTTAGTAATGCTAGCATATATGTTAATTTTATAGGAGGATAAGTATGACATTAATTTATTTTATTTTAGTTTTAGGAATTACCATTTTAATACATGAATTTGGGCATTTCATTTTTGCCAAAAAAGCCGGCGTTCATTGTTATGAATTTTCAATTGGAATGGGGCCAAGATTATTTAAATGGAATCGTAAAAATGATGAAACTGATTATTCGATTCGTTTGTTTCCAATTGGTGGATATGTTTCAATGGCAGGGGAAAGCATTGAAATGGATCCAAATGTTCCAAAAAATAAACATTTACAGAAAAAAACATGGTGGCAAAGATTTTCAATCATGTTTGCAGGTGTTTTATTTAATTATTTGCTTGCAATTGTTTGTTTTACAATCGTTGCTTTAAAAACAGGAGCTCCTACTAATGTTCCATATATTAAAGAAGTTTCTGAAGGATACTCAGCTTATGAAGAACAAGTTCCAGTAGATAGTATAATTACCAAAATAAATGATACAAATATTATTAATTTAGATCATTTAAGTTTGGTTATTACCTCAGTAAATGGTCAAGACATTAATTTAACTGTAAAGACAAAAGAAGGCAACCTTGAAACTTATGCTTTAACGCCTAAAAAAGAAGAAGAAAATGGTAAAACAGTATATCGTTATGGCTTTGCAATTGGAACCGAATATGAAAAAGGGTTCTTTAAAGCCATAAAATATGGATTTACCAAAATGTTTTCTTTATTCTACCAAATGATTTTAATCATTGGCTATTTAATCACAGGCAAATTAAGTTTAGGTTCACTATCTGGGCCAGTCGGAATTTACAGTATTGTTGGTGAATCTGCAAAAGCAGGACTAATTAACTTAGTATATTTAGTTGGTTATTTATGTGTCAATGTTGGAGTTATTAATATTATTCCTTTACCAGCTTTTGATGGTGGGCATATATTATTCTTAATAATTGAAAAGATAAAAGGTAAACCAGTATCTCAAAAAGTAGAAAATACAATTCATGGAATTGGAATGGCATTTTTAATTTTACTTATGATTGCCATTTCAATAAATGACATCATAAAATTAATCAAATAGGGGGGGTAAAGTATGTTAAAAGTAGAAAACGTAACAAAATATTATGGCGATATAAAAGCTGTAGATAATTTATCATTTGAAGTGAGGCCCGGTGAAATATTCGGGCTTCTTGGTGTCAATGGAGCAGGTAAAACAACAACATTTAGAATGATTACTAATTTACTTGATCCAACAAGCGGAAAAATAACTTTAAATGGTAAAAAAATCGATTATAATATGACTGATAAAATTGGATTTTTGACTGAAGAAAGAAGTTTACTTACAAAATTGACTGTAAAAGAACAATGTTACTTTTTTGGAGCGCTTAAGGGTATGAGCGATAACGAAATAGAAAAAAGTATGAACTCTTTACTTAATGAATTTGAAGTAGCAGAATACAAAGAGCGAAAAATCAAAGAACTTTCCAAAGGAAATCAACAAAAAATCCAGTTTGTAACAGCAATTTTAAATCACCCTAAATTACTAATTCTAGATGAACCATTTAGCGGTCTTGATCCAATTAATGTTGAACTTTTTAAAAAAGTAATTATTCGTCTTGCTAATGAGGGTAGTATGATAATATTTTCATCACATCGAATGGAACATGTTGAACTTTTCTGCGAAAAACTAGTTATTTTAGTGCACGGAAAATCAGTATTAGAAGGTTATTTAAAAGATATAAAAGAAAATTATCAAAAGAAAAACATTTTAATAAAAGGTGATTTAACTAAAAAAGATTTAGAAAATATTGATGGGGTAATAAAAGTAGAAAAACTGAAAGATGAATTTAATGTTCAAATAAAAGATAAATCATATATTGATATTGTATTTAATAACATTAAAAAATTTAAAATTATAAAATTTGTGGTTGAAGAACCAACGCTAAATGAAATATTTGTTGAGAAAGTTGGTGAAAGCTATGAGAAATAAACTTGGATTTTTAATTAGTGTAAGTTTAAAGAGAAAAATAAAATCTAAATGGTTTATAATAGCTAATATTTTAGTTGGCTTATTAATAATTGGCTTATTAAATATTGACACAATTATCAATTATTTTGGTGGCGATTTTAATGAAAAGCGTGTTATTTATGTTGTTGATAATGCCAATGCTTATGAAAGCTTTAAAGATTTTTTATCAAAATCAGCAATTTTAAGCTTTGAAAACGAGAATGATACTTACGACATTATTTTAACCCAAAAATCAATTGAGGAACTAAAAAAAGATTATGACAGTGAAAGTGATAAAAAAGAATTTTGGATAGTTGCATTTAATAAAAGTGAAAAAAATGTTATTGATGCAAAAGTAATCAGTAAGTCTTTCATTGATACACTGGATTATCAATTACTTGTAGGAGCCATCAATAACACCAAAACAATGCTTGCAATCCGTGACTATAATCTAAGTGAAGACGATATAAATCGTTTGTTTGGAACAATTGAAGTTGAACGTGAAATAATTGATGAAAATCAAAAATCTGAAGACGAAATGATGGCTTCAATGTTTACAACAGTATTTCCAGTTGTAGTATTACCGTTCTTTATTCTTTCGATTATGTTAGTTCAAAATATAGGTTCTGAAGTAAATGATGAAAAAACAACTAGAGGAATGGAAATAATTATTTCCAGTGTTTCACCAAGAAAACACTTTTTTGCAAAAGTAATTGCTGGAAACTTATTTATTTTAATTCAAGGAATATTACTGCTAGTTTTTGGTGGAATTGGATTATTTATAAGAAGCGAAACAAGTACACTCGTTGCTAAGGGAAGTTTTGACCTTACTGAAATAACTTCAAAACTTATAACACCTTCAATTATTTCAGAACTTACATCAATTATTCCGGCTTTATTAATACTTATGATTTTAACATTTATTGGTTATTCACTTGTTGCTGGTATTTTAGCTTCAATGACAACAAATGCCGAAGATTTCCAGCATGTACAAACTCCAATTATGATGATTTCATTAGTTGGATATTATTTATCAATGATGGCGGGAATCTTTAAAGGTGCAACCTTCTTAAAAATACTTTCATATTTTCCATTTATTTCAGCAATTCTGTCACCATCGTTACTTGTGATGGGAGATGCAACAATAATTGATTTTATTATTTCAGCTCTTATTATGGCATTAACAAATTATCTATTAATAAAATATGGGCTTAGAATTTACAAAGTTGGAATATTAAATTATTCATCAAAAGATCTTTGGAAAAAAATGATAAAAGCATTAAAAGAGAAGTAATTCTCTTTTTTGTTTACATTAATAACTAGTATATTTATTTAATTTTTGTTATAATTAGTATGTGATTGCCCCGTTGCCAAGCGGTAAGGCCTCGGACTCTGACTCCGATATGCGTTAGTTCGAATCTAACCGGGGCAACCAAGTATATTTTTTAAAACTAAATTATATAATTTAATAGAATGGAGAATTTTTATGCGCGCTATAATTAGTGCCGGAGGCACTGGAGGACATATATATCCAGCATTAGCAATTATAAATAAAATCAAAGAAATGGAGCCAAATAGTGAATTTCTTTATATTGGTACTCATGATCGTATGGAAAATGAAATAATCCCAAAACATGATATACCATTTAAAACTATTGAAATTTATGGTTTTAATAAAAATCCATTTAAAAATTTTAAAACTATTAAAAAATTTATTAAAGCATATAAAGACGCTAAAATAATGATTGAAGAATTTAAACCTGATGTTGTAATTGGCGTAGGTGGATATGTAACAGGTCCAGTTTTATATGCTGCAAGCAAACTTGGAATTAAAACATTTATTCACGAGCAAAATAGTATTCCTGGAAAATGTAATAAGTTTTTAAGTAAATATGTGGATGTGATTGGTGTATCAATGAAATCTTCGTTGCAAGCATTCCCAGAAGCAAAAGTTCATTTTACTGGAAACCCTTGCAGTGAAGAAGCATTAAAGATGAAACCCGCAAAAAAAACAGACTTTGGTCTAACAGAAAACAAAAAATTAGTTTATATAGTAATGGGATCACTTGGATCAAGTGCAATAACTGAAAAGTTAAAATCATCAATTAAACTTTTTGATAAAAAAGATTATGAAGTTATGTTTGTAACCGGAAAAGGTTCATACAATGATATAAGTGCATTAGAAATACCATCTAATGTAAAAATTTTTCCATATGTTGAAGCACAAGCTCGCATTATGAAAAGAGCTGATTTAATTGTCACTCGATGTGGAGCTTCAACATTAGCAGAAATAATTTCGTTAAAATTACCATCAATATTAATACCTAGTCCATATGTTCCAAATAACCATCAATTTATTAATGGTATGGATTTTGTAAACAAAAATGCTGGTGTTATGATTGAAGAAAAAGATTTAACCGGAGAACTTTTAGTAAACACTATCGATAAATTAATCAATGACAATAATAAATTAAAAGAAATGAAAGAAAATTTATCGGATTTAGGAATAGATGACTCTGCAAGTCAAATTTATAAGTTATTGAAAGAACTCACAAGTAAGGAGTAAAAAATGACAATAAAAGAAATATTTAAGAAAGTAAAATGTGGACATAAAGAATATGACGTATCATTAAAAAAATATACTACATATAAGCTTAATACAATTGCTAGACTTATAGTAAGTCCACACAATATTGATGAATTAAAATTAGTTTTAACGACAATAAAAAATAATAATTTAAATTATAAAATCCTAGGTAATGGCTCAAATCTAATATTTGCAACCGATATTTATGAAGGAATTTTAATAAAACTAAACGATTTAAATGATTTAAAAATTAAAGGAACAAGAATTATTGTTGGAGCAGGATATAATTTAGTAAAACTCACAATGAAAGCTGCAAGTGAATCCCTAACTGGATTAGAATTTGCATCAGGAATTCCTGGTACTGTTGGTGGAGCTTGTTATATGAATGCAGGCGCATATAAAAGTGATATGGGATACATTGTTGAATCAGTTAAAGTTCTTACACCAAATTTAGAAATAATAACAATGATGAACAATGAACTTGATTATCACTATCGTTCTTCGTTTTTTCAAAAAAATAAAAATTATGTTATTTTAGAGGCAACTCTTCATTTGAAAAAAGGTAAGAAAGAGGCAATAATGGCAGTTATAAATGATCGTCGTGAACGTAGAATTGCTTCACAACCACTAGAATATCCAAATGCTGGAAGTGTTTTTAGAAATCCGGAAAATGATTTCGCCGGAAGATTAATTGAAGAAAGCGGGTTAAAAGGAACCCATATAGGTGATGCCTATGTTAGTGAAAAACATGCCAATTTCATTATTAATAAAGGTAATGCAAGTGGCAAAGATATAAAAAAATTGATTGAAAAAATAAAAAAAGAAGTAAAAGAAAAATATAATATAGAATTAAAAGTTGAACAAGAAATTATTGAATAAATAGGTGAAATTATGAAAAAGGGTAAAAAGAAAGTTAAAATTCGCTATGATCGTATAATAATGGTATTAATTATTTTAATAATTATAGGATTTATAATATATAAATATTTTGATAGAAATTTAAAAAACATTTATATTTCTGGAAATACTTATTTATCTGATCAAACAATTATCAAAATAGCAAAAATTAATAATTACCCTAAAATGATTAATATAAATAACCTTAATATTAAAGAAAAATTGCTTGAAAATAGTTATATTGACGATGTTGACATAAGTAAAAAGTCTACTGAACTTCATATTAAAATCAAAGAAGCTCATCCAATATACCTTGACTCAAATACTAATAAAACTATTTTATCTAATGGAAATAGTGTTGATGATATTTATATTCTACCAACATTAATTAATTATGTTCCAGATACTATTGTAAAAGACTTTAATAAAGCTATGGGAAATGTCAAAAATGAAATACTCATTAAAATATCTGAAATAAAATATGATCCTAATATTGATTCAGAAAGATTTTTGCTCACAATGACAGATGGAAATTATGTTTATATAAATATTAATCGTTTCGATTTAATCAATAATTATTTAACAATTATTTCTAATTTCAAAGATCAAAAAGGAATCGTTTATTTAGATTCTGGAAGTCATTTTGAACTATTTAAAAAAAGTTAAAATTATTAACTTTTTTTATTTTTTCTCTTTTATAATCATCATGTTTATAGTATAATTGTTATTAGATTATAGGAGATGATTTGAGTGCGACATATATATACTAGTATTGACATTGGGTCAGATACTATCAAAGTAATTGTATGTGAATTATGCAAAAACAAACTTAATTTGCTTGGAGCATCTTCAGTTAATGCAAATGGAATAAAAAAGGGCGTTATAAGTGATCCCAAAGCTGCAATTATTTCAATAAAAAAAGCCATCAATGAGGTTGAAGAAATGCTAGGAATTGAATTAAAAAAAGTTTTAGTAACAGTTCCAAGCTATTTTGCAAAATATAAAACTTTTAAAGAAGAAATTGCACTTGATGATACACCAATTTCTAACGAAACTATTAGTAAACTAATGCAACAAATTCTTACAAACAACAGTAATAAAGCAGAAGAAATTGCAACGGTTCAAACAACTGACTATAAAGTCGATGATGTTGAAGTTAAAGATCCAAAAGGTCAAATTGGCAAAACATTAAAAGTTAGAGGAATTGTTACAACAATTCCACGTGAAAATTTATATTCAGTCGTTGCTTTACTTGAGAAAAATGGAATTAATGTTGTTGACGTTTGTGTTGGACCTATATCTGATTATTATGCATATAAATCTAAACAATATGATTCTAAAAATGGAATCGTTGTTAATATTGGTTCTGAACTTACCACAATTTCAGTTGTAACTCATGGAATAGTAATTAAATCAAGTGTCATCCAATTTGGTGGTAAAAGCATTGATAACGATATAGCTTATATATACAAAATTGATAGTAAAAGTGCTACAGCATTAAAAGAAAAATTTGCATTTGCTCATTCATCTGGGGCAAAATCAGATGAAGTTAAGGTAGTAAAAAACATTATAAATGAAGATATTGAAATAAATCAACATAAAATATCAGAAATTTGCATGGCTAGGCTAGAGGAAATATTAAACTTAATAAAAAACGAAATTTCTTCTTTGACTAATATAGAAAATGATTATATAATAATTACAGGCGGAACTAGTAATATGAAAGGTCTAGGTAAGCTCGCAATTGAAAAACTTGATTCAACAGCAGTAGTTGAAAATATAAAATTATTAGGTGTTCGTAACAATAAGTTTGTAACGCCTATCGGAACAATTATATATTTTATAAGTAAACTAAAAACTAGAGGTCAAGAATATACTATGATTGATAAAAACGAAGTAAATGAAATGATTTCAAATGCTAAAAGTAAAAACATTAAAAATGGTAATAATGTAATAGATAAAGTATTTAATTACTTTTTCAATGAATAAAGGAGGAATTAGTAATTATGTTTGGAGTAGAAATGAATTTATTAGCAAAAATTAAAGTTATTGGAGTAGGTGGCGGTGGTAATAACGCCGTTAATCGCATGATCGAATCCGGATTAAAAGGAGTAGATTTTATTGTTGCTAATACGGATTTACAAGTTTTAAACAATTCACAAGCACCAACAAAAATTCAAATAGGCGCTGAACTTACAAATGGCTTAGGTGCAGGTGCTAATCCTCAAGTTGGAAAAGAAGCAGCATTGGAATCTAAAGCCGATTTAGAGGAAGCTCTTAAAGGTGCTGATATGGTATTTGTAACTTGTGGTATGGGGGGTGGAACTGGTACTGGTGCTGCACCTATAATTGCAGAAATTGCTCAAAGTTTAGGAGCTTTAACAGTTGGAATTGTTACGAAACCATTTTCATTTGAAGGAAAAAAGAGAATGGCACAAGCTTTAGCAGGTTTAGAAGAGTTAAAAAAACATGTTGATACACTTATCGTTGTTCCAAATGATCGTTTAAGAGAATTAATTGACAAAACAACTCCTCTTTTAGATTCATTTAAAGAAGTAGATAATGTATTAAGAACTGGCGTTCAATCAATTTCTGATTTAATTGCTGTATCAGGTTTAATTAACTTAGACTTTGCAGATGTTAAAGCCGTTATGGAAAAACGTGGTAATGCACTAATCGGAATTGGTATTGGAGTAGGCGAAAATAGAGCTGCAGAAGCTGCAAGACAAGCAGTCTCTAGTCCACTTCTTGAAACAAGCATTAATGGTGCAACTGATGCTATAATTAATGTTACTGGTGGTCCATCACTTACATTATTTGAAGTTGAGGAGGCAGCCGAAGTAGTTAGAACAAGTGCTAATACTGATATAAATACAATTTTTGGTGCAATTATTTCTGAAAATTTAACTGATGAAGTAATTGTTACTGTTATTGCTACGGGATTTGAAGAAGAAAGTGAACCTTTATACAAATCATACGCCAAAAGCAATGTAAAAGAAGAAAAATTTGATCCTGAAGAAGACAATAATGATACGGATATTCCATCATTTTTCAGAAATAGAAACTTCTAATCATAAAACGACACAATTATATGTGTCTTTTTTTTATGATTATATTGGTGATATTTATGTATATAGAATTAATTATTATTTTTAATATTTATATTGATTTTTTAATAATTATGATGACATCTATTTTAATGCATCAAAAAATTTCAATAAAAAAAATTTTTTCTGCATCATTTATTTATGGACTATCATCAATAGTTTTATTTGCAAAAATATCTATTTTAGAATTATTAATTTTCAGTTTTATTATGTGTTTTATTATCACCAAAATCATCTTTCATAAATTAAAAGCATTAATGTATTTTTATTTAAACGCTATTTTAATCGGTGGAGTCATTTTTTTAATAAATAATTATTTTAAAATCTCTACTTTTGGAAACTATTTATTGTTAATAATCCTAACTCCAATTATCCTATTAATCTACAAATATAGAATCAAAGATTTAAAAGAAAACTACAATTTAAATTATCAAATACATTTTAAATATAATAATCAAAACATAATTTTAAATGCATTTTTAGATACAGGTAATAAATTAAATGACCCATATTTTAATAAGCCAGTTATATTAATTAATGAATCAATTATAAAATGTGACAAATATTTTTATATACCATATAGTACAATAACAGAAACTGGTATTATTAAGGCAACAACAGTAAGTGAAATAGAAATAGTAGGAATAAAAAAAATAAAAAATGCTGTCATTGGCTTACTACCAAAAAAATTGCAAATGAAAAAAATTGATTGTCTTTTAAATAATAGGCTACTGGAGGAATAAAAATGTTGAATATTATTAAAAAAATTTTAAGAATTTTCTTACCTAAAAATAACATATATTTTGTTGGAAGTGCAGATAAATTACCTGGACCTTTATCAAAAGAAGAAGAAACTGCTTATGTTTTAAGAGCAATGGCTAATGATGAAGAAGCTAAAAATAAATTAATTGAACATAATCTAAGATTAGTTGTTTATCTAGCCAAACGTTATGAAACATCAGGATACGATTTAGAAGACTTAGTAAGCATTGGAACAATTGGTTTAATAAAGGGAATTAATACATATAAACTTGATAAAAATATTAAACTTGCTACCTATGCATCAAGATGTATTGATAATGAAATACTGATGTTTTTAAGAAAAAATAAAAGAAGAAAAGGGGAAGTATCATTTGAAGATAATTTAAGTTACGATGCTGAAGGTAATGAACTTCATTTAGAAGATATATTAGGGACCGAACCAGATTTAGTGACAAAAGGATTAGATGATGAACTAAATTATAATTTATTGCATCAAGAACTAGAAAAATTAAATGATCGTGACAAAAAAATTATTATTTTAAGATATGGCTTGTTTGGTGAAAAAGAAATGACTCAAAAAGATGTTGCTGAATATTTAAATATAAGTCAATCATATATATCAAGAATTGAAAAAAAAGTGATTAAAAAATTGAAATCAGTAATAAAATAATCTTTAGCTATGAAGATTATTTTCTTTGTGCTAAAATAATTATTGGTGATTTAAATGCTTGATAAAATAAATAATCAAACAGATATAAAAAAATTAAATATTGACGAATTAAACGAATTAAGTAAAGAAATAAAAGCATTTATTCTTGAAAGTGTATCAAAAACCGGTGGCCATTTAGCATCTAATTTAGGTGTTACTGATTTAACTGTGGCTTTATTTAAAGTTTTTGATTTCAATAAAGATAAAATCATATTTGATGTTGGTCATCAATCATATGCATATAAAATACTAACCGGAAGAAAAAATGAGTTTAATACTTTAAGAAAACTCAATGGAATTAGTGGCTTCCCTAAAATAGAAGAAAGCAAATATGATTTTTTTAATACTGGGCATAGTAGCAATTCAATTTCAGCAGCTTTAGGTTATGCTATAAGTCGCGATTTAAATCATGAAAAATACAATGTTATTGCTTTAATTGGCGATGGTTCAATGACTGGTGGTGAAGCTTTTGAAGGCCTTAACAATCTTGGGCATTTAAACACTACAATGTTAGTAATTTTAAATGATAATGGTGAATCCATATCAAGTAGTGTAGGTGGCCTAGCTAAAAAACTAAATAATATAAGAATTAATCAAAAATATATAAATTTTAAAAAAGATTTAAAAAAGAAATATAAAAGTAAAACTATTTTTACTTTACGAAAAATCAAAAATCATATTAAAAACATAATTATTCCAAATAAAATGTTTGAAAGTTTTGGTGTAAAATATATTGGCCCAATAAATGGTCATAATATAGCAGAATTAGTGAGCACATTAAATAAAATTAAAAAAATTGATGGACCAGTCTTATTGCATGTAATTACTGAAAAAGGAAACGGTTATGAATTCGCAACTAAATATCCAAACTTATATCATGGTGTATCATCTTTTAATATTAACGAAAAAATTCAAAAAAATACTAATGATTTTTCAAATTATGTTGGGCATGAACTTAGTGAATTAAGATCTAATAATGATAGAATTGTAGCAATAACAGCTGCAATGAAAGATGGCGTTGGTTTAAATGAATTTGCAACTAAATATCCAAAATCATTCTTTGATGTTGGAATTTGTGAAGAACATGCTGTTTCTTTTGCGGCTGGACTTGCATTAAATAAATATAAACCTTTTGTTTGCATTTATTCAACTTTTTTAGAGCGTGCATACGATCAAATATTGATTGATGTTTGTATGCAGAAATTAAATGTAATTTTTTTAATTGACCGTGCTGGCTTAGTAGGCGAGGATGGTGAAACTCACCAAGGAATATTCGATTTGTCATATTTAACGCATATGCCAAACATTGAAATAATTGCGCCAAAATGTGTTGAGGATATTAAATTATGCCTTAATTATGCTTTAAACGCCTCAAATCCAGTTGCAATTCGCTACCCCAAAGGATTTTATTCTTCAAAAGAATATGCCTTAAAAACCCTAAAAACAGGAAAATGGAGCATAATTCAAAAAGGTAAAAAAATTGCAATTCTGGCAACTGGTAAAATGTTTGAAATTGCAATTAATTTAATAAATGAATTTAAAGATATTGAAATAATAGATGCAACTTTCATAAAACCTCTTGACTATGAAACATTAGATAGATTAGCTTCAAAAAATTACAAAATAATTACTTTAGAAGACAATCAAATAATTGGTGGTTTTGGATCATTAGTACTTTTATATCTAAATAAAATTGGATATAAAGAAAAAATTGAAATAATTGGATACAACGATACCTTTATAAAACAAGGAAAAATAAGTGAACTTTATAATAAAGAAAATATTACTTACGAAAACTTAAAAGAAATCATACTAAAACTAAAAAATGTGATATAATTATAAAATGAGGTGCGTTATGAAGAAAAAAAACATTTTTAAAAGAAACTTTATTATAATAAGTGCCGTTTTTATTCTTGGACTAATATTTGCATTTGGTTCAAGATTAATTCACTTTTATTTAAAAGAAAACAAAAAAATAAATGAAGAAGGCGAAGTTATTACTACTAATTATTTTTCTGATATTATAGAAAATACAATCAACGTTTCTGATGTTAATGGTGGGCTTTATTTAGATGGTGATGACTTTGTTTATAAATATGCTGCAAATGAAAATTATTTATGGTATTCTGGTCAAATGTGGCGCATTATGAAATTAAATGCCGATAAATCATTAACTATAATTACTGATGAAGCAATTAGTTTAATGCAACCAAAATATGAAGAAAATAATTATATTAACAATTTTTTAGACGATTTTTATAACAAATTAGATCAAGAATATTTGCAAGAATTTGAGTATTGTAATGATCAAATTATAGATATTAAGAAAATAACTTGTAAAAACAAGCAAAAAGGATTTGTATCTTTACTAGATATGTATAATTACAACAAAGCTGGTAATATTAAAAGCTATTTAAACAATAAAACAACTTTTTGGCTTAATAATACTGATGAAAATAATAACTATTGGTACATTGATGATTCTGGTGCCGTTGGAATTGGAACTGAAAATGTAGCTCATTATGTAAGACCAATTGTTAATATTAAAAGTAATATTAATGTTGTAAGTGGCGATGGTACAAAAGAAAATCCATACATAATTAAAAATTTGGAAAAAGAAAAAATCAGTAAAATTTTAACAGGTGAATATATTAAATATAATAACTCATTATGGCGAGTTTTAAATATTGGCGAAAGCGTAAAAGCAATAAAAGTTGAATGCCTTAAAAATGAAGAAGAATGTTTAAATCATAAATTTGGTTATAATATTACTTATTTAAACAGTTCAATTTATAGATATTTAAATGAAACTTATTTTAATTCTTTAGATAATAAAGAGTTTTTGGTAAAAGATAAATTTTATGTTGGTTCTTATACTGATTATAGTTTAGACTCATTAAAAGAAAAAGAAGTAGAAGCTTATATAGGCCTTCCTAAAATAGGTGAATACTATAACTTTAGTAATTTAAATAGTTATTTAATAACCCCGAATACTATTGAAACTGTTTATACAATAAATGATATGGGAAATTATTATTTAGTAAAACCAACAACTGAAAAAAATATTTATCCAATTTTAAACTTTGATATAAATTTACTTATTGTAAATGGAAATGGAACAATGGAAAAACCATTTGAATTAGGTAGGTGATGTTAGTGACAAATGAAGAAGAAATATTAATTATTGAAGAAGATAATAAAAACAGAAAGAAAAATAAAAAAGGCAAAAAAATCAACCGTTGGTTTTATATTTTTATTATCTTAGATGTTTTGGCTATTGCTGCTTTATTTGTTATCTACGGACCTTGGAGTGGTTTTAGAGATTTTTGGATTACTTCAGCAATGACAACAATGACTCATCACTATTTAGCAGAAACATTTTATTCAGATGAAGTAATAAAAGATGTTATCAATAAAAACTTTGTTGAAAATATTGACGCAACAACTGATGCAAGTGAAATTACTTTTTCAGATGGAAAAGATACAGGAATATATGAATCTGAATATGAAGAACAAATCTTAAAAAGAGATGAAGGAAATGATTTATATAAAGTATTTGATATAACTGTCAATCGCTCAAAAGCACATATAGCTGTTATATATGATCCATCAAGAATCACATACACCGTTTCATCTAAAATAAATAATCGTGGGCAACAATTAATTGATATAGCAAGAGAACAAGAGGCAGTTGTTGCAATAAATGCTTCTGCTTTTGCACGAATTGGATCTGGAGGAAGAAAACTTGTTCCCAATGGAATAACTATTAAAGAAGGTAGAATTTTGCAAAATGGAGTAGTTGCTTCAAAATACGGAATAATTGGCTTTAACAATGATAATGTCCTAGTTTTGATGAAAGGTACAGCTGAAGAAGCAATTGCAGCAGGAATTCGTGATGCAATGACATTTGGACCATTTTTATATGTTAATGGAGTTCCGGCAAAAATAAATGGTAATGGAGGATGGGGTGTCGCCCCACGAACTGTTATTGCTCAAAGAAAAGACGGAATAGCATTCTTTATCGTTTTTGATGGTCGTAGTGCTGGTGGTTTAGGTGCAAGTATGAACGATTTAATTGAAGTTCTAACTCGTTATAAGGCTTATAATGCTGCTAATTTAGATGGTGGTGGCTCATCAACTCTTGTTGTAAACAATAAAGTTATAAACGAAACTGGTGGATGGGGCTATACTGGTGATAGATACCTACCAGATGCTTGGATAGTAAAATAGTGAATAAAAAAATCTTTTTTCGCTCAAAATAAAGCGAAAGGAGATTTTTTTAGTGGCACGTCACAAAGTAGAAATTGCGAACGTGAATACTGCGGACTTAAAAGTTTTATCACATAAAGAAATGATTAAACTTTTTAAAAAATTAAAAACTGGAGATAAAACTGTAAAAGAAGAATTAATCAACGGAAACTTAAAATTGGTTTTATCAATATTAAAAAAGTATACTAATAGAACAGATAACATGGATGACTTATTTCAAGTTGGTTGTATTGGTCTTATAAAAGCTATTGATAATTTTGATTTAAAACATGAAGTAAAATTTTCGACTTATGCTGTTCCTATGATATTAGGAGAAATAAAGCGTTATATAAGAGATAATAACAGTAGCATACGAATATCAAGAAGCATTAAAGATCTTGCATATAAAGCGTTAAAGGCGAAAGAATTTTTGACCAATAAATACAATCGTGAAATAAATCTAAAAGAACTAGCAGAATATATGAAAATTGATGAAACTGAAATAAATGAAGCTTTTGAAGCCATGTATGATACTATAAGTATATTTGAACCAATTTTTAACGATGGGGGAGAAACAATATATTTATGTGATCAATTAAGTGATAAAAAAAATTCATTATACCCACTTGATGATCATATTGCCTTAAATGATGCCTTAAAAAAATTAAAACCTAAAGAAAGATATATTATTAATGAAAGATATATATATGGTAAAACCCAAATGGAATTAGCTGAAGAAATTGGAATTTCGCAAGCTCAAATATCAAGACTCGAAAAAAATGGAATTGAAACCTTAAAAAAAATAATAAAATAAAAGTAAACTCTAAAGTTTACTTTTTATTTATCAAAAATGTCAATAATTTGTTTTTATCACAATTATTAAAAATAATATCATATATTAAATCAATAATTGGCATTTCAACTTTCTTATTTTTCAAAAGCTTATGAATTGATTTTAAAGTATATAATCCTTCAATTGTAGTGTTATTTATATAATTATCGATTTCTTTTTTACTTAGACCACTACCTATCATATAACCAAAAGTAAAATTACGGCTTTTTTTACTTGTACAGGTAAGTAAAATATCACCAAAACCAGCAAAAGATAAAATTGTTTTTTTAGAACCACCTAATGCTTTAATCAAGTTTTTTATATCATTTAATGACTCAGTAATAAACATTGCTTGAGTAGATTCAGGCATATTCATACCGGCTAAAATACCTGAGGCAATTGCAATGATATTTTTGACTGAACCACATATTTCAATACCTAAAATGTCGGTTGTTGATCTTAATTTTAATGTATCATTTTGAAGTGTTTTCTTTAAGATATTTAATGTTTCTTTATTTTTGGTACCTAAACTAAGTCCAATTGGGACATTAGCAGCAATATCAACTGCAAAAGATGGACCAGAAATGATAGCTAGTTTATTCGTTTTAATATATTTTTTAAAAACATCAGTTACAAATAAGCAAGTATCTTGTTCAATTCCTTTTGAACCAATACAAACATGCTGATCTTTTTTTATAATGCTTTTTAATTCTTTTGAAACATCATCAACAAAACCAGCAGGAACAGTAATTAAAATTAGTTTAGCTTCCTCAATTGCTTCTTTCATATTTGTTGTATATTTAAAATTTGAAGGAAGAATAACTCCTTTTAAAGAAATCTTATGCTCATGAAACTTTTCAAGCATTTTTCTTTCTTCTTCAAACTTTGTCCATATAGTGACATCAATATTATTTTTATTAAACATCATTGCTAATGATAAACCATATGCACCTGAACCTAAGATTGCTACTTTCATATTATCACCAATATTATTTTACCATTTATATGTAATTATTAAAATACTTTTTCATATAATTGAGTAGGTGATTTATTATGCGATTATCAGATTTACAAAATAAAGATGTAATAAATGTAAAAGATGGTAAAAAAATAGGAAATATTATTGATATAATTATAAATTTGGAAGGTAAGATGCAAAGCATTGTTGTTGAGCAAACAAAAGGAATGAGAGTTTTTACAAGTAAAGAAGATATTGAAATCACATGGCAACAAATTGAAAAAATAGGGGAAGATGTAATTTTAGTAAAATTAACTATTTAAAATGGAAATAATTAAAATAATAATCTACGGAATTATTGAAGGTATTACTGAATGGTTACCAATAAGCAGTACTGGCCATTTAATAATTTTTGAACACTTATTAAATCTTCCTTTTAATGAAAATTTTATGAACACATTTCGAGTTATTATTCAATTTGGTGCAATTTTAGCAGTAATATTCATTTATTTCAAAAAAATATGGCCATTTTCTAATAAAGGAAAATTTTTTATTGATGAAGATATTATAAAAATGTGGTTTAAAATACTAGTAGCATGTATCCCTGCAACAATAATTGGACTATTTTTTGATAATTTTTTTGAAAAATTATTCTATAATTATATTTCAGTTGCATTCGCTTTAATTATTGTTGGAATTATTTTTGTTATTATTGAAAATAAAAATTTTAACACAAATATTTATAGTATTAATGAAATAAATTATAATATGGCTTTAATTATTGGAATTTGTCAAGCAATAGCAGCTATTTTCCCTGGGGTTTCAAGATCAGGCGCAACAATAATTGGTGCAATAGTTTTAGGTGTTTCAAGAGAAATTGCTGCGGAATTCACCTTTTTTATGGCAATTCCTGTAATGTTTGGAGCAAGCCTATTAAAATTAATCAATTTTGGTTTTAATTTTGATAAAAAAGAAATAATTGCATTTATAATTGGATTAATTGTATCTTTTCTTACTTCAATTGTGGCAATTAAATTTTTAATTAATTTTATTAAGAAACACGATTTTAAAGTTTTTGGTTATTATCGAATATTAATTGGATTAATTATTTTATTACTTTTTATCATATAAAAAAAGCAACAAATTGCTTTTTTATTGCGATGTAATAATTACATTATATGTTTTACCTTGTGTTACTTTTGTTCCATCTTTTACCTGACTATTTTCATGAATATAACCAGCACGAGGATAAGTATTACTTTTTTTATAACTAAAAACAAAATTAACATCAGGATAGTTTTTTGCAAAATATGTTTTTAAGGTGTTAGCTGTCGCACTAGCATTGCCTAAAGTTAATTGTGATTCAAATATTTGAACCGTAAATGTTTTAGCAGTTCCTTTACTTAATGTAATAATAAGTGATGTTCCACTTATAACACTAGAACCAGCTTTCTTGTTTTGGCTTACAGCAACATCCTTTGATGTAGTAGAGTATGAGCCATATGTAAATGAACAAGAAAGTCCTATATTTTTACATGAAGATGTTATTTCCGACTTTGATTTACCAACATAGTTTGGAATTGTTACCGCTTTTCCGTTAGAAATAGTTACAATAATAGGAACATTTTCATCTATTAAATCATTAGGAGATAAGGAGAATTTAATAATATTACCTTTGCTAACATTATTATTAAACTCATATTCTTCTTCATATTTAACATTATATGTATTGGCCCATTTTCTAAATTCACTTAATGATTTAAATGAAAGCATTTTTAATGCACCTTTAGAAGTAGTAACTTTTACCAGTGTTCCTTCAGATATTTCTTCATTTTCTTTATAGTTTGCGCTAATTACTTTTCCTGCTTCAATTTTATTGTTATAGGCATCAGTTAATTCAATTTTTAAATTATTATCTGTAATCCATTTAATTACTTCAGAAATAGTCATTTTAGTTAAATCTGGAACTAAAATTTTATTTCCTTTTGAAACAGTTAAAATAACTTTAGTATCAAAAGGTTTAATAATCTCGTTTTCTTTTACAGATTGAGAAATAACAACATCTTTGTTTTCATTACTAAAATCATATTTGATTTCATAATTAATACCATTTTGTTCTAAATATAGAGTAGCATCAAAAATATTTTTACCAACTAATGAAATCATAGTAATTTCTGATAGTTCACTTTTTTTACCTAATGAAACAACAATTTTTACTTCTTCATTTCTTCTAATTTCACCACTTACACTTTGAGTTAAAACAATTCCTTTTTGATTATAATCATTTACTTCATAATCAATTTTAACATTATTTAAATGTAAATCAGTAATATCATTTAAAAGTAAACTTATATCTTGCCCAACATATGAAGAAAGTACCACAGTTTTATCATAATTAATACCATTAGAAATAGTTACGTTTAATTTTTCAATTTCTTTGACATCAATATTAAATTGATCTTGAGCAAAAATATTATTTTCTTTAAATGAATCACTGAACTCATAGGTTTGCACTAATTCAACTTTATTTTTAGAAGCCCATTCAACTGCTTCACTAATATTTTTGCCTATAAAATTAGGTACCAAATTTTCAGTTCTTGCTACTGTTTTTCCAGTATTAATAAGAAAAAAAGTACCAATTCCAAATACCAAAACCATTACTGAATTCAAAATATTAAACTCTGATTTTTTCGATCCAATTCTAATTTGATTTATAACTGCTAGAATGGAAGTCATAACTAAAAGCCCAATAATTAAAGCAAGAAGCTTAAAATTTGAAAAATTTCTTTTATAAAGAACAATATATACTGCAAAAGCCAAAACTAATACAAGTACAACTATTGATATAATTAAACCATAATTCTTTTTTCCTTTATTCATATCATCACCAATCTAATTATATCTTATTTTCGTTAAAATAAAAAGATTTATATAAAATATTGTAAATAAAACTTTATTTTTTGAATATATTATAATAAGTTGTCAATTTGACAATCTATTGAATTTTTGATAAAATTTACTTTGTTAGTGGCACATTATTCTAGTCACTTCTAATTGTTATGGAGACGGGGCTAAAAATCCGTTGAAGAGCATATATTTCACCTTTTGGTTTTTGCTTCTTACGCCCAGTTTGGGGTGATAGCTGAAAGGAATGAATTATTGGGCTCTCATAATGGCATATGAGCAAGTTCCAATAATTTGAACGTCTATTTTATAGACAAAACCTACTAGGTGGCGAATAGTTGCGAGTAGTGTAGCTTGTCTTGAGTGAATGTTGGGGATAATTAGCAACATTTTAAATATATGCGGCCACATATATTTAATCTACAAATTTGAAACAGCCTTTGCAAAAAAGAATAAGTAACAATTAAGTGTTTGAGGAAAACTCCTAGGAATGTGTATAGGTAAGGATTGCAGTGCGAACTAAGTGGTAATCAAGTCATATAGATGGAAACACTATATTAAGTTTTTTAAAGGGGAACCGCTTTTGGGTAACTGAAAGTAAAACTTAGAGAAATTCTACTTGACCTATGTCGCAAAGTTTACTTCTTATACGCCATTATTTATTAATTAGAGCACAGCTCTTTTTTTATAGGTGAAGTATGAAAAAATATGTTCAAATTTTAAAAAATGATGATAAAAAACACAAAAAAAATAAAAATAATGGATGGATAGTATTAATTACTATTTTATCTTTCATTATTTCTTTAGTATTTTCGTTTATAGCCGAAACAGTTTTACCTGATGTTAATATAATTTTAGGTATCATTTTGATTTTTTGTTTTATTTTAATTGGTGTACTATTTGACATGATTGGAGTTGCGGTTGCATCTGCAAATGAGGCACCATTTCATTCAATGGCAAGTCAAAAGGTAAAAGGAGCAGTAACTGCTATAAAAATGATTAAAAATGCTAGTAAAGTATCATCATTTTGTAATGATGTTATTGGTGATATATGTGGTATTATTTCAGGATCTGCAGGTATTACTATTTCCTTGAAAATTGGAAATTATTTAAATATAGATCAGCTAATTTTGACATTATTAGTAACTGCTTTAATTGCCGCAATGACGATAGGTGGTAAAGCAATTGGAAAAAGTATTGCCTTAAATAAAAGCAATATGATTCTTTATGAAACTGCAAAAATATTAAGTATTTTAAAAAAATAGTTTATTTGACATGAGCTATTTTTTATTATATAATTTATTGTGAAATGAGGTAAATTTTATGAATTTAGATGAACGTAAAGAAGCAATAAAAGAAATAGAAAAAATTAAAAAATTAGAATACAAATCAGGAGTAAAGAGCCATCATTATACTGCCAAAGAAGTAGTTATGGCAATATTAGTTGGTGGCAGTTTAGCTAGTTATATTGTGCAAAAAGGTGTTGAACCAATTGCAAATCTTGAAGCTCTTCCAAGTAATGGTTACTTAGAAGAAAGTTGGATTTGGATAAAACAAGTATTTTTACCAAAACTACGTAGTTTTCCAGAACTTTGGAATGCTATTAAGCCAAATAATAGTTTGGAAGGATTTACAGCTGCAACAACCGCTTTATTTGCAGGAGCTGGAATGTGGTTTCATCATAAAAAAGCTTTATTAAAAAAGCAACTAGATAAAGAACAAAGTGAAGAAATAAAAGGTTTGGGGAGATAATATGAAGTTTGAAATTGGAGATATCATAACATTAGCTGATGATAAAGATTATGTAATAAGTTGTGCTAAAAATTATGAAGGTAATTTATATATGTTATTAATAGAAATGCCTGATTATAAATCATTTAAGTATGTAAAAGTTATTGATAAAAGTAATTTAGAAGAATTAGAAGATATTGAATTAATTGAAAAATTATCAGCATTATTTACAAAAACTGAAGATTAAATTGATCTTCTTTTTTATTGTTTAATTACATTAAAATTGATATAATAAATTTGGTGATAAAGATGATTTATTTATTTTATGGCCTTGAAAAATTTTTTATAAATGAAGAAATTAAGAAAATTCAAAATTCAAATCAAATAGATGAATATAGTATTTCAAAATTTGATGCCAACCAAGATAATATAGATAACATTATTTTGGATGCAATTTCCATGTCTTTATTTGGTACAAGAAGATTAATTATTATTGAAAATGCTTATTTTTTTACATCTGATAAAGTAGAGGATGATGTTTCTTCAAAACTTGAAAAATTTTTAAATAATTATAATCAAAATAATGTAATAATATTTGCTCTTAATAATGAAAAATTAGATGAAAGAAAAAAATTAACAAAACTCATAAAAAAGGTTGCAAAAGTCATAGAATGTAACAATAAAAAAGATAGTAAAGAGCTTATAAAAGACTTATTAAAAGATTATCATATCGATTATAAAAATATTGAAAATATTAAAAATAAATTAAATAATCAAAGTGAATTAGTAAATTCAGAAATTGAAAAATTGATTACTTATAAAGAAAATAAAGAAATTACCGAAGATGATATAAATAATGTAATATGTGACTACCCTAAAATCGATTTTTTTGAATTTATTGACAACATTATTAATAAAAACATAAAAGAAAGTATTAAAACATATGAAGAACTCTTAAAATTAAAAGAAGAACCCATTAAAATAATTGTTACACTAGCTAATCAATTTAGACTTATGTATCAGGCAAAAAAATTAAATCAAAATGGATATTCAGAAAAAGATATTGCATCAGAAATTGGAGAACATCCATATCGTGTAAAATTAGCGATTTTAAAAGCTAAAAACTATTCTGATAGTGATTTATTAGAAAATTTAAAAAAGCTTGGAGAAATAAATATAAATGCCAAAAAAGGACTTGTTGATAGTGCAAATGCTTTAGAATTATTTATTTTAGACATTTAAAAAAAGACATAAGTCTTTTTTTATGGGTTTACTTTTTCGATAGCTTCATAAATGTTTTTTAATGTTTGTTCATTTTTACTTGTTTCTTTTGGAACATAATATTTTTTACCAACAAGTTTATCAGGCATATATTGTTGTTTTACAATCGCATTTTTATAATTATGAGGATATTTATAATCTTTTGATGTTGTTCTTAAATGACTCGGAACTTTCCCAGTATCAATTGTTTCGACATCTTTTATAGCTTCATCAATTGCTAATATTGCACTATTAGATTTTGGAGATAAGCACATTTCAATAACAATTTCTCCTAAAGGAATTCTAGCTTCCGGAAATCCTAAGCGTTCACAAATATTAATTACAGCATCCACTTTGGGGCCAATTGAAGGATTGGCAAGACCAATATCCTCATATGCTATAACACTAAGTCGCCTTAAAATAATATCTAAGTCTTCAGCAATAATCAGTTTTGCTAAATAATGTAAAGCGGCATTTACGTGACTCCCACGAATAGATTTCTGAAATGCACTTATTGTATCATAATAACCATCGTCATTTTTATCAATAGTAATCGAAGGTTTATTATTTATTATTTTGACAAGATCAATATCAATTTTATTATCGTTTGAACAAGTATAGGCAACCTCTAATAAATTTAAAGCAAATCTTAAATCTCCATTAGAGAGTTTAGCAATATAATCTTTTGCTTTTGCTGTAATTTTAATATTTTCTAAATAGGGAATAGCTTTATCTAACCCTTCTAAAACATCTTCAGTTGAAAGAGGTTTTAGTTCAAATATTTGACATCTACTTCTAATTGCACTATTAATACTATGATATGGATTAGCAGTAGTCATCCCAACCAAAGTAATAAGACCACTTTCAAGATGAGGAAGAAGTAAATCTTGTTTATCTTTATTTAAGCGATGGATTTCATCCATTAAAATAACAAGCCCATGGTCTTCTTTGGCTTCATTAATTGCTTCATCAAAGTCTTTTTTGTTATTAATTGTTGCATTTAAAAGTTTATATTTTAGATTAAGCTCATTTACAATTGCCAAAGCAATACTTGTTTTACCAATTCCTGGATTTCCATATAAAATCATTGAAAAAATATGATTATGTTTAACCATATTATAAATAACATGATTTTCACTTACTAAATGCTTTTGACCAACTATGTCGCTTAATTTTTGAGGACGCATTTTTATTGCTAATAAATCTTGCATAGTATCACCAAAAACATTATAGCAAAATTAATCTTTTTTTGCTATAATGGAGTAGGGATTATATGAAAAGTATTTTTGAAAAAATTGAAAAAGATTGTATTACTGACCAAGATTTAATTAATTACATAAAATTTTTGCTTATGGAAAAAAAATCAAGTGAAAATACCATATATAGTTATTATAATGATTTACATAAAATTAGTGTTTTTACAAAAAAGAAGTTATATGCTTTAACAAAAAATGAAATAAATGACTATATTAATAATTTAAATGAAAGCGAGTATTCAATAGCTCATTTAATTACAGTCCTAAATTCTTTTTATAAATATTTGATTATAAATAATAAATTAAATAATAATCCTATGGATTTAATAAAACCACCAAAATTAAGAAAAAATATTCCTAAAGTATTAAATATTGAAGAAATTGATAAATTATTAAATATTAAGCTTGAAAACGAATATGATTATCGCAACAAAGCGATGCTCGAACTTATGTACGCCTGTGGTCTGCGTGTTAGTGAAATTGTTGAACTCAAAACAACAGATGTTGATCTTACAAATAGTATTGTTAGGGTTTTTGGTAAGGGTAGTAAAGAGCGCATAATTCCAATCGGAGATTATGCAAATACAGCTTTAAATCTTTATTTAGAACATTCGCGAAATATTTTATTAAAAAATAAAACAAGCAATTTTCTTTTTATAAATAATCAAGGTAATAAACTAAGTAGAGTGGGGTTCTTTAAAATGCTTAAAAAATTAGCATTAAAAGAGGGGATAAAGAAAGATTTTTCTCCCCACACATTAAGACATTCATTTGCAACACATTTACTTGATAATGGTGCTGATTTAAGAAGCATTCAAGAATTGCTTGGTCATGCATCAATTTCAACAACACAAATATATACACATGTTTCAAAAGAAAATATAAGAAAAGATTATGATGAATACCATCCACATGGAAAGGAAGTATAATATGCAATTTAAACGAATTTTTTTAATTGTTATGGATTCAGTAGGAATTGGTGAAGCTAAAGATGCTGTTAAGTTTGGTGATGTTGGCGCCAATACTTTAAAGCACACAATTGAATTTAACAAATTAGAACTTAACTATTTTAATTGGCTAGGTTTAGGTAATTTGCTAGGCGGAAATAATAAAACTGCTGGATATTACGGGAAATTAGCAGAAATGAGTAATGGAAAAGATACACTTACAGGTCATTTAGAAATGATGGGTATTAGATCAAAAGTACCATTTAAAACTTTCCCAAACGGATTTCCTGCTGAACTTTTAAAGGAAATCGAAAAAGCCACTGGACATCGTGTAATCGGAAATAGAGCAGAAAGCGGAACTGAAATTATTAAACAATTAGGAGAAGAGCATATAAAAACAGGTAATTTAATCATTTATACATCAGCTGACTCAGTTTTACAGGTAGCTGCTCATGAAGAAATTATTCCATTAAAAGAATTATATAATATTTGTTCAAAAATAAGAGAAATTACATTAAAAGAAGAGTGGAGAGTAGGCCGTATTATTGCAAGACCATTCATTGGAACCCCAGGTAATTTTACACGAACTCCAAATAGACATGATTATGCTTTAAATCCTCCCAAAAAAACAGTTTTAGATGAACTTAAAAATAATGGATATGAAGTAATTGCAATAGGTAAAATTGCAGACATATTTAATAATAATGGAATTACTTATACAATTAAAACCCAAAACAATGCCGATGGTATAGAAAAAATATTAGATATTATGAAAAAAGATTTCAACGGATTATGCTTTGCAAATTTAAATGATTTTGATACATTATATGGTCATAGAAGAGATCCTATAGGTTATGGTAAAGCATTAGCATATTTAGACAAATCAATACCAAAAATTGTTAAAAATTTACGAGAAGATGACTTACTTATGTTTACTGCTGATCATGGTAATGATCCAACATTTAAAGGAACAGATCATACTAGAGAATATACACCAATATTTATGTATTCAAAATCTTTTAAATATACTGGAAAATTACCAGAAATAGGGAACTTTGGTGATATTGGAGCCTCAATTGCTAAAAACTTTGAATTAGATGCTCCAAGTATTGGTAAAGATATGTTTTATTTATTTAAATAAACCTATATAAAAATAGGTTTTTTTGTTAATAAAAAGAGATACATAAATGTATCTCTTAGGTAATCAAAAACTAATTACATTCTCTTGAAGAATTAGCAGATTTTTCATTTCTAGAATTTTCTTTATTTTTATTATTTTCTCTAGAATTATTTTTTCTACTATTATTTTTAGATTTTTGATTTCTAGAATCTTTCTTCATTTTAATCACCCAGTAATATTATTAACAAAGTAGGGATAAGTTATACTATCAAAAACAAAAAACAAATATTTGCTAGTTAACATAATATATATTATAGGAAGTAATATGTTGGCTTTATAATTGTATGTGTTTAAATATAAAAATCTGTATTATTATACCTGTTTTTGACTTGTTTTACTAATTGTTTTAAGAATCTTTTTCTTGATACTTATATTCTATAAAATATTTATTTTTAATTAAATTTTAAATATATAGTTTTAAAATTTTTTATGCTTTTTATATATTTTGTTTTATATATATTTTTTTATTATTTTAATTTCTAATATAATCAAACTTTTTATCAAATATTTTTTGTATACAAATTTTGCAATTTATATATTTATCTTCTCCTTACCTACTTTCCTTGCTATAATTTTTTTCACTTTACATTTTGTTTACAATTTGACAAAATTAAAAAATTATCTATAATATTAAGCAATTAAGGGGGAAAAATAATGTTAGGTGAGAAAATAATATTAGGGACGAAAGAAGTTTCTATGGATGAAAAAGGACGTATGATAATTCCAAGTTTTGCATACCCTACACCAGATGAAGAGGTTGTTTTTACAGTTGAAGATAAAGAATCATTTTATATATCATCTTTAGAAATGCTAAAAAATACTTTGATCAATTTAAAAAACGAAAGATATTCTACTATTAATAGTCAAAAAATTTTTGAAATTGAAAGAAGAATTGAACAAATATATAAGACTGCAATTGATATTGCTCAAATTGATAAAAACGCTCGTATCATTGTACCAAAGTTCATCAGAAGTGAGATTATATTTGTAAATGATGAAACTCAAAAAAGTACAAATTTAATTGCTCAAGGCAATGGATATCGTTTAAAATATTATATTAATAAAAATGCATATTATAATAGTTTAGTAAAATAAAAAAAGTATCAAATGATACTTTTTTATATTTTTCTTGATTGAATTTCAGCCATTTTTTCTAATATTTCAGCTGCATTTTGTTCATTTATTTCACTATAACCAAGTTCTTTTAAAGCTTGGCTTTTAATTATATTTAGTTCTAAAGTACGACTCATTTTTTCTTCTTTTTTATGTTCAATTTGTTCCACAAATCTACGATGTGATTCAGCTAGTTTATTTCTTGATAAACCACCATTATTATATAAAGTCATCCCACTAAATACAATACTTTCAAAAGAAAACTGTTCATCTTCATTAAATACAAACTCCAATGGTTTTACAAAACCCATTGATTTTGCAGTATATGCAAGAAAATACTTTAATTCCTTTGAACTATCTAATCCTTGCAAGAAATAATATAAATATCTCATTGTATTAGTAGCATCTGAATCACTTTCATCTTCTAATTTTTCATGCAAAATATCAATGATATTTTTTAATAAATCTCTTTGGGTTTTCTTAAGCCCATTATAAACATTAGCACTTTCACTACCATTTGCACGATAATTATTTTCACAAATGTTATTAAACCTCGCTTCAACATCCATTATATAGTCTGTATTAACCTTTAATGTGTCAATTTCCTCCGGAGTTTTAATCCCAAGCAAATTAAAAAGCATTACTTTTTTGTCTTTTGGCCATTTATTTAAATCGTCTAATTCTAAATAATTATAGATCATTTGGCGTGAAACTCCTAGAAATTTTGCAAGTTTAACTTTTGAAATTCCTACTTCTTTTAATAGATTATTTAATTTATCCATCTCACTACCCTCCACTATCATTTTAGCTAGTTTGCTGTCAATTGTCAAGTGTAAAGTTAAAGTAAAATCTGACAAATTTTATCAAAGAAGACTTTTGAATATACGATATAAAGTATAATAACTATTAATATCTGCATATTCATTCTTATTATGCCAATAATCTCCAATTGGATTCATAATAATTACAGGTATCTTTTTTTCACTAAAATATGTAGCATCACTACCAGCAGAGCATTTAGTAATAACTAATTTTTTATTTAAAATTTTTTCGGATTTAGCAATAAAATTTTTAACTATTTCTAATTCCTGATCCAAATAGAAAACTGGTTCAACATCCAATATTTTAAGAGTTATATCTTCTGAATAATTTCTAATATAATTAATTATTCTGTTAATATTATCATTTGCTGTATATCTTATATCAAGTGCCATCGTTGCTTTATCTGGTACCTTGTTATTTGCATCTCCACCATTCATTTTTGAAAGTGTAATTGATAAACGCCAATCATCTTTTGACTTTGGTAGCGAATAAATACTAATTAAATCATTATATAAATTTATAAGTTTTAGTATTGCATTGTCTCCGTTGAAAGGTTCACTTCCGTGTGCCGAAACACCAGTAGCAGTTATTTCAAGTTGTGCAAGGCCTTTTTCTTCAACTATTAAATCAAAATTTTTTCCACCATCTGGCATAATTACGATTTGGGCGTTTAAATTTTTAGCAATGTTTTCGCAACAAAATCCACCAATTTCTTCATCACTCGTTAAAAGAAGTGCCATTTTTTTTGAGGTTTTAGCATTTTTCAATATTTCCATCATGACTGCTACTTGCCCCTTCATATCAATAGCTCCTCGTCCATATAATTTATTGCCTACAATTCTTGCTTTGTATTCTTCATTCTTTACAACATCAACATGTCCACTAAAAATGATATCAAAATCATTACTTTCTACATTTGAAATAAGTAAATTATGGTTATCATGATTATTATAATTAACAATAATGTCTTTTATAAAAAAACCATTCATTTGCTCTTTTACATAATCAAATAGCTCTTTAAAGGCATCATCATTCCCATGATATGTAGGAAATGATATTAATTTACTTGTATTATTTACAATATTATTTAATATTTCGTTTTTATTCATTATTTACCTTCTATCTAACTAATTTCTTTCTTTTTTCTTCTTTAGCACTACCAATTATAAATTCATCAATTAATTGAATTCTACTTAAAGGAATACGATCATTTCCTTTTTCTGTTCCGTTTGTAATAATATTTGAAAAATTCTTAAGTTGATTGAATGTAGAATCAAGTTTTACATAAGTAACATCTACTCCACCAAGTTCCATATCTTTATTTACAACTGGATGAAAATGTAAATCAGGCTTAAATGTTTCAACCACTGTCCTTAATAATGATTCATTTATATTTTTGTCTGGAATAAATTCAAGTTTCCTTTCAAAATGTTTTTCTATTTTTTTAGGTTCCAAATCTACTTCCATTACTAATGTTGGTGCCTCAGTTAATTTCTTATGTTGGTTAGTAATTATATAATAAGCTGTAATATATGTAGGAAATTCCATTCCTTTTTGATCTAACTTAAATTTTTCACCTAACTTTTGTGCTGCATTTTTTAAAGCATATATGCTATGTTTATTTCTACAATCAATTACGCACATAATTCTTGTATCTTTATAAGCGCTATTTTGTTTAAAAGCAAGTGCTGCAAATAATTCTATTTCATATATCTTATTTCCAATTCCATTTAAACCTCGAAATTTATTGGTTGGATTTGTTAAAATCCCAGTGATTGAAAAGTATTTAGAATTCATTTCTGGAAAATATGGATCAACATGATTCTCTGTTACTTCATCATATTGCATTGTTGAAATTCCAAGTATTTCCATATTAACTTTGTCATACGCAATTATAATTGGAAATGATTTAATATATTTCATCATTTTGTCATAATTGGGTATATGCATAAAATCTTGATTTCCTGTCCAATTTTCATTATAAAATTCAACCAAATCATATGGGCAGAAACTTTGCTCTTCACTTTCTTTCATAAATTGGTAAACTCCAAAAGCAACATTTGGATTTACTTTTGAGTATTCCATTGTAGCTTTTTTGCATAATTGTTTAAGAACACTCATAATTCTCATAAATTTTTCATCATTCATAAAAATTCCTCCTCTTTGCTTTTAATATAATTGTTTTTTTTAGATGTATAAAATATTAAATTTTTATACAAACTATAAAATTTTTAAATAGTCTTTTCTTTTTTTCGGTTTATAAATATTCCTACTAACTCAACCAATAAAAGAATTATTTCCGTAATAACAGCAAACGGTGAACAAATATGAATTCCATAAATAATAAATTCAATACTTACAATAACAGCAATATATCGATATTTTTTTACATCTTTCTGCCATACTGAATAAGCAGATAAAAGTGACGCACTCATTGATATTAAACTATAAAAATCTTGATATGAATAAATACCAAAACCAATAATTATTGCAAATAAAATTATTAAAAATGTTAAACCATTTTCTTTTCCTTTTTTATTGTTGTAATAAAAAAATACATTTCTACCAATACTAACAAGATTCATAAAAAATCCCGTATAAGCATTCAAAAGTAAATAATGTATTCCATAAAATGTATTATAAGCAATAAAGCATTCTAAAAGTTTTTTTCGTGATTTTGTAATGTAAGTAACTGATATTATTACTGTTGCAATTATTACTAATAATTGTGATATAAAATATTTATCCATAATTCTCATCCCTTTCAATTACATTGTATTAAAAGAGAACAAGATTTTCTAATACCATTTTTTTATACTTACTATTAATTTTTTTTATAAAAAAAGAAATCAATTTTTTGATCTCTTTGATTCAAGTAATACATAATAATCATTGTTTTTAAAAAAATCTACAACTGCAGTAATTTTTTTATTTGATAATCTTTTTATATATGAAGCATACATTTTAGCCTTTGGAAGGCCAATATTAGTATTAAGTTCAATAAATTCGCCACTCTGCAATTCTCTTTTTAAAATCATTTTAGGAGCAATTCCAATGTTATCCGTTTCTTCTAATTTTAGTAACATAAGTGGTGTATTTCTAAAGTGCTCATATTTAAAATCAGGATATATTTCCATAATTTTTTGGCTAAATCTATTCATAGGAACAATACCTATTGAATTCTTCTGGCAATATTTTTCGTCAATAATTTTTTCTCCTAAATCTTTTTTGTTTGCTTTATGTGCTATAAAAATTGCTGGATCTTCAAAAGCCAAGATTGATGCCACTTCATCATCTAGTTTTACCTCATCAATTAGAATATCTATCTCATGATTCAAAAGCATTTTTCTTAATGACTCAGATTCCCCCGTTATATAATCAATTTCCAAATTAGGATAAATTCTATTTAATTCACGCATATAAATTGGCATTGTTTCTTCAGCAAAAGCAGGTCTGAGCCCAAGAGTTACTTTACCACTTACTAAGTCAGCATTAATATTTATTTCATCCAAGGCCTCAAAAATTGGAATCAATTTATTATATATTTCTCTTCCAGCTTCTGTTAAATATACATGATTTTTCTCTTTTTTAAAAAGTTTTATTTCCAATTGCTCTTCTAAAACTTTAATACTATAACTTAATGAAGGTTGTGAAATCATTAATTCTTCAGCAGCTTTTGTATAATTTTCATATTTTGCTACTTGAAAAAAGTATTTATATAAATTTAAATTAATATTATTCATATTATCACCTACTTTAATTATACATCAAAATACTTAAATTTAATCTTATTTAGTTGGATTATTATTTGGATTATTATAATCATTTTTATTAAAATCATTTATAGTCAAAAGTCTTATGGCCATATCATAAAGAATATTGTGCTTAAGAATTTCAAAAATCTCATCGACATCTTTTGCATCTTTTACATTTTTATATGTTTTTTTAGAAACTTCGCCATTTTTATAAGCACTGAGAGCAACATATGGTAATGTATCAATCATTTCTTTATATTCTAAAAGCAAAATTAAATTTGAAAATCCAATATGTTCAGAGGTTATAAAAATAATTTCTGGTTTTGGAGTAAAAAGAACATTCCAATTGTCAAGATTAGTAGGTGTATAAAAATAGTTTAATATTTCATTAATTGGTAAAAATAAATCCAAACATTCATTGACTATAAAACTTCCGTTTGATAATAACAAAAAATTAGGATTATGAAACATTTTTACAATATGTTTTGAAATTTCTGCGGCTGAGGCGCATTTTGTGTGTAATCCTTCCAATTGAACTTGCAAATATTGTTCATAACGCTGTAAATATGCCCTTTGTACTTTGCCAGATATTTTTGACGACGCAAAAACATAATCATCAATTATCACTGGTGGATTGACTTTGAAAGCATTAATACTTTTTGAAAAAATTAAACATTTATAATATTCCTTTACAAGATTCGGAAAATTTTCAATTCTATCAACTTTGAGATAAGGCTGAATAGTATTTTCATCAACAGGTGTTATGTATATTTCAGTTTGCAATTGATTAGAAAAATACGATTCAATATAATTAGTAATATATGTTTTTCTATTTAATTTAATTAATTCACTTTTTCGACCTAACACATATAATTGATTATCTATATATATTCCAAGATCTCCAGTATTCTTATTACGATATAAAATGTTTAAATCTTTGTCAACTACTACATCTTTTTCATATTTACTACTAACTGTTAAACATGGAGTATAGCCAAACAAATCTTTTGGCACTACAATTTCTTTTGTAACACCATTTTCAATTTCATAAAATGTTTTTTTATCATATGTGTAATAAACCTTACCGATTTCATAGTCTCCAACATTTATATAACAAGTTTTAAGATCTTTTTCATCACAATAACAGATAACACCATTGGCCTCCGTTGAACCATATAGATTTGTAAATACTCCCTTAGGAATAGATGGAATTTTCCTGCGCATTTTTTTAATTACTTCTTCTGAATTAATTCCACCTGCCATATATATATGGTGAATTGAGGAAAGGTCGACTCCGTTTAAATCAGCATTAGCTAAATATTTCATAATATTTCTCGGGAGCATCATTGAATCTGCTTTCATTTCAGTTCCATTAAATAATTTTAATAAAGTCAACTGATTACCACTAATCATCTGATAATCTGGGTGACATTCTTTGATAACTAATTCATTTTCATCTATATAAGTCTTATTATAAAAAATTCCATCATATTTTTTTCTTTTATAAAAAACCAAATTAATCAAAGCTGGATTAGCTGTTGATAAAAAATAGCGTTTTTCAATATATTTATTTTCAAAATTTTTTTTCAAAAACTTGTTCATATTACCAGCAAAATAAATAGATTCAAGATTAAAATTTTGATCTAATAATATTTTATTATTATGAACTATTGGGTTCACAATGTTAGTTAATAATCCTGAAATATTTGCACATGATATATAACTATAAAAAACCCCATCTTTTTCTCCATACTGAATAGGTAATTTAATTAGGTCTTCTTCTTTAATCAAATTAAAATGAGGTGATAGTCCTTCACTACCACTTGAACAAATAATAAGTTTAGAGCCAGGCTCATTTTCTCCATCTAATTTTTTATCATAATCTTGTATAAGATTTAGATAATTTTGGACAATTTTATCTTGCATTTCGGCACCTTTTGCTAAATCACCATATTCAATATAAGGCAACGATTCCTCCTTTAATAAATAAACATTTTTAGCATCAATTATTACAGGAATTGCACCACACTCTAATAATGCAATAATTGTCGCAATTGAATTGATTGAATTATCTACAACAATATATTTTCTTCTTCCAGCAATTGGCTGAAGCGTATATTCTGGATCATTATATAGTTTAATATATACATCAACTAAATATAAAAGTTCTTGGTATGATTTTGCTACATAATTAATAGTAATATTACTATTTTCTCTTCCAATCATTACGATTTTATTTTTTAATTTAGAATCTTCTGCCTTTTCTTTTAGTAATTTATAAATAATACTCATTAAAAATACCCCCTAGCACATATTTTCTTGGCAAATATAATATTACTTTAGTATAATTTTGTCAAATTAAAAGAAACAATTTATTATTGTTTCTTATTCAAATAATTTATGAATTTTTTCACGTTGCTCTTTTGATAAAATTATACGCACTGGTGGTATATCATCAAATGCATGCGGATCAGAATATCTTATATGTTTTATTAAATATTCTTTATATTTCTTTAAAAAGTTCTTAGTTAATTGATCTAAATCATTTCTATCAATTTTATGATCAAAATAAACATCTTTATATTGAAAATTGTCAATTGTTTTAGCATTTTTATATATCATATATTTTGTAAAACAACTATCTTTATAGTCTTCTACTAATTTTTCATCCAATTTTTCAGTAAATTCTTCATCAACAAAAAATAATATTTGTGGCTTTATATGTAAAACAATGATTCCTTTTTCATCATCAATATCAATGACATCAAACAAATAATTAATTGATTCATAATAAGGGAAAAAGAAATTATCTTTTAAAGTTATACTGAAGCATAATTCTTCATCAATTGGTGTTACTTCATAATCGCTAAAGTATTTTCTAATAAATTCTTGACCCAATCTTCTTAAATTTTCACAATAATCTCCCATAAAATTATTATATTGTATTTCTGAATATTTTCTTAAACCAATCAATTTTGCACGCGATACTTTCCCAGATATTTTTGACATTGGAAAAACATGATCATTTAAAAGTACAGGATGATTAATATTCATATTTTGAAAAAAATCTATTATTTTTAGGGCTTTTTTATATAGTTTAAGCCCTTCTTCAAAATGATCTTTACTATAACATAAATATGGTTGAATTGCTTCACCATTTGGATCTTTAATACAATAAACTTTTATTCCAAGCATCCTTGATAAATGCTGTTCAATATAAATTATATTATAATCTCGATCATATATTTTTACTAAATCACTTTTTCGACCTAAGATATATAATTGATTATCAATATAAACCCCTAAATCACTAGTAATATTATTTTTATATTTAATATTGATGCCATCAACTATTATATCTGGAATCAATCCTTCACTAACACTTAAATATGGTGCAAATTCAAAAGCACTATATTTTTTATTAATTTCTTTAACCTTACCATTTTGTAATCTAAAAACATGTTTTTGATCATAACTATATTCAATTATTCCTTTTTTAAATTTAGAAATATTAATATAGCAAGTTTTTAATTTTTCTTCTCTACAACTACAAATAACCCCATTTGCTTCCGTTGAACCATATAAATTTGTAATTATTCCTTCAGGAATTGATGGAATAATTCTTCTAACATTATTAATTATTTCTTGAGAATTAATACCTCCTGCTAAATAAATTCTTTTAACACATGAAAAATCCAACTTTGATGTATCAATTTTTTTCAAATATTCCAAAATATTTCTTGGAAACATCATAATATCTGGCATAGTATCAATATTACAATATTCAAAATCATTAGCAACGCAAAATTCTCTATAACCTTTTTTCCACTCTAGTACTCTAACTTTGTTATTCTCAATAATAATATGATCATTAATACTCCTCCTTAAAAGTAAATAATGCATAAAATCAAAATCGTGAATAGAAAATATATAATCTTTTTGTTTAAATTTTTTATATATTTCGTGCTCTATAACACTCTTTTCCTCACGATTGAAATAATATCCTTCTAGATTAAATGATTCTGATAACATAACCGTACAATCGTTAACAATAGGATTAACAATATTAGTAAGAATTCCTGAAATGTTAGCACATGATATATAACTATAAAAATGACTTTCATTTTCGCCATATTGATTTGGAAGATTAATTAAGTCACTTTCTTTTATTAAATTTAAATGTGGTTTTAAACATTCACTACCAGATGAACAAATAATTAACTTCCCACCTTCAGAAGTTTCATAAGGTAGTTTTTCATTACTATTAAGATAATCACGAATATAATTTGAAACCTTAATAAGAAATTCGTCAAATTCATTTTCTAAATTCCTACTTGAATAAATATGTGGCAAATAATCTGTTTCTTCTATTTCAAGATTTTTATAATCAACTAAAACAGGAATGACATTAAGTTTTAAAAGTGCAATCGTAATAGCTATTGAATTGATTGAATTATCAATAATTACATATTTTCGTTTCCCAATATCATTACTAGTTACATAACCAGCTTCTTGCAATTTATTAATATATATATCAACCATTTTTAAAAGATCCGCGTATTTTAAAGCGGCATAATCCAAAGTATTCTTACCTTGATTTACTCTACCCATTATAACGTGTTTATCATTATATTTTGGATTTTTTGCTTTGGCTTTTAAAATCTCGTAAAATGTCATTTTATTCACCACCTTTAAGGCATATTTTCTTGGCAAATATAATATTACTTATCAATTTTTTTGTCAAATTAAAAGCACTATAAGTGCTTTTTATAAATACCAAAGTTTTTGACCATTTTTTCTTACTTCTTTTATAATTCCCCCACCAAGACATTCTTCGCCTAAATAAAAAACACATGCTTGTCCCGGTGTTACCGCTTTTACACCTGCAGGATATCTAACTAAAACTTCATTATTATCTAGAAATTCTAACTCAACATCATTGTCAGGTTGACGATATCTAAATTTAGCTGTACATTTATTTGGTCTTTCATCGCTTATCCAATTGACTTGCTCAATGATAGCTTCAGTTGTAATTAAATAATCTTCTATGTCAGAAACATACAAAATATTTTTTTCTAAATCTTTTCCAACGGCGTAAGTTCGATCTTCATTACCTCCAAGATTTAATCCTTTTCTTTGACCAATTGTATAATACATAAGTCCAATATGCTTAGCAATTACTTCATTTGTTTTGATATCAACTATATCTCCAGGAATATTTGGTAAATAATTTTCTAAAAATTTAGTAAAATTTCTTTCTCCAATAAAACAAATCCCCGTCGAATCTTTTTTATTTGCTGTTATCAAACCATATTCTAAAGCAATTTCACGCACTTTTGGTTTTTCCAAATCTCCAATTGGAAATAAAACATTTGATAACTGTTTTTTACTAAGTTGTGATAAAAAATATGTTTGATCTTTATTACTATCAACTGCCCTTAAAAGTTTACCATCTTTAATTCTTGCATAGTGGCCAGTTGCTATATAATCTGCACCAAGCTTTTCTGCTTCTTTGACAAACATATCAAATTTTATATATTTATTACACATAATATCAGGATTTGGAGTACGACCATTTTTTAACTCACTCAAAAAGTATTCAAATACATAATCCCAATATTCTTTTACAAAATCTACACGATGTAAAGGAATTTCTAGTTTTTCACAAACCTTTAAAGCATCATTATAATCTTCTTCTTGTGGGCATATATTGTTATTTAAATTTGGATTACCTAAATAGTCATTATTAATTGAGCTATCCCAATTACGCATAAAAAGGCCTATTACTTCATAGCCTTGTTTTTTTAATAATATGGCAGCAACGCTACTATCTACGCCACCAGACATCCCAATAACAACTTTCATATAATTCACCCGAACAAATTATATCACAAATCTTATTTAAAAAACAAATTAAATAAAAATGGATTTAAATAAACTTGATAAACAATAACAATTAATAAAATTCCAAACAAGATTCCAAAAATTTTATTGTAATCTACAAAAATATTTTTAAAATTTATTTCACGTTTTTTAAATAAAATTTTAAAAAACATAAATGAAGAATTAAGGGCATAAATAGCAAGCAAAGCATAAATAAAAATACTCACAATTTGGCTTGGAAAAACATATAAAAATGCTTTTAAAATTGCATCTTCTCCACCTAGTTTAACAATTGCTGAAACACTCAAACTTAAAAGAAACATTTTAATAAAATAAATAAATACTATAAAGCCTGAGCCAAACATTGAAAGACCAAAAATCCATATTAGAATAAATATAAGTAAATTTAATAAAATAATATTAATAATAGAATATTCGCTATTAATAAAATAAGCATCAATATATGTTTTTATTAGCTCTTGATCATTAACTCCTAATTTAAAATAAAAAATTGCTCCGGCAATAACAGCAATAATTGATAAAACAATAAAAAATAATTTATAATTCTGAGGAATGCTTATTTTTTTCATAGTATCACCAATAAATTTTATTATTTAAAAACTTTTTTATTCCATTTTTTTATTATTTATATTATAATTAATAATGAGGTGCAATATGGAAAAAGTAGAAAAGAATAAAAAAAAGAAAACAAGTTTGAAAAAAAGAATTAAAAATATAAATTGGACACGTATTCTTGCCTTAATACTAGTAATAACTATGTTAGCAAGCTTTGTTGCTGGCTTACTAGTTTATGTAAGTAGGTCAAAATAAAAATATAACAAAAGTTATATTTTTTTATTTATTGACATTAATGGATTTCTAAGTGGTCTTTTTTGATAACCTAAATTTTCTTTTCCTTCATAATTTACTTGATTATCATTTCCAACTAAAAAATTAATGTAATTTTCAAAGGTATATTGAGTTTCAAAAGAAAAATCACCAGTTGATTCATAATATAAACCATTTCTAAAAGATATAGTAAAAGCATCTAAATATCTTTTTAAGACTTCTTCATCAAGTTCTATAAACCCATCCTGTAAAATTTTAAGCGCAATATTTTTACTTTTTTCATCCATTGTCATAAATATTCCTGGATCACTTTCAAAAATATCAACAACGCCTATTCTTTCTAAGTTATTTCGGTGTTCATAAAAAAATTGCGAATATGTCAAATCAACCAAATATCTCTTTCCTTGATATTTCATTATATTGAAGCAATGATAACCACATTTATTATATAATTCATCATTCTTTGAAAATCCCGGATAAATTTTTATTATTTGTGACTTAACGCCATATTTATCACACACTCTTTTTATATATTCAGAAGCAATTAAACAATTATTAGTTAAATCAAGTTCTTGAATTGTAGGTTTATAAGTAGCTGTTTTGTACTTATCTATTAAATACTTCCTTCCTAAATAAACTAAATATGTTACAAATTCAAAATCTTTTATACTTATATTGGGATTATATATAGTTTTATAATCCAAAATTCTATTCCAATATATGCTACGAATTTTATTTCCTGCACATAGTAAACTATATCTTAAATTGTCATAAATATAACTCATACTATCATTTTTAGTATCATAATACTTATTTGATATAAATTTGATATATTTATACATTATAGTTAATATTTGGTTAAGATTTTCTTTGGTAATCATACTTTCATATTGCATTAAAATAGCTTCATCTTTAATATATTCCTGCCATAATGCATTTTTTTTACCGAATGCTTCCATAAATCCCCCTTAATAAATTGATATTATATAATTAATATAATAAAAATGCAAATCTGGATACTTTATTATATTGTATTATAGCATATTTAAAAGCAGATTAATCATCTGCTTCACTTCGTTTACTTGATAAAAAAGTAACTTTTTCTGCAACAAGTTCCATTATATGTTGATTATGATCTTCAGCTTCTATTGTTCTTGTTTGCAATCTTCCTTTAATGCCAACCAAATCGCCCTTTTTAACATATTCCACTGTATTTTCAGCTACACCTTTCCATAAAACGCATGAAATAAAATCTGTATCATATTCACCATTTACATTCTTATAACTTCTTGGAACAGCTAAAGTTAAATTGGTAACTTTATTACCATTTTCAGTTTGATTAAGTTCAGGGTCTCTAACTACTCTTCCAACTATTACAGATTGATTTAACATTTTTTTCCTCCTTTCATTGAAATCAAGTTTAGCATTATTAAAAATAGAAATCAAAGCACTAAATCTACATATTTGCTTTATTTTTTTAACAAAAAAAACTTATTTTTTTTCTATAAAATAAGTTTCTTTAAAATTATAATTTACAATATTTGAAAACTATTAAAAATAACTTTTCATCAAAGAATTTAATTCAACCGCATATTCCATTGGTAATTCTTCTTTAAATTTTTCAATAAAGCCCATAATTAATAATTCTTTAGCTTTTTCTTCACTTATACCTCTACTCATCAAATAAAATAGTTTTTCTTCACTAATTCTTGATACTGTAGCTTCATGTTCAATGATAGATGAAGCCGAATAATTGATGTTTTTAGGTATAGTATCACTTTTAGATTCTGAATCTAAAATAATGGTATCACATTTAATAAAAGCTTTTGAGTTTTCTGCTTTACTTGCAATATTGACTGTTCCTCTATATGTCGCATTTCCACCATTTAAAGCTATAGATTTACTAATGATTGAACTTGTTGTATAGGGTGCTAAATGAATCATTTTAGCTCCAGCATCTTGAATTTGATTTTTTGCTGCTACTGCTATTGAAATACAATTCCCACTTGCATATTTACCATTTAAAATACAACTTGGATATTTCATATTAATACCTGAGCCGATATTTCCATCAACCCATTCCATAAGACCATTTTCTTCAACAATTGCTCTTTTGGTTACTAAATTATATACATCCTTCGACCAATTTTGAATTGTTGTGTAACGACACTTGGCATTCTTTTTAACATAAATTTCTACAACTGCTGCATGAAGTGAATCACTTGAATAAGTTGGTGCTGTGCATCCTTCCATGTAATGTAAACTACTATTTTCATCAACTATAATAATTGTTCTTTCAAATTGGCCCATGTTTTTTGTGTTTATACGAAAATAGCTTTGTAATGGACGATCAATTGTAGTATTAGGTGGAATATAAATAAATGTTCCTCCACTCCATACCGCTCCATTTAAAGCAGTATATTTATTTTCATCATATTTAACTAAGTTATTAAAATATTCTTTAAAAATTTCAGGATATTTTTTTAAAGCACTATCAGTATCACAAAAAATAACATTTTTTTCGTCTAATTCTTTAAGCATACTTTTATAAATGACTTCACTTTCATATTGGGCTTTAACACCATCTAAATACTTTTTTTCAGCATCAATAAGTCCAATTTTATTAAAAGTATTAGTAATATCAGTTGGGACATCATTCCAACTACTTTTAATCTCATCCACAACTTTTTTGTAATAATTAATCTTCTTAAAATCAATTTTAAGTTCTGGCCCAAAAGTTGGATTTGAAAGCTCTAAAAATTTTTTATAAGCATTTATTCTAAAATCAAGCATCCATTTTGGTTCTTGCTTAATTTTTGAAATTTCACGTATTTTTGCTTGTGAAAGACCTAATTCTTTCATAAACTCACTTCCCTATTTCATCAATTACTTTTTTAATTCCCCACCAAGGAAGAAGAGCACATTTTTTTCTATTTGGTTGCTTAGCAATATCTGCATAAACAACGGCATCTTCAAGAATTTCCTCGTTATAATTTTCTTCATTAATCATTTTTTCATAATTATTATATATTTCTTTAATTTCATCTATTGTTTTACCTAAAAGTGTATTAATCATAATTGAAGTTGCACTGGTACAAATAGCGCAAGCTTCACCATCAAAACGTATATCTACTATAACATTATTCTCTATTTTAACCATTAGATTAATTTCATCAATACATGATTCATTATTCATATTTACTTTAATATAACTATCATCATCAAATAAACCGCGATTCGTTGGATTTTGATAATTTTCTAAAATAATGGTCCTTTTTAGTTCTTGATTCACATAAATCACCACCAATAATTATATTATAATTATTATATTTAAGCAAGAAAAAGCCAAAATATTTAAGGAAAAAACCTTTTTATTTGAAGCTACTTGTTATATAATAAATTTGAGGTGCATATATGATGTTTACAATCCTAATATGTAAAATTATACTTTTTATTGGAGATTTAATTGGCCGCGGTAGTACTTTACCTGGTACAATTGCTTTAAAATTAAATAAAAATATATTAAATAAATTTAAAGTCCCAAAAAATATTATTGCTGTTACTGGGTCTTCTGGTAAAGGAACTACTTCTAAATTAATTGCATCTGTTTTAAAAGATCAAGGTCTAAAAGTACTTCATAATCATCGTGGCGGTAATTTAAAGCCAGGAATTATCACTATGTTAATTGAAGGTGCTAGTTTAACTGGAAAAATCAAAGCTGATTACATTGTTTATGAAATAGATGAAAGATATATGAAACAAGTAATCAAATATTTAAAGCCAAAAACGATTGTTATAACTAACATTGTTAGGGATCAACCGCCAAGGCAAGGACATCATGATTTCGTTTATAATGACATTAAAAACTGCTTAACTAGTGATATGCATTTAGTTATAAATAGTGATGACCCTTATTTACAAAAATTTGTAATTGATACTGATTGTGAAGTAACATATTATGGTATAGAAAAAAATAATTATTCCTATACAAAAAACAATTATGAAAATCTAGTTATCGAATATTGTCCACTATGTCACACCAAATTAAAGTATAAATATTACAACTTTGAAATATATGGAGATTTTAAATGCCCAAATTGTGATTTTAAAAGAGTTAAACCAGAATATGCGGTAACAAATGTTGATTATGAAAAAGAAATAATGATTATTAATAATAAATATAAAATAAAAATTTTGAACAATATTTTATATAATATTTACAATATTGCTGCAACATTTGCAACAGCTAGTTATTTAGGTTATGATGAAGAAAAAATCATTGATTCTATTAGTAAAAGTGAATATGATCATAAATTATGTAATCATTATAAATACAATAATAAAGAAATATTTGTTTTTTATAATAAAAATGAAAATAGCACCTCATTTAATCAATCTTTGAATTATGTGAGTCGCAATAAAGAAGAAAAAACAGTTGTTATTGGTTGGGAAACAATATCGCATAGATATAAATTCACAGATGTTTCATGGATTTATGATATTAATTTTGAATGTTTAAATGATGCTAATGTCGTAAATTTTATTTGTGTTGGAGACTATGCTTATGATATAGCAACTAGATTAAAACTTGCAGGAATTGAAAAAGAAAAAATAATGGCTTTCCCTTCATTAAATGATTCTTTGGATACAATTTTAAATAAATCAAAAGGTAATTTGTATGCAGTCGTTAATCCTGACTATGTATTACCTTTACTCCATTTATTGAAAGGAAAAGAGATATGAAAATAGTAATTGCATATTTATATTATGATTTACTTAACTTATATGGTGAATCTGGTAATATAAAATTTTTAAAAAATCATTTAGAAAGCCAAGGAATTGAAGTAATTATTAAATCACTTACCATAACTGATGAAATAGATTTTAATAGTTATGATTTAGTTATTATGTCAGCTGGAACAGAAGAAAATCAAAAACTGGCATTACATCATTTAATTAAATATAAAACCGAAATAAAAGCTGCTATTGAAGCAGGCAAGTATTTTTTAATTACAGGTAATGCAATTGATCTGTTTGGAAAAGAAATCAATTATCTTGATGGAAAGAAAATTGAAGCTTTAAATATATTTGATTATAAAGTTAGTGAAAGTGAAAAAAGAATTGTCAATGATGCACTATTTTTAAATAAGGAAACAAATGAATATGTCATCGGTTTTCAAAATCAAAGCAGCATTTTATCTAACAATAATAATCCTTTATTTGAAGTTTTAGTAGGAACAGGTGCTAAAAAAGGATTTAAAGAAGAAGGCATTCATTATAAAAACTTTTATGGTACGTATTTAATTGGACCGCTTCTAGTGAGAAATCCTGCTTTTGCTAAAGAGTTTATGAAAGAATTGATACTAAGTATCGATAAAAACTTTGAAATTAAAGATTTTGATCTTGATTTTGAAACTGAAGCTTATGAAAAATATTTTAATTTACATTATAATGAAATTGCAAAATAAAAAATCTACATTAATTTGTAGATTTTTTAAATTTTCTCAATACATTTTTCAATTTTGCTTTTGAATCAATTCTAAATATGCGGTCAATCAAATTGTAATTATACGAAAGTATAATATAAATTGCACACCCTACTATTGCATATAAAGCTGTAAGTAATATAAAATTAAATTTTGTAGTTTCAATATCTACTGGAATAAATAATGCCATTATTTTTAAAGATACAAACATTATTAATGAAATTAGAATTGACTTTAAAATTGGGTTAATACTTTGCTTATAATTCAATTTATATTTTTTTGATTGAATAACAGCAATTACAATAGTTGTTCCAACATGTAAAATCAAATTTAAAATAATTGGTGCATATTGAGCTTTGATACCAATTAATGGGCAAAAATTCATAAATGGAACATTTAATAGAGCTTTAAGTAAAAAGCTTCCAAAAAGGGTCCCTAAAGCAAGTTTTGTATTCCCCATTATCTGAGCTGAATCAATTGAAATTGAATAAAAAGCAAAGGTTAATGCTTGAAAAACATATAAACTAAAAATATCAATTCCAAGTGCATTATTTCCATAGAATAAATTCCATACTGGTGTTGCTAGAACAAATAAACCTAAAACCATTGGTAAATTAATAAACATAATCATTTGGAAACTTTGATTTATTTTATTATTTACATCCTTCATGTCACCCTTTACAAAGCTACTAGATATATTTGGTATAAGTGATACTGTTAAACCTGCTTCAAATGCTAAAATAATCATATTTAATTTAGAACCCCAAGTGGATATAACGCTTAAAATGTATTCTGAATCTTTTAAACTATAACCTAAAGAAGTTAATGTTGAATTGATTGTGAATGTATCTACAACTGAATATATTGAACGAACAAAATCAATTACAACAAATGGTAAAGCTACCATTATAACTTTCTTCAAAATCGTTTTAGAAGTGTTATTTTTTTCACCTTCTATTTTTTTGGCTTTAATATTAAATGCTTCTTTATTTTTAGCTTTTTTAATTTTTAAATAAAGATAAGATACTAAAGCTCCAATTGTCGCACCTAAAACAGCAATTGCTACAACTGTTGCTGTTTTTAGTTTAAATACTTTCGCTGCTAAATAACTTCCAATTATAATAAATCCAACACGTACTAATTGTTCAATAACATTGGAAATTGCATAAGGAGTTATATACTTATGACCACTTAAATAACCTTTTATTGATGATAAAAATGGAACAGCAAGAAGCGCAAATGAAATTGACCTAATAACTAAAGTAACATCTTCAATTGTATTTCCACCTTTAATATCACCAATGATTAAATATGCAATTGGCTTTGCAAAAATCATTAAAATGAGAAACCATAAAACACCTAAACCAACCATTAAATTTCTAACAATTTTATATGCTTTTTCTTTCGACCAATGATAGTTTAAAGTATTATATTCACTTATGATTTTACTCATAGCAACTGGAATTCCTTGCGTTGATAGAGTTAAAAATAATGCATAAATTGTATAAGCATAGCTATAAAGTGCTCCCCCACTTTCGCCTATTATTGAATAAAATGGGATTACATATAAAAGCCCAACTATTTTACATAAAATAATACAAAATGTTGAAACAAACGCACCTGATAAAAATCCATTCTTCTTCATGATTTCCTCCAACCCTTTAAATTATAACAATTTTTACTATTTTAGTAAATATCTTTTACAAAGCTTGTACATAATTATATTAGTGATAATATGCAAAGATTAAAATATTTATTTAAAAAGGCTTTTACTTGGAATTATAAAGATGCTTACAAACAAGCAAAAATAATCCATAAAAAGAGACACAAAAATACAATTTGGATTTTTTTAGATATGATTTTTTGTGGCATCAAATATGGTGCTGGGTATTCTGATTATGTTGAATTTGAATTTGATTTATTAAATAATTGCGAACGAAAAACTTATCTAACAAGTGAACTTAATAATCGTATTGTTAGAAAATATAATAATAAAGCTTATTTTCATTTATTTCAAAATAAAATTGAATTTAATAATCTTTTTAAAAATTTTTTAGGGCGAAATTTTCTTGATCTTAGTTCTAATTCATTTGAAGAATTCAAAGATTTTTGTTTAAAAAATAAAAAAATATGTATTAAACCTTATAATGGTTCTTGTGGTGAAGGAATAGAATTTATTGAAATAAATAAAAATATAAATTTTAAAAATTTATATAAACGTTTAAAAAAAGAAAAAAAATATGTAATTGAAGAATATATTAAGCAACATAAAAGTTTAAATAAATTATATCCTGATAGTGTTAATACTCTTCGTATTATTTCTTTTCTTGATAGTAATAATAATGTAGATATTATTAGAGTTGTCATAAAATTTGGAACTACTGGTAAAATTGATAATCATGTTGCTGGTGGTATGTATACATTTTTAGATGAAAACGGTATTATCTTATATCCTGCATGTGATGATTTTGGAAATTCTTATACCAAACATCCAGTCACAAAAACAAATTTAATTGGATTTAAAGTGCCATATTATAAAGAAGCAATTGAATTGATTAAAAAAGCCGCAAAAATTGTTCCTCAAATTCGCTATGTTGGATGGGATGTTGCTATAACAAATAATGGACCTATTATTATTGAAGGTAATGAATATTGTGGATTATTTCAAAATAAAGCCAGCACTAATCCATCAAAAAAAGGAGACCTTCCCCTTTTTCGAAAATACATAGATTTTTAAGAAGCTTCAACAATAAGCTTAATAGCAGTTTTAGTATTACCGTCAATTGTAATATCCGCAAATGTTGGTATACAAATAATATTTTTCCCACTCGGAGCAACAAAACCACGAGCAATTGCAATTGCTTTAATTCCTTGATTTAAAGCCCCTGCTCCTATTGTTTGAACTTCTACTTTACTTGTATCCCTCAAAATATTTGCTAATGCTCCAGCAACTGAATTTGGATTAGACTTAGATCCTACTTTAATTATTTCCATTTTGTTTCTTCCTTTCATTTAACTATATGTTTTTAAAAATAAAATAGACTATAACTCATATAATTTAGTATGAATAATGATGAAATAAATAAGCGATTAAAGCAATTAAATACTGAAGATTTTATATGGATAATTTATATTGGAATTATTTTTTTAAGTTTCTTATCAAATAGTTACGAAAGAAAATATTTTATATATAATGATGAAAAAAGCAAAAATAAATATCGAAATTTAAATATTATTATTTTCAGTATTCTAGTAGTTGTTTATCTCTATTTTTTAAAAAATTCAATAAATGATTTAAAAAATTTGAATGCAAATGACAGTGAAAAAAAGAAAAAGCTTATCTATTTTTCATTTATTGGATCATTATTAATTTCTATAAGTGGTTTTATTTTTCTTTATATAGCTTTTATTGATAAAGAATTAGATGTTGAACTTGCATTTAATTAATACCTTTTTTGGTATTTTTTTCTATTATTTTATTCAATATAATAATGGTGATTACTTTTGAAAAATATAAGTATCTGGAAAGATTCAATTGATTTAAAAGAATATCCTAAATTAAATGAAAATAAAAATGTTGATGTTCTAATAATTGGTGGTGGTATTACTGGAATTAGTACTTTTTATTATTTGAAAAAGTCTGGTTTAAAAACTATATTAGTTGAGCAAAATAAAATTGGTTTGGGAATAACTGGTTCTTCTACTGGAAAATTGTCAATTTTACAAAATGATTTAATTGATAAAATACGATCATCATTTAATGATGAAACTGCATTAAAATATATTAATAGTCAAATTGATGCAATTAATAAAATTGTTAAACTAATTTTAGATTTGAAAATTGATTGTGATTTAGAAAAAATACCAGCTTCACTATATACAAATAATGAGTTCGAAATCGATAGAATTAAAAACTTAGCTGCATTTTTATTAAAAAACAATATTAGAGTTGAACCAAGTAATTTAAAAATTGTTAAAAATAAATTTGCGATTAAAGATGATGTTTCATATGTTTTCAATCCGTTAAAGTTTTTAAATGGTATTTTGAGTAAAGATGATTATGAAATATATGAAAAAACAAGTATTATTAAAATTAAAAGAGAAAAAAATTTTTATATTTCTTATACGGATAATTATAAGATTAAATCAAAATTTGTTGTTATAGCATCTCACTATCCTTACTTTCTAATTCCATATTTTTTTCCTTTTAAATCAGCTTTAGAAAAATCATATTTAAGTGCTTCGACATATAATGGTCAAAAATTATCTCTTATTAATTATCAAAAACCATTTATTTCGATTAGAACATATAAAAATTATTTAATTTATCTTAGTAATTCACATAATATAAGTTGTAAAACTTGTGATTATAATCATTTTCAAGAATTGTTAAAGAAATTAGAAGATATTAAGCTAAAACCAGATTATTTATGGAGTAATATCGACATTATTACAAATGATGGGATGCCTTATGTTGGTGAAATTAAAAAAAACTTATTAATTGGAACTGGCTACAATACTTGGGGACTTACTAATGGTTTTTTAGCTGGTGAAATCTTAAAAGACATTATTTTAAAAAATAATAATCCATATATTAGTTTATTTGCTCCAAAGCGTTTTAATTTGGCTCAATTAAAAGGTTATATAGGAAATATATGTAAAAATGCATTGGGCTTTTTAGTGGGCTTAAAAGGCAAAAATAATCATTATTGTTCACATATGAATTGTAAGCTTATTTTTAATAAAATAGAAAAGACATGGGATTGTCCATGTCATGGTTCTAGATTTGATATTAATAATAATCCAATTAGTGGTCCTGCTAATAAAAAATCCAAGTGATTCGCTTGGATTAATTTTTACTGGAGCAAATAACGGGAATCGAACCCGCACCCTAAGCTTGGGAAGCTCATGTTCTACCATTAAACTATATCTGCATAAAATTATATTAACATAAATATTAAATTTTTTCAATTTAAATGTTATAAATTAAATTCTTTTATAATTAATAAAGATATTCAAAATATTGTGATAGTTATAAGTAAATAATAGTATAAAGGAATGCTCCTAAAACTTAAAAAATGCATTTCACAGGTAACATTTAATTGACAAATAATAAAAATAGTGTATAATTAAAATTGCTTACCAATGCGGATGTAGTTCAATGGTAGAATTCCAGCCTTCCAAGCTGACTACGGGGGTCCGATTCCCCTCATCCGCTCCATATGTAAAAAT
>CACXGO010000022.1 GCA_902767245.1 uncultured Erysipelotrichaceae bacterium
TTTCACGTGGAACATTATTATTTTGTTATTTATGTTTCACGTGGAACATTGTTATTTTGTTATCTGTGTTTCACGTGGAACATTATTATTTTGTGATTTTTTTAAAATAAATGTATCAAAATTATTTCCCGGGAAATAATTTAAAAGAACAAGTTATTCAGAAACTTGTTCTTCTTCGTGTTCTAATATAGCAATAGTACTTACTTTTTGATCATCTTTTAAATTTATCAAGCGAACTCCTTGTGCCACACGCCCGGTGCTGCTTACTTGATTTAAATATAATCTAATAATTATTCCACTATTAGTAACAAGCATTAAATCCTCGTTGCCAGAAACTATTTTGAAAGAAACAATATTTCCATTCTTTTCAGTTATATTTAATGCTTTAACACCTTTGCTACCTCTATGAGTCATTCTGTATTCTTCCGTTGATGTTCGCTTACCATACCCTTTTTCAGTTACAACGAGTATCTCTTTTGGTCCATTTGCAACTTCACAAGCTACACAAATTCCATTATCCATTTCGATACCTTTTACACCTGCAGCAGTACGACCCATTACACGAATTTCTTTTTCATTAAATCTAACCATTCTGCCGTTTGATGAAGCTATTAAAACCTCATCATCGCCAGAAGTCTCTTTGACATCTAACAATGAATCTCCTTCATTTAGAGATATTGCTATTTTTCCAGTCTTTCTAATGTTCTCAAATTCTTCAATTTTAGTTCTTTTTACTAAACCTTTTTGTGTACAAAATACACAATATTTATTTTCTTCTGAATTAGAAACTCGTAACATTGCCTTTACTTCTTCGTCTTTATCAATCTGTAAAAGATTTATTATTGGTAATCCTTTTGATTGCCTGCTAAATAATGGTATTTCATATCCTTTTACACGATATACTTTACCTTTACTTGTAAAGAACATTACATAATCATGAGTTGTTATTGAAATAATATTTTCAACATAATCTTCTTCGTTTGTTGTCATTCCTTTAACACCAACACCACCACGGTTTTGAGTTCTATATGTCTCACTTGTCATTCTCTTTATATAACCATTGTGTGTCAATGTTATTACTACATCTTCTACTGGTATTAATGACTCATCTTCAATATAATCTATTGCCGTCATATCAATTTCTGTACGTCGTTCATCATTATATTTTTCTTTTATTTCAGTCAATTCATCTTTTATAATTTGTAGAACTTTTTCTTCACTAGCTAAAATTGATCTTAACTCTGCTATACGAGCCAACAATTCATTTAATTCACTTTCAACTTTTTCTCTTTCTAAACCAGTTAATCTTCTTAACTTCATTTCTAAAATTGCTTCAGCTTGAGCTATAGAAAGACCAAATTTGTTAACTAATCCTTCTTTCGCTTCAACATCTGTTTTAGATCCTCTTATTAATTTAATTACTTCATCTAAATGGTCTAAAGCAATTTTTAAACCTTCCAAAATATGTACTCTTTTTTCAGCTTTATCTAAATCAAATTTGCATCTTCTAACAATAATTTCTTTTTGGAAATCTATATATTTTCGAATTATTTCTTTTAATCCAAGTGTTTTAGGAACACCTTGATCTAGCATTAAAAATATAATTCCATAATTTGTTTGAAATTGAGTATGTTTATATAAATTATTAAGTACTACTTGAGCATTTGCGTCTTTCTTTAAGGTTATTGTAATTTTGATACCATTTTTTAAATCTGTATGATAATCAGATATACCATCAATAATTTTATTATGAACAAGCTCAGCTACTTTGTTTTTTAATTCTGATGTATTAACGCCATATGGAACCTCAGTTATAACTATTTGATGCTTTCCATTGGTTTCTTCAATTATTGCTCTACTTCTAATTGTAATTGTGCCTCTACCTGTTTCGTATGCATTACGAATTCCAGAATTTCCAAGAATTATTCCTCCTGTTGGAAAGTCGGGTCCCTTTATATGTTGCATTAAACCCATTACATCTATATCAGGATTATCTATATAAGCTATACAGCCATCGATTACTTCACCTAAATTATGTGGTGGAATATTTGTGGCCATTCCGACAGCAATACCCATTGTTCCATTTACCAAAATATTTGGAAATCTAGATGGCAATATTTCTGGTTCTTTTTCAGATTCATCAAAATTTGGAATAAAATTAACTGTATTCTTATTTATATCTCTTAATAATTCAAGTGATATTTTTGATAATCTTGATTCCGTATAACGCATTGCTGCTGCGCCGTAGCCTTCAATATTTCCAAAATTGCCATGACCATCAACGAGCATTTTACGATAACTAAAATCTTGAGCCATTCTTACCATTGCTTCATATATTGAAGAATCTCCATGTGGGTGATATTTTCCCATTACATCTCCTACAATACGAGCTGATTTTTTATGTGGCTTATCAGGTGTATAACCTGACTCATACATTGACCATAAAATTCTTCGATGTACTGGTTTTAATCCATCTCTTAAATCAGGAAGTGCACGTGAAACAATAACACTCATTGAATATTCTAAAAATGAATCTTCTATTTCTTTTACAATGTTATTTTCTTTTAATCTATCCATATTTTCATTCATAACGCACCTCCTATATATCTAAATTTTGTACATATACAGCATTTTGCTCAATAAATTGTCGTCTTGGCTCTACTTCTTCACCCATTAGTCTAGAGAAAGCAGCATCTGCTTCAATAACATCATTTACTGTAATTTTTCTTAACACTCTCTTTTCAATATCCATTGTTGTAGCATTTAATTCCTCAGCATCCATTTCGCCAAGACCTTTCATACGAGTTATATCAGGCTTTACATTTTCTTTTAATGAAGCCAAGTATTCTTCTTTTTCTTCTTCACTCAAGACATATTTAATTGTATTCCCATGCTTTATACAAAATAAAGGTGGTTGAGCTGCATATACATGTCCTGCTTCAACGATAGGACGAAAAAATCTATAAAATAAAGTTAATAATAAAACACGAATATGTGAACCATCAACATCGGCATCGGTCATAATTATGATTTTATCATATCGCAATTTATTTAAATCAAATTCTTGACCTATTCCTGTCCCAAAAGCTGTTATAATTGTTCTAATTTCTTCATTTGTTAAAGCTCTATCTAATCTTGCTTTTTCTACATTTAATATTTTTCCACGAAGTGGAAGAATTGCTTGAGTCATTGAATTTCTACCTTTAATAGCTGATCCACCCGCAGAATCTCCTTCGACCAAAAATATTTCACATATTGAAGGATCTTTTTCTTTACAATCAACAAGTTTTCCACCGAAATTAACAACATCTAAATCACTTTTTCTTCTTGTTAATTCTCTTGCTTTTTTGGCAGCAATTCTTGCTCTTGATGCTGTCATAGCTTTATCTACAATTATTTTTGCTTCTTCTGGATTTTCAAGTAAAAATCTTTCAAATCCTTCTGAAAAAACATTATCTGCCAATTTTCTTACTTCAGAATTACCTAATCTTCCTTTGGTTTGACCTTCAAATTGAGGGTTTGGATGTTTACAAGAAATAATCATTGTTAATCCTTCTTTTACATCATCACCTGTCAAAGATTCATCATTATTTTTAAGCATATTTGTTCTTTTAGCATAATTGTTTATTATTCTCGTTAAAGCTCTTCTAACACCTTCTTCATGAGTACCACCATCGTGAGTATTAATGTTATTTACAAATGAATATATACTATCACTATAGCCAGAATTATATTGCATTGCAACTTCGAACATAACACCTTCTTCTTCACCTTCTAAATGAATAATTTCATTGTGAATTGGTGTTTTATTTTGATTTAAATATTTAACATACTCACTAATTCCACCTTCATACATGAATGTTTCACCAGTAGTATCTTCTGCTGTACGATCATCTCTTAATGTAATAGATAGGCCTTTATTTAAAAATGCTAATTCTCTAGTTCTAACTCTTAAAGTATCATAATCAAAAATATCAGTATCAAAAATAGTTGCATCTGGCTTAAATGTTACAGTAGTACCTGTTCTATTATCTTCGCAACTTCCAATTACTTTTAAGCTTTGAACTACTTTTCCACCATTGGCAAATTTAGCTTCATATATTTTTCCTTCTTTATATACAGTAACTGTTACATCACTAGATAAAGCATTTACAACTGATGCACCAACTCCGTGAAGACCTCCAGAAACCTTATAGCCGCCACCACCAAATTTACCACCAGCGTGTAAAACTGTATAAACTGTTTCAACAGTTGAAATTCCAGTTTTAGCATGAATTCCAACAGGTATTCCACGACCATTATCTTTAACTGTTACTGAATTATCTTTATTAATGATTATTTCTATATGATTGCAATATCCAGCTAAAGCTTCATCAATTGAGTTATCTACAATTTCCCATACCAAGTGATGTAATCCTTTTACGTCTGTCGTACCAATATACATTCCTGGTCTTTTTCTTACTGCTTCCAATCCTTCCAATACTTGAATATCCGAAGCATCATAATGTTGTTTTTCTTCCATAACACCCTCCTATATAATATTTCCATTTTCTATTTTTATTATTTGTGCATTTGTAATTAATTTTTTTGAAATTTTTGATAAGTCTGTTGTTGTTAAAATTACTTGATACTCAGACTCTATATACTTTAATAAATTATTTTTTCTGATTCCATCTAATTCACTAAAAACATCATCCAACAGAAAAATTGGTATAACATTTTTATATTTTTTTATTATTTCAGCTTCAGCAAATTTTAAAGATATTACAGCCCCTCTTTGTTGACCTTGTGAACCATATTCTTTTAAATTTTTTGAATTTAAAAGAAAAACAAAATCATCTTTCTGTGGACCTTCTATTGTTATTCCAGTATATTTTTCTTTATTATAATTATTTTTCATTTCTTTAATTAAAGCTTCTTTTATATCATTTTTATTTTCAATTTTTGAATAAAAACTTTTATATTCAATTTTTAAATTTTCTATATTCATTATATTTTTATAAATATCTGATATAAATTCATTAATTTTATTTATATATTTTGCTCGCATTTGATAAATAATAATTGCTTTTTCTACATAGTATTTATCTAATGTTTCTAAATAAACTTGATCATTTCTATTTGATTTTAAAAATTCATTACGCATTTTTAATAATCTATTAAAATCATTTAAAACATTATAATAATTACTATTTATTTGAAAAATTGCATCATTTAAAAATTCACGTCTTATATTAGGTGAACCTTTTAAAATTTCTAAATTTGTTGGTTCAAAAAGAATAACATTTATTAATTCTAAATATTCTCCTTTTTTCTGAATTTCAGTTTGATTAAAAAAAACTTTTCTATTATCCAATGTTTGTTCTATTTTTACTTCATCTAATAAATTTTCTCTTTTAATTTTTGATTTAATTTTAAAATTTTTTTTAGCTTCATTTATTAAAATATTATCATCACTTATTCGATGAGATTTTAAATATGCAATATAGTAAAGACTTTCTAAAATATTTGTTTTTCCTTGCCCATTTTTTCCAACGATTATATTAATATGTGAATTAAAACTTAAATTTAAATTATTATAATTACGAAAATTTTTTAATTCCAAAGATTTAAAAAACATAAAAATCCTCTTTTCATGTCTTAATTTGGCTCTAGAAGCATTTTTTTATTTTTCTAGTACTCCACTACACATTATAATTATAACACATTTAAACGGCAAAAAAAACAAAATTATTCATTTTGTTTCTTTTTTTAAGCTATTTTTCTACTTATTAACATAGAATTTAAATATGATGATCTTAAAATTTGATTTTGAAGAATTTTATATGATAAATCTATCTCTAATTCTAATCCATTTTTAAAAATAATTATTGATTTTTTATCTTTTTTTATACACTTTTCGATATTTTTAAATGAAATCCAAGAACAAGCTTCTAGTCTTGGAGAAATTGTTGGAAAAAATATCATTGGCGTTGATTCTTCAACTATAATTGGAGCTTTATAATTTATACCTATCATACTTTTTGTTCCTTCCATTCTGCCGCTATAAGTACTACCAAAATATCTACAACCATCATCAATTATTTTCATTGAACTTGAGTTAACAATAAATTCATCGTTTTTTTCTACTATTCTTGTTTCATTTGCGTTCAATGGAATAATTGCTAGTGTATCTAAATTTACTTCATAATTTTCCATTTTTTTCACCTCCTCAATATAATTATTCCTTTTTTTCTTTTGATTTCCTTTTAAATAATACACATTTTTTTTACTTATGAACATTTTTTGTCTTAAATATCAAAAAAAACGCTTAAAAGCGTTTTTTATATGTCTGAAATTTAATAAATTTTGATTGGAACGATCAATTGCGTCAAATTTTCATCTTCTGGATTTCTTATTATTATTGGTTGAATTTCTGTATTAAAAGATAAAATTACAAATTCTGAATTTAATGTTTTAATTGCATCCATCATATATTTTGAACTAAATGCAATCAAAAATTCTTGATTATTCTCATTTAAAATATTTAGTTTTTCTTTTACATTACCTATTTCTTGAATATTTGAAGAAATAATTGCTTCATTTTCTTTTATTTCTAATTTTAATGTATTTTTTTCTGCTTCACTGGTAAGTAATGATGCTCGATCTATTGCATTATATAATTCATCTAAAGATAGTTTTATTTGTAAAGCAAATTCATTTGGTATCCATTGTTTTACATTTGGAAATACTCCATTTATTAAACTTGACATCATCAATATATTATTGAATTTAAATATTACCTTATTTTCAAAAATATGCAACTCTATTGTATCTTCTTCTGAATTTAACATTTTTATTAATTCATTAATATTTCTTACAGGAACAACTATATCTATATTATTATTTGCATTATCTAGTAATATTTTCTTTTGAGCAACACGATAAGAATCTGTTGCGGTTGCTGTCAAAATATTGTCTTCAATTTTTATATTAATACCTGTTAAAACTGGACGATTTTCTTGCATAGAAGCTGCAAAAGCGGTTTGATTAATAATATTTTTTAAAGTTTTTTGTTCTAAAATTATTGGATTATCATTTAATGATAAATCTATATCAGGAAAATCGCTTACTAAATTACAATTTAATTTAAAAGAACTGCTTTTTGTAGATATTTCTAATATATCTGAAGTTATTTCTTCTAAATTTATAATTTCATTAGGTAGTTTTCTTACTATTTCATATATATATCTCCCAGAAACTACAACTTCACCTTGTTCTTCAATTTTTTCTATTTCAGTAGCTGGAATAAAAGTTTTAATTGCTATATCATTATCTGTACTTAATAAATTTAAACCTTCATTTGTTAATTCAAATTTTATACAATTAAGTATTGGTATTAAATTTTTTGATGAAACCCCTCTTATTACATAATTTAAATTTTCAAATAATTTTTTTTGTTCAATTTTTAATTTCATAACTAACCTCCCATTTTTTATTTTATAGTATTAATATTATAGATGTGAATATATGTGTATAACTTACCAAAACCATATAAATTAAAGATTTTAAAACAATTTTTTTCCACAATCATTTAATATTATTAACAAGTTCATTTATTTCTAATTCTAATTTTGAATCTGTTTTTAGATTTTTTTCTATTTTATTTACGGCATGCATAACAGTTGTATGATCTTTACCACCAAATTCATTTCCTATTTTTATAAGTGATTCATTTAACACATTTCTACATATATACATAGCAATTTGACGAGGAACTGTAATATTTGCATTCCTTTTTTTACCTTTTATATCCTCAATTGTTAAATTATATTTTTCCGCAACCACTTTTTGTACTTTTTCAATATTATTTCTACTAATAACAGTTTTCCCAATGACATCTTTTAGAGCTTCAATTGCTAAATCTAAAGTTATGTCAGAACCATTCATAATGGTTGCATATGCTAAAACTCTAGAAATTGCTCCTTCAAGAGATCTGATATCTGAAGTGCACATTGTCGCAATATATTCAATAACATCTTTAGGAAATTTTTCAATTCCTTGAGATTTTAATTTTTGTTCAATTATATTTAATCTTAAATCCATATCTGGTGGTTTAATATCAATAATTAATCCCCATTTAAATCTTGTTTTTAAATTTTCTTCAAATTTTTGAAAATCTTCTGGTGATCTATCAGAAGCAATAACAATTTGTTTTTTTTGATCATATAATTCATTAAATGTTGAAAAAAACACTTGTTGAGTTTTACTTGCTGTTTCTAAATATTGAATGTCATCAATTAATAATACATCAATGCTTCTATATTTATTTTTAAAATTATTTACTGCTTCAAAATTATTTTCATCCTTATCACGACGATAAGCTTCTAAAAAATCATTTACAAATTTATCAGCCGGTATATATAAAACTTTCTTTTGATTTGTATTATGCACATAATTTCCTATTGAATGCATAAGATGAGTTTTACCTAATCCACTATTTCCATATATAAATAATGGGTTATAAACAATACCAGGTTTTTCCGCAACAGCTCTAGCAATCGCTTGAGCAAATTTATTACTTTCACCTACTATAAAAGTTTCAAATGTATAATTTGAATTTAAATTTGTTTTAAAATCTTCAACAAATTCCTCTTGATTTAATTCAATATTATTATTTAATTCATCTTCAAGTAAATATTCCATTTGAAAATTTGTACCAGTTATGTCAGTAAATATTTCTTCTATAATGTTATTATAAAATAAGTTAAGATGACTTTTGTGTATACTCATTGGAACTTGGATAATTGCTTTATTATCTTCTAATTTTATTAATTTTGTATCACTAAACCAAGTGTTGTATGAGATTGGATCTAGCGTTCCCTTTATTCTTTGTAAAAAAGTTGACCATATACTATTTAAATCCATAATATCACCTTCTTAACTAAACACCTATATTTTACAATAAAAAGCTTTAAAAATAAAGTAAAAACAATAAAAAAAGCAATAAAAAATTATACACAATCACTTTCAAAAAAAAAATAAAGCAAAATTAAAGTTATTCACAATTGTGTGGAAAATACAATAACAAAGCTTTTATTTTGTAGAAAAGTTATTCACAAAATATGTGTAAAAGCAAAAAATGTGTACAAATTACGACAATAAAAGCGTTGAAAAATATGTGAAAAAGATTGACAAACAAATCTTTAATCTATATAATTAATAAAGCAACGAGGAAACCGAGGAGGTGCAATAATGAAAAGAACATATCAACCTAATAATAGAAAAAAAAGTAAAAAATTAGGGTTTTTTGCTAGAATGGAAACAAAGATAATTAATAATAGACGTCGCAAAGGTCGCAAAGTTTTATCTCATTAAAAATTCACCACCAAGCCGTGGTGTTATTTTTTTAAGGAGGAAATATGAAAAAAATCAATATAGTCAAGTCAAGTGAAGAATTTACTAAAATAATAAAAGAGACAAAACCATATCGATTCAAAGGATATTTAGTGTTTATAGCACACAAAATAGTTGATCATTATGAATTTGGTATTAGCGTATCAAAAAAAGTAGGAAAAGCTAATGTTAGAAATAGAATAAAAAGGCAATTTAAAAGCATTATTGATAAAAATAACTATCAAAATGCCTTTAAATGTATTATAATTATAAAGAAAGAGGCCTTGGAAAAAACATATAAAGAAATTGAATTTGAATTAAATGAATGTTTTACTAAAGCCAATATTTTGGAGGAAAAAAATGAAAAAAATTAAAAAAGTATTTATTTTATTAATATTTGTTTTAATGTTAACAGGTTGTGCTAAAACTTTAAAAAACTCTGAAGGAAAAGTAGTTCAAGTTCCAGAAACAGGTCAAAATTTAATTTCAAACATTTTATGCCAACCATCAACAGAAAAAATAAAGAAAATGTATGAAGAAAATAATGTTGATATAAGCAAACTACCAAAATGTTCAGCATTTAAACCAACAAGTGGAGGATATGAAGGAATATGGAGTACAGTTTTTGTAAAACCTCTTGCGTGGGTAATAGTTAAGGTAGGAAAATATGTTAAAAATTATGGAGTTGCAATAATTTTAATTACTTTAGCATTAAGATTAATTGTGATGCCTGTTACTAAAAAAACGGCAATGCAGTCTGAAAATATGAAAAAGGCAGGACCAGAATTAGAAAAGTTAGAGGCTAAATATCGTGATGCACAAGATAAGCAACAAATGATGATGAAAAGTCAAGAAATGTTAGCAATTTATAAAAAGTATAATATAAGTCCAATGTCAGGATGTATATTTGCATTAATCCAAATTCCATTATTCTTTGCATTTTATGAATCAATGAATCGTTTACCAGTGGTATTTGAAGGAACATTTTTAAAAGTATTTAATTTAGGGACAAGTCCATTAACTGCAATTCAAAATGGACAGTGGTATTACTTAATATTAGTTGTTTTAGTTGCAGCAGCAACATATTTCTCATTTAAAATGAATAAAACAGCTTCTATGAATTCTGATCAAGCTAAATCAATGAAAATGACAACAAATGTAATGGTAGTATTTATTGTTATTGCATCATTTAGTATTTCAACAAGTATTGCACTTTATTGGATATTTAATAGTGGATTTACAATAATTCAAAACTTGTTAGTAAAGAGAGGTAAGTAATATGTTAGAAAAATATAATTATGAAGCTGATTCCTTAGAAGAAGCTATAAGATTAAGTCATGAAGATATAAGATATGAAGATGAAGAAGTATATTCTAGTCATGAAGAAACAGAAGGAAAAGTAGTTTTAACAATAGTTAGAAAAGACGATGTTTCAAGATTTATTAAATATTATATTAAAACAATGGGAAACTTAATGTGTTTGCTTATTGATTTAGAAGTAAGTCGTGATGGGGATATTTATAATGTAAAAATGGCATCAAATAATAATCCAATATTAATTGGTAAGGAAGGAAGAACATTAAATGCAATTCAAGTATTAGTTCGTCAAACCGTTAAAAATCAATTAGGACTAAATTTAAAGATTAATTTAGATGCTTCAAATTATAAAGGACATAAAATTGATAATATTGAATATCAAACAAAGAAAATTTGTCGTGATGTCATGAAAACAAAAGTTGAAGTAAAAATGGATCCAATGAATTCATATGAAAGAAGAGCAGTTCATAATGCTGCTAGTAAATTTAAAAATATCGAAACTGAAAGTTTTGGAGAAGAACCAAATCGTTATGTTGTAATTAGATATAAAGAAACAGAAAAAACAGAAGAAGAATAATCTTCTTTTTTTTGACCCATATGATATAATTTAAATATAATATAACAATTGACAATAATAATTAAATAAACTAAAATAATCTTTCGTTAAAAAGAGGTGGAAAAATGGAAGATACTATAGCAGCAATTTCAACAGCTTTGGGTGTAGGGGCTATTTCTATTATAAGAGTAAGTGGTAATGAAGCCATAGAAATTGTAAATAAAATATTTGATCATGATTTATTAAATGTAGAATCACATACTATTCATTATGGCCACATCATAGAAAATAATGAAATAATTGATGAAGTTTTAGTATCTGTTATGAGATCACCAAGGACATTTACCTATGAGGACACTGTAGAAATTAATACCCACGGTGGGATTGCAACAACCAATAAAGTATTAGAATTATTAATATTAAATGGTGCAAGAATGGCAGAACCAGGGGAGTTTACCAAAAGAGCTTTTTTAAATGGAAGAATTGATTTAGTTGAAGCTGAAGGAATTATGAATTTAATCGAAGCTAAATCTGATGTTTCACGAAAGCTTGCATTGAAACAAGTAAATGGTGTAGTTTCAAACAATATAAGAAATTTAAGAGAAAAAATAATGAAGCTAATAGCAAATATTGCTGTTAATATTGATTATCCAGAATATGAAGATATTTTAGAAGTAACAACAAAAGAAGTTGAAGAAGAAATTATCTATATCGAATCTAAATTAAATGCCATTTTGAGTCAAAGTAATAATACATCTTTGGTTTTAGAAGGTTTGAAAACCGTAATATTAGGTAGACCAAATGTTGGCAAAAGTAGTATTTTAAACATGCTTTTGAATGAAGAAAAGGCGATTGTAACTGATATAGCTGGAACGACTCGTGATATTGTTGAAGGAACTCTTAATTTGAATGGAGTTTATTTAAAACTTTTAGATACAGCTGGTGTTCATGAAGCAAGTGATAAAGTTGAAGAAATAGGTATTAATAAAAGTTTGAATTTAATCAAAGAAGCTGATCTAATATTACTTGTACTTGACAACAATAGTGAATTAACTGACGAAGACAAAAAATTATTAGATTTAACTAAAGACAAAAATAGAATTATTATAGTAAATAAAATAGATTTAGATAAAAAATTGGACTTAGAAGAAGAAAACGTTATATATATAAGTGCACTTAATAAGACAGGCTTAGAAAATTTGAGAAAAAAGATTGTGGAAATGTTTAATCTTGATTCAATAAATACTGATATGAACATGTTTGTTAATGCAAATGATATAGCTAAAATAAAAAAATGTTTAAATATAATTAAGAAAATAAAAGAAAACATTAAAAATATCGAAATCGATATGATTGATATTGATTTAAGGGAGATTAATGATATTCTTGGCAGTATTATAGGTGAATCTTACGATGAAGAAATACTAGATACTGTATTTAAGAATTTTTGCTTAGGGAAGTGATTTTATGGATTATGAAGTAATAGTAGTAGGTGGTGGCCACGCTGGATGCGAGGCTGCGCTTTCTTGTGCCAGAAAAGGTCATAAAACATTACTTGTAACAGCAAATATTAAAAATATTGGAGATATGCCATGTAATCCATCAATTGGTGGCTCAGCCAAAGGAATAGTTGTGCGTGAAATTGATGCTTTAGGTGGAGAAATGGGGATTAATGCTGATAAGAGTCAGATTCAAATAAAAGTTTTAAATGATGCAAAAGGACCAGCTATTAGAGCGTTAAGAGCACAAGCAGATAAAGTTGATTATCCTGCTAATATGTTAAAAACATTAAAAAGTACAGAAAATTTGAATATAAAAGAAGCAATGGTCGAGAACTTAATTGTAAATGATAATAAAGTAGAAGGAGTAGTTCTTGAAAATAACGAAGAAATTAGGTCAAAAATTGTAATTTTAACAACTGGGACATATTTAAAATCAAGTATTATGGTGGGATCAACAAGAAAATCTGAAGGACCTCATGGTGAAAGAAGATCAAATCATTTAAGTGACAACTTGAAAAAATTAGGTTTTAAAATTATTCGTTTGAAGACAGGAACTCCGCAAAGAATAGCTAAAGAAAGTATTGATTTTTCAAAAACTAAAATAGAACTAGGTTCACCTAAAAATATTTATTTTAGTTTTGATAATCATGTTCCATATAAAATAGATGAACAAATTCCTTGTCATTTAATATATACAAATGCAAAAACTCATGAAATCATAAAAGAAAATCTTAATAAAGCAAGTATGTATGGTGGACTTGATGATATTGAGGGGGTTGGACCAAGATATTGTCCATCAATTGAAGATAAAATTGTTAGATTTTCTGATAAAGAACGCCATCAATTGTTTTTAGAACCAGAAAGTAAATATAATAATTCTATTTATTTACAAGGATTTTCAACTAGTATGCCGAATGATGTTCAAGATAAAATGGTACATAGTTTAGTTGGTTTAGAAAATGCTAAAATCTTAAAATATGCTTATGCTATTGAATATGATGCCATTTATCCAACTCAATTAAATAAAAGTTTAGAAACAAAATTAATTGAAAATCTTTATACAGCTGGACAAATAAATGGAACGAGTGGTTACGAGGAAGCAGCCTGTCAAGGTTTAATTGCAGGTATAAATGCATCACTTAAGCTTGAAGGAAAAGAACCTTTAATATTAAAGAGAAATGAAGCCTATATTGGGGTTTTGATAGATGATTTAATTAATAAAGGAGTAAGAGATCCATATCGTTTACTTACATCAAGAGCAGAATATAGGTTATTGCTTCGAAATGATAATGCTGATTTAAGATTAAGAGAATATGGATATCAAGTAGGTCTTATAGATGAAAAAAGATATCAAAATTTTTTGAATAAAAAAGAAAAAATTAAAACAATAGAAAACAAATTAAAAACAACAAGAATATCTCCTATTAATGGAGTTAATGAATATTTAGAAAGCATTGGATCAACACCTTTAAGAGACGGAATAAGTTTATATGATTTATTAAAAAGAAGTGAAATAAATATTGAACACATTAAACATTTTATTGAAATAAATGAAGATGACGAAATAATTGAGCAAGTTGTTATCAACAATAAATATGAAGGATATATCAAAAAAGAAGAAAAAGAAGCAGAAAAAATGTTAAAACTTGAAAGCAAAGGTATTCCAAATGATATTGATTATAATAAGGTTAAAAATATTGCTTCGGAAGCTCGTCAAAAGTTGAACGAAGTAAGGCCTACAACAATTGGTCAAGCTAGTCGTATAAGCGGTGTAAATCCAGCCGATATATCGGTTTTAAGTATTTATTTAAAAAAGGAGTACAATAATGACTGAAAAAGAATTTTTAGAATCATTACAAGAATTAAATATTGAAGTAACTAATGATAAAATACTTAAATTGAAGAAATATTATGATTTTTTAATTGAATGGAACGGAAAAATTAATTTAACAGCTATAACAGAAAAAAAAGAAGTATATTTAAAACATTTTTATGATTCGTTAACACTAGCAACAATAATTGATTTAAATAAAATTTCAACTCTTGCAGATGTTGGAACTGGTGCAGGATTTCCAGGAATAATCATTAAAATCTTTTTTCCAAATATACATATGACATTAATAGATTCTTTAAATAAAAGAACAGAATTTCTAAAAATTGTTATAAAAGAACTAAATTTAGATAATATTGAAGTACTTACATCAAGAGCAGAAGAACTAAAAGAAAGGGAAAAATATGAAGTTGTGACTGCTAGAGCAGTTGCAAATCTTCATGTTTTGCTTGAAATGTTGGTACCACTATCAAAAAAATATGTATTACTTATGAAAGGCGATGCAACACAGGAATTGGAAAATACTGATAATTTATATAGAGAATTAAATATTAAATTGATTGAAAAAAAAGAATTTTTACTACCATTTGAAAAAAGCAAAAGAACACTATTAAAATATGAAAAAATGGCAAAAACGATTTTAAAGTATCCAAGAAATTTTGGTCAAATGAAAAAAAAGCCACTATAAGGAGAATGTATGGAATATTCATATAAAACAGTAAAAACAAACATAGATGAAAACGAATTTAAAATAAAAAAGAAGTTTGGACAAAATTTTATTATAGATAATAATATAATTAATAATATCATTGAAAAATCAGAGATAGATAGTGAAACATTAGTAATTGAAGTAGGGCCTGGTATGGGTGCTTTGACAGCTAACCTCGTTAAAAAAGCTAAAAATGTTATTGCATATGAAATAGATATAACTTTGAAACCAATTTTAGAAAAAATAGAAGATAGTAATCTAGAATTAATTTTCGATGATTTTTTAAAAAGAGATATAAAAGAAGATATAAAAAAATACAAATATAAAAAAATATATTTAGTAGCGAATCTTCCATATTATATAACAACCCCAATTTTAATAAAATTAATAGAAGATCAGATTGGTGTTGATAAAATTGTTGTTATGGTTCAAAAAGAAGTAGGAGATCGTTTTAAAGCAAAAGAAGGATCAAAAGATTATTCTTCACTTTCAATACTTTTTAATTATAATTATGATATTACAAAGTTAATGGATATAAGCAGAAATGTTTTTATTCCAAAACCTAATATTGATAGCATTGTTTTATGTATGAATAAGAAAACCAAAAAAGAAGAAATAAAAAATATAGATTTTTTCTATAAACTAATAAGGGATTCTTTTAAATATAAAAGAAAAAATTTGCGAAATAATTTAAAGAACTATAATTTAAAATTGATTGAAGATGTTTTATCTGAATATGGTTTTGATTTAAATAGCCGTGCAGAGCAAATAAATTACAAGATTTTCATTGAAATTGCGAATAAAATAATTGAAAAAGGATAGAAAACTATTCTTTTTATTGTTATCAAATATTAGTTATGTTAGAATATGATTAATTGAGGGGTTCTATGGAATTTTTATCTAAAATAAATGATTATATATGGATTATAGCCGCTTTGGTTATTTTTGTATCAGGAGTTTATTTTACATTTAAGTTAAAATTTTTGCAGTTTAACTTTAAAAAAATGTTTAAAAGTTTAAAAGTCAAAAATTATGATGATAATAGTATAAGCCCCAAATCAGCTTTAATGATGGTTCTTGCTGGTCGTGTTGGAGTTGGTTCAATTTCTGGTGTAGCCCTTGCGATATATACAGGTGGAGTTGGTGCTATCTTTTGGATGTGGATGGCCGCTTTGTTTGCCGTTACCAATACTTTTGGGGAAACAGTTTTAGGAATAAAATATAAAGAAAAGGATGAGGATAACATTTATAAAGGAGGCCCTAGTTATTATATAAAAAAGGGATTGAAAAATAAGAAATTATCAATTACCTATACAGTTATAATAATTATATGCTATTCTTTTGGATTTACATCAATTCAATCCAACACCATAACAACTTCAGCATTACAAATGTTTGATATTAATAAAATTATTATCGCTTCAATATTATCATTAATTGTATTATTAATTATTTTTGGTGGAGTAAAAAAAATATCTAATGTTACAAGTAAATTGGTTCCGTTTATGATTGCTTTATATGTTTTTACAGGCGTTTATATATTAATTGTAAATTATACACAAATTGGATTTGTAATAAAAAAAATAATAAAATCAGCATTCAATTTTAAATCAATAACAGGTGGCTTTTTGGGAACCTTTTTAATAGGAATTCAAAGAGGTATTTTTTCAAATGAAGCCGGTATTGGAACTGGAAGTATAGCATCTTCAACAGTAAAAACAAATAATGCAGCCGAACAAGGTTATATTCAAATGATAGGAGTTTATATAACCACTATATTGATTTGTACATCAACAGCAATTATAATAATGACATCAAATTATAATATGTTAAGTTTAAATGATATAAATGGAATTGAAATAACGCAGTATGCATTTGAATATCATTTAGGAAATATTGGTGATATAATAATTTTTGCTTCTATCATTATGTTTGCTTTTTCCACAATTTTAACAGCTTATTATTATGGAGAATCGAGCTTAAAATCAATTTTTAAAAGTTTAACAAAGGAAAAAGCATTAATATTAAAATTATTAATAGTATTAGTTGTTTTTTTCGGAAGTATTTTATCTCCAACAACTTTGTGGAATTTGGTTGATACACTGGCGGCAATATTAGTAATAATTAATGTTTATGCAATTTTAAAATTGAGATATGAGATAAAAGAAGAGTATAATAAATATTAGAAGAAGTGAAATTTTATGTATTTTAATAAAAAATGGGATGAAGTCTTAATAGACGAATTAAAAAAAGAATATTTTATAAAATTAGGAATTTTTGTTAAAAATGAATATAAAAACAAAATAATTTTTCCAAAATATGAAAATATTTTTAAAGCTTTAAAGTTAACAGATTATGATAAAGTAAAAGTTGTAATTTTAGGTCAAGACCCTTATCATGGTATTAATGAAGCACATGGGCTTTCCTTTTCTGTTCAAGGTGATACTAAAAGACCACCTTCATTAGATAATATTTTTAAAGAACTTTATAATGATTTAGGAATAAAAAGAGAAAAAAATGATTTAACAGATTGGGCAGAACAGGGAATTTTACTACTTAATAGTGTTTTGACAGTCGAAAAAGATAAAGCTTTTTCTCATCAAGGCAAGGGATGGGAAATTTTTACAGATACAATTATAAAAAAATTGAACGAAAGAAAAGAACCGGTTATTTTTGTTTTATGGGGAAATTCTGCAAGAAGAAAAAAGGAATTGATTGATTTAAGTAAGCATTATATTATTGAGAGTGCTCATCCGTCACCGTTATCAGCAAGTAGAGGTTTTTTCGGATCAAAACCATTTTCTAAAATCAACAAAATTTTAAAAGGTAATAATCAAAAAGAAATAGAGTGGTGAGATGAAAAAGGTAATAAAATATTTAAATGAAATTATAGATTTAAATGATAAAGTTGTAATTGCTTGTTCTGGCGGTCCAGATTCAATGGCATTATTGTTTTTGTTATGTGAATTAAGAAAAGAAAAAAATTTTGAAATAATATGTGCACATGTTAACCATAATATAAGAGAAGAAAGTAATAGTGAGGCTAAAATGGTTGAAAACTATTGCAGCGAGAACAACGTAATATTTGAATATACAAAATTTGAGAATTATGAAAAGGGTAACTTTGAGGCAATCGCTAGAAAAAAAAGATATGAGTTTTTTGAAAATGTGTTAAAAAAGCACGAAGCTTATAAATTGATGACTGCACATCATGGTGATGATTTGGCGGAAACTATTTTAATGCGAATTTCTAGGGGTTCAACATTAAGAGGATACTCAGGATTTTCAAAATATAGTAATAGTGAATGGTATCAATTATATCGACCATTAATTTTTGTAACAAAAAAGGAAATTTTTGATTTTGTAATTGAAAACAATATTCCTTATGCAATAGACAAAACAAATAATCAGGATCACTATACAAGGAATAGATTTAGACATAATATTTTAGCAGAATTAAAAAAGGAAGAACCAAATGTTACTACCAAATTTTTAAATTTTAGTAATAAAATAGAGGAAGCTGCAAATTACATAAGCGAAGTTGTAGATGACGAAATAGAGAATGTGCTTATTGAAAATACTATTGATTTAATTAAATTTATTAAATTAAAAAAGTATATTCAAAAAATGGTTTTAAAAGAAATATTAAGTAGAATTTATGATGATGATGTAGTTTATTTAAAAGAAATTCATATAGAGCAAATTCTTAATGCCATAGATAGTTATAGACCAAATATTGAAGTTGTTCTACCAAAAAAAATGCGTGTTTTAAAAAGATATGATAAATTAATTTTTACAACAGAGGAAGCGAAAAGTAATCATTACAATTATACTTTTGATAAAAAGATTGAAATAGATAATCACATAATTGAGGAAGTAACTCAAGAAAAAAACGATGGAAATAATATTTGTCGTTTAAATATCGTAGATGTAAGACTTCCTTTAATTGTTAGAAATCGTTTGGAAGGCGATAAAATAGCATTGAAAGGTACCAATGGAACAAAAAAAATAAAAGAAATTTTTATTGAGAATCATATTTCAAAAGAAGAAAGGGATAATTGGCCGATTTTAGTGGATAGTACAAATAAGATTTTATGGATTCCTGGTTTAAAAAAGTCTAAATATAATAGGCCAAAAGAAGAAAAGTGTGATATAATACTAAAGTATTATTAAAAAAGGAGGAGCAAATGAAAAAAACAAAGAAACAAAAAAGTCTATTACCTTATTTATTTATGGCAATATTTATAATAGTTGTTCTATATTTAATTGATGGAGCAACAGGAAAAGTAAATGAATTTACTTATGACCAGTTTTCCAAAAAATTAAATAATAAAGAAATAACTGAAATTGAAATTACTCCAAAAAGTAATGCAATGGTTTATCAAATAAAAGGGAAACTTAAAGAATATAAAGAGAACGAAATTTTTGTTGTAAAAATGCCTTTAACTGATACTGCAGTATCTGAACTTCTATCAAAGGTAGAAGAATTAGGAGTAAAAACAACAACTATTAATGATCCTAGTTCAGGAATATTAGTATATATATTGAGTACCCTTCCAATGGTTATAGTAATTGGAGCTGCATTCTATATATTAAGTAAGCAATTAGGAAGTGCAAACAAATCAATGGATTTTGGCCGTAGTCGTGCAAGATTGAGTGAAGAAAACAAAAAAGTAACCTTTGATTCTGTTGCCGGATTAGATGAAGAAAAAGAAGAAGTACAAGAATTAATTGACTTTTTAAAAAATCCAAAGAAATTTCAAAAAATGGGTGCAAGAATTCCAAAGGGAGTTTTATTAGTTGGCCCTCCAGGAACAGGAAAAACATTACTTGCAAGAGCGGTAGCTGGAGAAGCAAATGTACCATTTTATTTTATAAGTGGATCTGATTTTGTAGAATTGTTTGTTGGAGTTGGCGCTTCACGTGTTCGTGATATGTTTAAGCAAGCCAAAAACAATGCTCCATGTTTAATTTTTATAGATGAAATTGATGCTGTTGGACGTCAAAGAGGAGCCGGATTAGGCGGCGGTCATGATGAGAGAGAGCAGACTCTAAATCAATTATTGACTGAAATGGATGGCTTTGGTGCAAATGAAGGCATAATTATAATTGCAGCAACCAATAGACCAGATGTTCTAGATCCTGCATTATTGAGACCAGGTCGCTTTGATCGTCAAATAACAGTAAATTTACCTGATGTTAAAGGAAGAGAAGAAATATTAAAAGTTCATGCTAAAGGGAAAACATTTGCTAAAAATGTTAATCTAGCTAATATTGCGAAAAGAACTGTTGGCTTTTCAGGGGCAGATTTGGAAAATTTATTAAATGAAGCAGCTTTACTTACTGTACGTCGTAATAAAGAAAAAATTACAATGGCAGAAATTGATGAAGCACATGATCGTGTTTTAATGGGACCAGCTAAAAAATCAAAAAAATACACTGAAAACGAAAAAAGATTAGTTGCATATCATGAAGCCGGTCATGCAGTTGTTGGAATAAAGTTAGAAGGAGCTTCAGATGTTCAAAAAATAACAATTATTCCAAGAGGAAATGCTGGCGGTTATAATTTAATGCTTCCAAAAGAAGAAAAGTATACTGCAACGAAAAAAGAATTATTAGAAAGAATAGCTGGGTTACTTGGTGGTCGTGTTGCTGAAGAAGTTGAATTTGATGAAATAACAACAGGAGCTCATAACGACTTCGAACAAGCAACAAAAATAGCTCGTGCAATGGTAACTGAATATGGAATGAGTGATTTAGGACCAGTTCAATTTGAACAACCGGAATCAAGTGTGTTCTTAGGAAGAGATTATACAAAATCGCGTAACTTTTCTAGTCAAGTAGCATTTGAAATTGATACTGAAATTAGAAAAATTATTGATACCGAATATAAAGTAGCTAAAAAGATTATAAAAGAAAATAGAGAATTGTTAGATTTAATAGCTAATACATTGTTAGAATATGAAACAATTACTAAAGAACAAATTGATTTTTTAGCAGAGCATAAAAGAATGCCGGAAGATGATGAATTAGAAAACAAAGAAGAAAAATCAGAAAAGAAAATATCTGAAGAATAGGAAAGTAATCTTTCCTTTTTTTTTGATTTATGATAAAATTAAAATTGGTGATAACAATGAAAAATAAAGGTTTTACTCTAGTAGAAATATTGGCAGTAATAATAATTTTATCTTTGCTTGGAGTAATAGGAATTATTTCAATTGAAAGTATCACAAAAAAAGGCGCAGAAAAAGCTTATCAAGCTCAAATAAGCGAAATCAAAAGCGCTGCAGAGAATTTAATTAAAATAGAAGGCGAACCAACATGGTGTAGAGAAGAAAATATTTGCTTTATTTCTTTAAGATATCTAGCTTTAGAAAATTATATAAAATTGAAAGATAAAACATATATAGTTAAATCTGGCGATACGATTTTTACTATTTCTTCTAAGTTTAATATTAGTGAAGAAGAATTAGAAAATAGTAATGATTTATCTGATTTTAAAGAAGGCATGAGTTTAAGAATTCCTGCATCAAAATTTTTTGGAGATTTTATAAATCCGCGAACTGATGAGTCTTTTTCATTAGAAAATGTTGTTTTAATAAAAAAATATAATAAAAATTACATTTTTGAAGTTTTTGAAGACTTAAATGAATTTAAAGAAAAATATAGTGAGTATTTAGAAAAAGCTAAGAAAGATGCAGTAAGAGCGTCGGCATTAGCTTATAAGAAAAAAGGATTATGCAATGATTCTGAAATCTGCAATTTAAGGATATCAGATTTAGTAAGAGAAAACTTGCTTGAAACAAATTATTATAATGAAGCAGTTATAACAATATCTTCTTCAAATGAAGTTAGTATTGGATAAATAATATTAAGTATTCTTAATATTATTTTTATTGTAATAGATTTTTTTGTCAATTTATGTTATCATATAAAATGAATAAGTATTAAGAAAATGGTGATTAGTATGGGTAAAATAATAGCACTAGTAAATCAAAAAGGTGGTGTAGGAAAAACCACTTCAAGTATAAATTTAGCAGCATCCTTGGGTTTTTTAAAACGTAAGGTTTTGCTCGTGGATTTAGATCCTCAGGGCAATGCAACAACAGGTGTTGGTATAAATAAAGCTAATGTTGTAAGTAGTATTTATGATTTGTTATCAGATAAAGCAACTGTTGATTCGGCAATATTAAAAACAGAATTTAGAAATTTATATATTATACCAGCGACAATAAATTTAGCAGGTATAGATTTTGAATTAATTGAAAGAAAACACAAGGATCCAACTTTTAATTCGGGTAATCAATTAAAAAAGTATTTAAGCCAAGTAAAAGACAATTTTGATTTTATAATTATAGATTGTCCACCATCGTTAGGGTTTTTAACTAAAAATGCTCTTACAGCTGCTGATTCAGTTATTATTCCCGTGCAATGTGAATTTTTTGCATTGGAAGGAATTATGCAACTTTTAAATACAATTATGATGGCGCAAAGAAACCTAAATCCAAAATTGGAAATAGAAGGAGTTCTACTAACAATGTTAAGTCATACTAACTTGGGACTTGAAGTAGTAGAAGACATAAAATCATATTTTAAAGAAAAAGTATATGATACAATAATTCCACGTTCTGTAAGATTATCAGAAGCACCAAGTTATGGAAAACCAATAATTGCTTATGATCCTCAATGTCGTGGGACAGAAGCTTATTTAAATTTAGCAAAGGAAGTGTTAGAACGAAATGGAAACTAAAAAAAGAGCTTTAGGGCGAGGACTTGAACAATTATTTAATACAGAAAATTTAGACATTGAAAATTTTGAACAAAAAATTTATGAAGATGCTTCAAAAGAAACAATTGTAGAATTAAATATTGAAGAGTTAAGAGCGAATCCATATCAACCACGAAAAACTTTTGATGAGGAAGCATTAAACGAATTAGCAGAATCAATAAAAGAACATGGCGTTTTTCAACCAATAATTGTAAAAAAGAGTATTAAAGGTTATGAAATAATTGCTGGAGAAAGACGTTATCGCGCTAGTAAATTAGCAGGTAAAACAACAATTCCAGCAATAGTAAGAGATTTTACTGATGAGCAAATGATGGAGATTGCTTTGCTTGAGAATTTGCAAAGAGAGGATTTAACAGTAATTGAAGAGGCATCAGCATATCAAAAAATGTTGGAGAATTTAAATTTGACACAAGAAGAGCTTGCAACAAAAGTTGGAAAAAGTAGGAGCCATATAACAAATATTTTAGGATTACTACGTCTACCAGAAAGCGTTCAAAGAAAAATATTAGATCATGAAATAAGTATGGGACATGCAAGAGTTTTAAGTAAACTTTCTGATTCTAAGAAAATATGTGAAATAGCAGAAAAAATAGTCAAAGAAAATTTAACAGTAAGAGCAACTGAAGCATTATTAGAAAATCCAATATATTCTAGAACTAATAAAATAACAAGAAAAGTTACCAATTCGGATTATAAATATGTAGAAGATTTAATGCGCGAAAAATTGGATGCCAAAGTTAAAATAAAAGACAACAAAATGATTATCAGTTTTATTAATAACGCAGATTTAAATAGAATCTTAAGTGTTTTAGATATAAAAGGTGAATAAATCATGAATAGTGAATACAAATTAGGTTCAATTGTGGTAATGAAAAAACCTCATCCTTGTGGTACAAATGAATGGGAAATTGTAAGGTTAGGAATGGATGTAAAAATAAAATGTTTAAATTGTGGACATATAGTTATGCTTCCACGAATTGAATTTAATAAAAAAATAAAAAAAATTATTAATAAATAGGAGGAAATATGGCACAAAAAAAAGGAAAAAGCTTATCACTTGGACCGATTTTAACACTTATTATTACATCAATTTTAGTTATTGCTTTAAGTTTTTTATTATCAAAATTAGGACTTACAACTAATAAAACTGAAATTATAAATGGTGAATTATCAACAACAGCTATAAGCGTTAATAATGTTTTATCAAAAGAAGGGATAAGTCATTTATTTTCTTCAATCATTGAAAATTTGAAAAGCATCAATGCATTATATGGCTTTGTTATAGCAATGTTAGGCATTGGTTTTGCTGACCGCAGTGGCTTATTTAAAAAATTATTCAAAAATGCAAGAAAATTTAAATTGTCATTTATTATAGTTTTGACTTTAGTTATTGGTTGTTTATTAGGATCATTAGGTTTAAATAGTTATGCACTATTCTTGCCACTAACAGCATATATATATAAGAATTTAAATAAAAATCCAGTTATTGGAATTATAACCGCATTTATTGCTTTATCAATGGGTCAAGCAACAGGAATTTTACCAACATATTTAAATGAGGTATTAGGTGGTTTAACAGAAAAGTCTGCAGTTTTATCAGTAGATCCAAATTATTTATTTAAATCTTCATCTTTAATATATATTTTGATATCAAGTTTATTAATATTTGTTGTGTTTGGGAAACTAATTATTGATAAATATCTTATCCCTAGAGCACCAAAAATGCAGAACGAGGAAGAATTTGAAGAGCTTGAAGTAGCACATAAGGGATTAAAAAAATCTAAGATTGCATTTTTAATTATGCTTTTGATTTTAATATACTCAATTATTCCTGGCTTCCCTTTAAGTGGATGGCTTTTAGGATCAGGGGAAACATATTTATCAAGACTATTAAGTCCTGGTTCACCATTTCAAGAATCATATGTTTATATTTTTAGTGTGATTTTAATAATATTAGGAACAATCTATGGTATTTCTTCTAAAAAAATTAAAACTTTTGATGATTTTACAAGAAATTTTTCAACTTGTTTTTCAGGAATGTCATTAGTATTTGTTTTTATGTTTTTTATGTCACAATTAATAGCAGTGGTAAAATTTACTAATTTAGATGAATTTTTAGTATCGGCATTAGTAAATTGGCTAAGTACTTTAGAAATTACAGGATTAGGATTAATAATCATACTTTTCTTAGTTTTAATTATAGTTGGTATAATTATGCCAGACAGTTTATCAAAATGGAATATTATTGCACCAACAATTGTTCCGTTATTAATGCGAGCAAATATGAGTGCTAGTTTTGCACAATTCATTTTTACTGTATCTGATGGAATTGGAAAAAGCATATCAATGTTATTTCCATATGCAGCCATTTTATTTGGCTTAATATACAAATACACAGAAAAAGGTGATTATGGGTTTGCAAAACTATATAAAACATTATCACCATTACTAATTCTCTTTACAATTGTATGGTTAGTCATTATAATAACATGGTATGTCGTTGGAATACCTCTTGGTATAGGAGTATTACCAAGCTTATAGGAGGTTGTTATGGGTTTAAAAGCAGGAATTGTTGGATTACCAAATGTTGGAAAATCTACACTTTTTAATGCAATAACTAAAAAAAATGCACTCGCAGCAAACTATCCATTTGCAACAATTGAACCAAATGTTGGGGTAGTGGAATTACCAGATGAAAGAATGACTTTTTTAAAAGATATGTATCAGCCAAAAAGTTTTGTACCAACATCTTTTGAATTTATTGATATTGCAGGTTTAGTAGCAGGTGCATCTAAAGGCGAAGGACTTGGAAATAAATTTTTATCACATATTCGTGAAGTAGATGCTATTTGTGAAGTTGTGCGATGCTTTGATAATTCAAATATTACGCATGTCGCAGGAAAGGTTGATCCAGTACGAGATGTTGATATAATTAATATTGAATTAATGCTTGCAGATTTAGAAGTAGTAGATAATCGTATAAACAAAATTGGCAAAAAAGCAGAATTGTCTGCTGATAAGGAAGTTAAAGCCGAAAGTATACTTTTAAAGAAATTGAAAGATGCATTAGAAAACGAAATGGCATTAAGAAATCTTGATCTTGATGAAGAAGAATTAAAAAAAGTCAAATCATATAATTTACTTACTATAAAGCCAATAATATATGTAGCAAATGTAACTGAAGAAGACTTAATTAAAGGAACAAATTTTTATGTTGAAAAATTACAAGAATATGTTCATGATGATGTGATTGTTATGTGTGCAAAAATAGAATCAGAGTTGGCAGACTTAACCGAAAGCGAAAAGTTAGAATTTTTAAATGAGCTTGGAATAAAGAAAAGCGGTCTTGATTCTTTAATTAAAAAGACATATCGTAAATTAGGTCTTGAAACTTTTTTTACAGCTGGAAGCGATGAAGTGAGAGCATGGACTTTTGTAAGAGGTGAAAAAGCCCCAAAATGTGCAGGAATAATTCATAGTGATATTGAAAGAGGTTTTATCCGCGCTGAAGTTATGAGTTTTGAAGATTTAAAAGCTTTAGGTTCTGAAAAAAAAGTTCAGGAAGCTGGAAAACTTCGTATCGAAGGAAAAGAATATGTAATGCAAGATGGGGATATAGTTTATTTTAGATTTAATGTATAAAAGTTGTTTTTACAACTTTTTTATTTTATAATAAAAATGGTGATTGTTATGAAAAAAGTAATAGTATTATTATTATGTTTATTTTTAATTAGTGGATGTGGAGAAAGAGTAAAAAAGACACAAACTCAAACAAAAGAAATTGTTGCAACAACTGAAGATAGAATAGGTGATAATGGCCTGTGGTGTGCAACATTTCAATTAATTTGGAATGATTTAAAAAATGAATATGTAAAAAAAGATATTGAAATAGATAATGATGTAGCAAGAAACCTAAATAAAGAAAGTTTTAAAGAATCAGAAATTTCAGAATCCTATTATTATAAAAAATATGGTTATGCAACACCAGAATTAAAGTCAGAAATAGAGCAAAGTTTAAAAGAAAAATTTAATCAAGAAAGTGAAATATTAGATGAATTTTCATGGGACGGAAGTTTAATATTTTATACTATGTTATATAGAGAATTTGAATTTGAAAAAAAATTTGATGTTTTATCTAATAATGATTTTGGAAAATATAAAAATATTAAATATTTTGGAATATCACCAGATTCAAAAAAGGAGTTAAAAAATCAAATAAAAATATTGTTTTATGAAAATAATCAAAATTTTGCTATCTCAATTAAAACAAAATCAAATGATGAAGTAATAATGTACAAAAATCCAAGTGGTGAAACATTTGATGAAATATATAAAAATATGACATCTAAAGAAAAAAATTATGAAGGTGAAATATATATGGGTGATAATGATGAATTTAAAGCTCCAATGTTATCACTCAATTATAAAAGAGAATATGATGAATTAGAAAATAAAGCATTTAAAACATATGAAGGTGAAGAACTATATATTTATAAAGCAATTCAAACTATTCAATTTGATTTAGATGAAAAAGGCGGAAAAATAAAAAGTGAAGCAGGTATGGGTGTAAAAAATACTGCATTTCATAAACCAAGTGAACCTAAAAAGTTGTATTTAAATGATACTTTTGCTTTATTTTTAAAGGAAGAATCAAAAGAAAAACCATATTTTGGAGCAAAAATAACAGATATTACTAAATTTCAATAATTATCTAAAAAAGTTGTTTACAAACAACCTTTTTTTTGTTATAATCAATGGCGAGTATTTGATTACTCCTTGCTTTTTTTAAAGCCATTAGACCATAGGGAGGTGTAAAAATGAAAAAATATGAGGTAATGTACATTGTACGTCCAACTTTAAGTGAAGAAGAACTTGCAGCTGTAGTTAAAAAATTCAATGATGTTTTAGCTACTAAAGATTCAAAAGTTGTTAATGTTACTGAAATGGGTCAAAGAGAATTAGCTTATGAAATTAACAAATATAGAAGCGGATACTACTATATAGTTGATACAGAAGCAAAAAACGATAAAGCAATTAAAGAATTTGATCGTTTAGCATTAATTAGTGGAGACATAATTCGTCACTTAATTACTAAAAAAGAAGATTAAGAAAGAGGTATTTATGAACAGAGTTATGTTAATAGGCAGATTAACTGCCAAACCTGAACTAAGATATACTTCATCAAATGTTCCATACGCTCGTTTTTCTTTAGCTGTTAATCGTACATTTAATAATCAAAATGGCGAAAGAGAAACAGATTTTATAAATATAATTATTTGGCGTAAACAAGCTGAAAATGTATGTAACTTTTTAGATAAAGGTAGTTTAGTTTCAGTTGAAGGAAGAATTCAAACTGGAAGTTTCAATGATAAAGATGGAAACAAGAGATACACAATGGATGTTGTAGCTGATAATGTACAATTTTTAGAAAGTAAAGCTCAAAGCCAAAAAAGAATACAAGAGGATGTAAGTCCATATGATTATCAAGATGCTCCAACTGGAGTAAATGTGGATTCTGATCCATTTGCAGATTTTGGTGATAGTGTTTCTATCGATGATAACTTCCTAGAATAAGGAGGAAATTATGGCAGAATTTTTTAAGAAGAAGAAAAAGGTATGTCAATTATGTGCTGGTAAAGAAGTAAAATATAGTGATGTTGAAGTAATGAAAAAGTATGTAAGTGCTGATAAGGGTAAGATTTTACCAAGAAGAGCAACAGGTACATGTGCAAAACATCAACGTATTGTTGCAAACGAAGTAAAAAAAGCACGTTTTATGGCATTGTTACCATTTGTTAAATAAGAGAAATCATTATTTCTCTTTTTTATTTTAAAAATTATATTTATATGTTAAAATTATTTAAGTAGGTGAGTATAGTGATTAATTTTATAGTATGTGATGATAATAAAAATATATTAAATAAAGTAAAAAAAATCATTGAAAATACAATGATGAATAACGATGTTGGCTACGAAATACATTTATTTAGTGATTATGATGCCAAGTTTTTAGAGTTAGTAAAGGAAAAAATACCAAATAAAATCTATATTTTAGATATTGAAACACCTACTTCGTCTGGAATAGATATAGCTAGAAAAATCAGAAATATTGACTATAATAGTATAATTATTTTTCTTACTGCTCACGAAGAATTAGGTTATACAATATTGCAAAAAGAATTTTTGTTTTTATCTTTTATTAATAAATATGATAATTATGAACCAAAATTAAGCAAAGTATTAAAAACAGCACTCAAAAAGGTTAATAGCAATCAAATGTTAAAATATAATAAAAATGGAATTATATATACAATTCCGCTTGATGATATTTTATATATTACCCGTGATTCGGTGGAAAGAAAATGTGTAATAAAAACAGATTACTTAGAAGTTTTGATTTCTAAACAACTTAATGAAATTAAACAAGAATTGTCAGATAATTTTGTTTTTTCACATAGATCATGTATTGTCAATAAAAATAGAGTCAGAGTAGCTGATATTAACCATCACATTATTAAATTTGATAATGGAGAAACAATTAGTATGGTATCGAGAATATATAAGAAAGAGTTTGACAAAGTATGACATTAAGTTTTTTCATTTTAAATTTGTTTAATGCTCTGGCAATGATTTATGCAACTTCAAAAGTTTTAAATTGTAAGATTAATTACAAAAACTTTAAGATATATGTAGTTATCTTAATACTTTCAATTTACAGTTTCACAGCCTATTTACTTACTACGAATGTTTTAAGAATCATAATCCTATTTCAAATTTATAATTTAAGTAATATTTTTCTCTTTAAAAATGATGAGAATAATCCAATGAAGATAACAATTACTTCAATCATTTGCTTTGCTATGTTTATTCTTTCTGAAGTTATAGTTATAATATCACTAAGTATAATCTTAAAAATGCTTATAAGCGCAAAAGATATAAATGCATACAATAATAACTATATAAGTTATTTAATAATTATATTTTTTATCATAATAATGAGTATTAAGCCATTTAATAAATTTTTAAATAAACTGATAAATTCACCTTATATTTTTAAATCATATAACATTGCTTTTTGCGGAATGTATGTAATTATCATTTTGTTAATGACTTTATATTTAATTTTTTTTGATTTAAGTCAGTTAGTAAAATTAATAGTATTTGTTTTTGCATTTGTCGATTACGTTTATGTGATTTCATTTATTATTTTAAGTTATAAAAAAAGGGATAAAATAAAAAAAGATTTGGATATAATGTTAGAAATAACAACAAAATATGAAAATGTTATTAATGAAATCAAAATTAAAAACCACGAAAACAGAAACGAATTAATTGTTTTAAAAGATTTAATAAAAAATAATAAAGTGGCAAAAGAATATATAGAAAATATGATAAAAAATAAATATGATGACGATAAAGAATTAATAACAAAAGTTGCCAATATACCAGAAGGTGGATTAAAAGGACTCATATATTATAAATTATTAACAATGAAATCAAAAAAAAATTAATAATAACTTAAGAGTACCAAAAAATATCAACAAATATATTTTGAATTCAATTAATGTTAGTTTATTACAAAACTTTTATAAAATAATTGGCGTATTAATAGATAATGCAATTGAAGCAGTTGAGAGTTATGATAAAAAAGAAATTTCAATTGAAATATATATTGAAGATAATTACTTTGTTTTTGAAATAGCCAATGAATTTTACGAGCAAATTGATTTTGAAAAGTTGGGGAAAACTCGTTTTACAACAAAAGGCGAGAGTCATGGCTATGGATTATTACTAGTAAAAGAGATTGTTAATAATAACGAAGAAATCTACAATCAAACAGAAATTGTAAGTAATCTCTTTATTCAAAAAGTTGGCATAAAAATAAAAGGGTAAAACCCTTTTATTTTATTAAACTTGCTGGTGTTTCTGGTTCATCAAACCATAACCAAGGAGTTGCTTTTTCAGAACCATTAGCTGTAAATAGTGCAAAGCTTGCAAATAATTTTGATAAAAAATCCATGAGTAAACCTCCTTTCTATTTATTTGTTTTCAAATAATTAATATAATTATTATATGGCAATCCAAACAACTTATATGTTATAGGTAAAATCATTATTGTTTCAAAAACTAAACCAAACATTAACGAATTTAAAATAATATTTTTTTTGACAATAAGTGCCAAAATAATGTAAGTAGTTGAGAAGAAAACTGAAATATATTTTAGTTTTTTTCTTTTTTTATTGTTAACTATTGGTCTCTTCTTTGTATCCGCAGGAGCATATTTTATCATTAATAATAATGATAAAACCATAGCGGCAATACAAAAAATTCTATTTATAATTAATGTTTTGCAGAGATAAGGAATTATAATAAATACTAATGTAGAAGCAATTAAGCAAGCAAAGCTACTAGCGGCATGCAATCCACAAGCAAACGATCTTAAAATTCCATAAAAAAGTAAAAATATTAAAGTATATTTTAATAAACCTAGGATGTAAGAAATTGTAAAAATGACTATTCCTTTAGTAATAAAAATATATATTGCTTCAAGTCCATAATGAATTTTTTCTAAGTCTTCTTTTGAATATGAACCATTATTTATAAAAAGCATTAATCTATTGAGCACAGCACTTCTCATCTATCATCACAATTAAATTTTAGCATCTTTTTAATGGCCTAAAATAAACTTTGTTCAAATTGCATTGATTTTGACTTAAAACATCAAAAATTGTAAATTTTTGTAGTAAAAAATTCATTTCAGACAAAAATATGACAATTTCAGACATATTTTAATAAAAATTAAATTTCATATAGTAAAATAATTTTTGTTGCGATAAAAAATGTCGGAATTTGAAGGCCTTATTTTCTTGAACTACAACGCATCAAGGAGTATATTTTAATTATGCAGTAGATAGAAGGGAGAATATTATGAAGGGTAAAGTAAAATGGTTCAATAATGACAAGGGATTTGGCTTTATTGAATACAAAGATGGCGAAGATATCTTCGTACATTACTCAGCAATTCTATCTGAAGGTTACAAAACCTTAGTAGAGGGTCAGTATGTTGAGTTTGATTTAGTGCAAACAGACAAAGGATTACAAGCTAAAAATGTAATTGAAATTAAAACCGCTCTTGTATAAGTGGTTTTTTAATTGCGTTTGTGATATAATACTCTTAGAAAGGATGATAATATGAAATTTATTATTAGAGGACGTAAAGTAGAAGTAACCCCTGCTATAAAAGACTATATTATTAATAAATTAAGTCGTTTAGATAAATACTTTAATGATCCTAATGAATTGACCGCAACAGTACTTATAAAGGTAAAAGACATTGATCAAATTGTTGAGGTTACAATCCCTGCTAAAAAATTGATTTTAAGAGCAGAAGACAAAAATAGAGATCTATATGCTGCAATTGATTTAGTAGTAGACAAATTAGAAAGACAAATAAGGAAAAACAAAACAAGATTAAGTAAGAAAAAGAATAAAGAGACATCAATTGATTTCAATTTAAAATATGAAATAGATGAAAATGAAGCAGAAGAAGAAAAAAAGATTGTTAAACATAAAGAAATAGAAATGAAACCAATGTCAGAAGAAGAAGCAATTATGCAACTTGAACTTTTGGGTCATGAATTCTTTGTTTATAAAGATATTAAACGCGAATGTGTATGTATATTATATGTTCGCAAAGACGGGAATTATGGTTTAATTGAAACCAAACAATAAAAATTGTAGGTATGAGAATTATTAAAATTAAAAAAAGATATTAATAAAATAAAAGAGTTATTGCCTAGAGGAGCTAAAATAGAAGACCGTGGAGATGGCAAATGGACTACAATAACTCCAACTGATGAACAATACAAAAATGAACAAAGAAGAACAAGATAAGTTTTTACTTATCTTTTTTTATAAAGTCTTTTATTTTTAAGCTTTTTTTGATAAAATAGTTTATATTGGAGATGATTATAAGTTATGAATATATTTAAGAAAATGTTTGATCACGAATATCGTGAACTTGAAAAATTTAAAAAACAAGCTGATCAAGTTTTTGCTTTAGATGAAAAAATTCAAAAAATGTCTGATGATGAATTAAAAGCAAAAACTCCTGAATTTAAAGAAAGATTAGCAAAAGGTGAAACCTTAGATGACATTTTAGTTGAGGCTTATGCGGTTGCCCGTGAAGTTGCTTATCGTGTGTTAGGGGAAAAAGCTTATTATGTTCAAATATTAGGTGCTATTGCTATTCATAATGGTAACATAGCCGAATTAAAAACCGGTGAAGGTAAAACATTAGTAACAATATTTCCGGCATATTTAAATGCTTTAGAAGGAAAAGGAGTTCATGTAATTACTGTTAATGAATACTTAACAACACGTAATGCTGAATGGATGGGTGGAGTTTATTCGTTTTTAGGTGTTAGTGTTGGAGTTAACTTAAGAGCAATGAGTAAGTTGGAAAAAAGAGATGCTTACAATTGTGATATTCTTTATACTACAAATAATGAAGTAGGATTTGATTACTTAAGAGATAATATGGTTGTTAAAGCTGAAGATCGTGTTCAAAGAGGGCTTAATTATGCTATTATTGATGAAGTTGACTCTGCTTTAATTGATGAAGCAAGAACACCACTTATTATATCTGGTGGATTTATGCATTCTGCAAATCTTTATAAGCAGGCAGATATGTTTGCTAAATCACTTAAAGAAAATGAAGGCTATATTTATGACGAAAAAACAAAAGCTGTTTCTTTAGATGAAATAGGGATTTCAAAAGCAGAAAAAGCATTTAGTGTTGATAATCTTTATGATATTAATAATACAACTTTAGTTCACTTTATTGGGCAAGCTTTAAAAGCTAATTATGCAATGCACAAAGATGTAGATTATGTTGTTCAAGAAGGAAAAGTAATTATAGTTGATCCATTTACAGGGCGTTTAATGCCAGGAAGAAACTATTCTGAAGGATTACATCAAGCTATTGAAGCTAAAGAGAATGTTGAAATTCAAGAAGAAACTAAGACTTTGGCTACAATTACATTTCAAAATTTATTTAGAATGTATAAAAAATTATCTGGTATGACTGGTACTGCGAAAACTGAAGAAGAAGAATTTAGAGACATTTACAACATGTATGTTATAACAATTCCAACTAATAAGCCAGTTGCCAGAATTGATTATGGTGATTTATTATATGCAACAAAGGCCGGTAAATATAAAGCAATTGTTCGTGAAATTAAAGAACGTCATGCAAAAGGACAACCAATTCTTGTTGGTACAATTGCTGTAGAAACCAGTGAACTTATTAGTTCGATGCTTAAAAAAGAAGGAATTTATCACGAAGTTTTAAATGCTAAAAATCACGCACGTGAAGCTGAAATTATTGCAAAAGCTGGAGAAAAAGGTGCCGTTACAATTGCAACAAACATGGCAGGACGTGGAACTGACATTAAAATTAATGATGAAGTAAGAGAACTTGGAGGACTTTTTGTAATTGGTTCAGAAAGACATGAATCAAGACGTATAGATAATCAGTTACGTGGTCGATCTGGTCGTCAAGGAGATCCTGGTGCAAGTCAATTTTGTATTTCATTTGAAGATGATTTAATGGTTAGATTTGGTGCTGATCGTACAAAAGCTATGCTTCAAAGAATAGGTTTTAGCGAAGATCAATCAATTAGAAACAAAATGTTTTCAAATACAATTGAATCAGCTCAAAAAAGAGTTGAAGGTAATAACTTTGATATTCGTAAAAATTTACTTCAATATGATAATGTAGTTAATCAACAAAGATTAGAAATCTATGAAAAAAGAAATAAAATCATCGATAATGAATCTATTCATGAAATCGTATTAGATGCGTTTAAAAATCATGTTTTAGATGTAGTTGAAGATCATTATGTAATAAGTGAGTCATTAAGTGAAAATGACAAGTCAGAAATTTTAGAACATTTTAATCAAAATGTTTTGAAGAAAAAAATTGATTTAGAAGAAATAAAAGCATTAGATAAAACTGGTCTTGAAGATTTATTATATGGACGTATAGTAAGAGAATTTGAGGAAAAATTAAAGGAATTACCAGAAGAAATTGGAAATGACTTTGAAAGAGCAATAGCACTTCGTGTAATAGATACACATTGGATGGAACATATAAATTCAATGTCGATATTAATGGAAGGTATTCAATTAAGAGGCTACGGTAATGAAAATCCACTTCGTGAATATACAAAAGAAGGTGGAGATATGTTTGTTAATATGTTAAAAACAATTGACAAAGAAATTACTATGTATTTGATGAAAGCAGAAATACGCCAAAATATTGAAAGAAAACAAGTTGCAGAAGGAACTGCTGAAAATAGAGAATCAAAAGAATCTAAGAAAGCACCAAAAAGAGTTAGTAACAAAGTAGGAAGAAATGATCCGTGTCCATGTGGCAGTGGTAAAAAATATAAGCAATGTCATGGTAAATAACTCGCAAACCCCAATAAAATAAGGGAAAACGCGAGTTTTTCTTTTTATCAAAAAATACCTAAAATAAGGGCTGGAGCCATTCTGGAGCCACTTTGATTTAGATATTTGGCTATATTACCATTTAAGATCGTAAAA